>NZ_JAOCKC010000013.1:0-80798 GCF_029844625.1 Stenotrophomonas sp. GD03680 | reverse complement strand
CCCGGCGGCGCATCAATCGCGGTAGACGCGGGCGACCCGCTTGACCGCGCAGGGCAGCTGGTAGGCGCTCACCCCGCAACGTGGCGCCAGTTCCGAAAGCGTCGGGGCCTGCCCCCACAGTTCCACCACGCTGCCAACGCCGGCCTGTGCATGTGCGGTCAGGTCCACCGTCAGCATGTCCATCGAAACCCGACCGATCAGCACGCCAGGCTGGCCGTCGATCAGTACCGGGGTGCCGTTCGGCGCGAACTGGGGATAGCCGTCGGCATAGCCCAGGGCCACCACGCCCACGCGTGTACGCGCCTTGGCCACGAAGCGCGCGCCATATCCCACCGGCTCACCGGCTTCGATCCAGCGCTCGGCAATCACCTTGGACTGCATGGTCATCACCGGGCGCAGCCGCGCGGTCAGATCCGTGTCGTCCGGCATCGGGTTGGCGCCGTACAGCATGAGCCCCGGGCGCACCCAGTCGCTGCGCACGTCGGGCCACCCCAGCAGGGCCGGCGAATTGCACACGCTGGTCTCACCCTGCAGGCCCTCGATTGCACGTGCGAAGGTGGCGGCCTGCTCGTGGGTACGTTCGCTGTCCAGTTCATCGGCACGCGCCAGATGGGTCATCAGCACGATCCGCTCCACCTGCGGCATCGCCTGCAGGCGCGCGTGTGCGGCGCGGAAGGTCTCCACGTCCAGACCCAGGCGATGCATGCCGCTGTCCAGCTTCAGCCAGACCGTCAACGGATGCGGGCTGTCGAAGGCAGCCAGCGCTTCCAGCTGCCACGGCGAGCCGACCGAGAACCACAGCGAATGCTCGGCCACCAGCGCCATCTCGCTGGCTTCGAAAATGCCTTCCAACAGCAGGATGGGCGCGCGGATACCGGCCCTGCGCAGCTCCAGCGCCTCTTCGATGGTCGCCACCCCGAAGCCGTCGGCCTCGTCTTCCAGGGCCTGCGCGCAGCGCACGGCGCCATGGCCATAGGCATCAGCCTTGATGATCGCCAGCGCCTTGCCGCCCCCCAGCTCGCGGGCGAGCCGGTAGTTGCTGCGCAGCGCGTGCAGATCGATCAGCGCGCGGGCAGGACGCATGTGCGGCTCTCGTGTTGCGGGGCATGGCCGAACTGGCCGTAGCGGAAGATGTCCAGGCCTTCAGTGCTGATCTGTGGCTGGCGTGCACTCATCAGGTCGGCCAGGTAGCGACCTGAACCACACGCCATGGTCCAGCCCAGGGTGCCGTGACCGGTGTTGAGATACAGGTTGCGGAAGGGCGTGGCGCCGATCACCGGCGTGCCATCCGGCGTGGCCGGGCGCAGGCCGGTCCAGAACTGCGCGCGCGACAGGTCCCCGCCCTTCGGGTACAGGTCACGAACCACCAGCTCCAGGGTCTCGCGGCGACGCGGTGACAGCGACAGGTCGAAACCGGCCACTTCGGCCATGCCACCCACACGGATGCGGTTGTCGAAGCGGGTTACAGCAACCTTGTAGCTCTCATCGAGGATGGTCGAGGTCGGAGCCATGGCCGGATCGGTGATCGGCAGGGTCAACGAATACCCCTTCAGCGGGTACACCGGCAGGCGCATGCCCAGCGGCGCGACCAGCGCCGGCGAGTAACTGCCCAGCGCGACCACATAGCGGTCGGCAGTCTCCAGCTTGCCGGCGATGCGCACGCCGGTGATGCGCTCTCCATCCGACTCGATGGCGCTGATGTCCTGGTCGAATCGGAACTCGACACCGGCGTCGGTGCACATCTGCGCCAGGCGGCGGGTGAACAGCTGGCAGTCGCCGGTCTGGTCGCGCGGCAGGCGCAGCGCACCGACCAGGCCATCAACGTGCGCCAGCGCCGGTTCCGCGGCGATGATGCCGGCGCGATCCAGCACTTCGTACGGCACGCCATAGCGGGCCAGGATCTCGATGTCCTGTGCCGAGGCATCCAGCTGCTGCTGGGTGCGGAACAGCTGGGTGGTCCCCAGGTCGCGCCCCTCGAACTCGATGCCGATCTGCGCGCGCAGCTCGTTCAGGCAATCGCGGCTGTACTCGGACATGCGCACCATGCGCGCCTTGTTGATCGCATAGCGCTCGTGGGTGCAGTTGCGCAGCATCTGCCACAGCCAGCGGTACTGGGCCAGATCCATGCCGGGACGGATCGCCAGCGGTGCATGCTTCTCGAACAGCCAGCCGATCGCCTTCTTCGGCACGCCGGGCGCGGCCCAGGGCGAGGTGTAGCCGAACGACAGCTGGCCGGCATTGGCGAAACTGGTTTCCAGCGCGGGGCCGGGCTGGCGGTCGACGACCGTGACATCAAACCCGGCCTGTCGCAGGTACCAGGCACTGGTGGTGCCGATCACGCCGCTGCCGAGAACTAGGACTCGCATGGAAATTCTCCAACCCGATCATTCCCTGCGTTTGAGCACGCCAGGGCCATAATCGGGGAAGTATATTCTTCCATTCATAGGCGATTTGCCTGTTTTTCACGCTGCGGGCAAGATGTTTCCCCGTGATTCACTTCCCCAGGTTGACGCCCATGGCCGCCCGCCCCCGTGAACTGGACAAGATCGACCGCAGGATCCTGCGCATCCTCCAGGCCGAAGGCCGCATTTCCTTTACCGAGCTGGGCGAGCGCGTGGGCCTGTCGACCACCCCGTGCACCGAGCGCGTGCGCCGGCTGGAGCGCGAGGGCGTGATCACCGGCTATCACGCTCACCTGGATCCCACGGCGCTGAAAGCCAGCCTGCTGGTGTTCGTGGAGATCAGCCTGGCCTACAAGTCCGGCGACATCTTCGAGGAGTTCCGGCGTGCGGCGCTGAAGCTGCCGAACGTGCTCGAGTGCCATCTGGTGTCCGGCGACTTCGACTACCTGCTGAAGGCGCGGATCAGCGAGATGGCCTCCTACCGCAAACTGCTGGGCAGCACCCTGTTGACCCTGCCGCACGTGCGCGAATCGAAGAGCTACATCGTCATGGAAGAGGTCAAGGAGACGCTCAGCCTGCCGATTCCCGAATGAAGGGCCAGAGCCCGCGCGGCGGGTTCCGGCCCTGTTCCAGGGGCGTCAGCGCTGCTGCGGGTGCTTCATCGAGCCCTGCTGCTGACGTGTCTCCTGCTGTTTGCCGCCCTTCTGCGGCCGCTGCGGGTCCATCTGCTGCTGTTGCTGCTGTTGCTGCTGCGGTTTATGGCTCTGCGCTTCCTTGCCGGGATGACGGTTCTGCGGGTTCTTCATGATCGCGATCCAAAGGACGAAGGACATGCGACGGCGGGATGCCGGCGCAGGGCCACGGTGGTCCTGCGGCGGTTAATCACAGGCGAAAAAGCCGTGAGCGGCGGCAGTGTGTTTTCAGGCGTTCAGCCGGCGCGGTCACCACCCGCCGCGGGCGGTGGCGGACTGCCCTATGGCTTGACCTGCTGGCCACTGCCGGCCGGCACACTGTCGTAGTAGCGGCCGGTACGGGAGTCGAACACACGGTTCGGGCCGACCGGCTTGACGCCGGGAACGATGCGCCCGTTGCGGTCATAGACCTTGTCCGGCAGCTTCGGCGCCGGCGTCGGCACCACCTGCGCCGGGCCGGTGGACTTGATCGGCTGCGTCGGCTGCGGTGACGGCAGGACCTGCGGCTGCGGTCTTGCCGGCTGTGGGGGCGGCGGCACCGGCGCTGGCGCCACGGTGGTGGTGCTGCGGGTGGTGGTCGGCGATGTGGTGGGCACCTGGGCCTGTGCCGACAGGGGCAGCAGAGCCGACAGCACCCAGATGGAAAGGGTCTTCATGGCACGCTCCAGCAGGAATCCTCCCCACCATGCGCCCGCGCCCGTGTGCCGCCCATGAACGCAGCTCACACTTGCAAGACGGCGGTCACACCCCCACGTCTGCAGGCATCCCCAGGCCATCGACCCCACGGAGAGCCAGCATGAGTGCCTTCGACCTGACGCCCCCTACCGCCTCCCAGACCGACACCCTGGTCGCCGGCCTCAGCAGCGAAGAACGCCGCGTGCTGCTGCAGCACGGCACCGAAGCACCGTTCTGTGGCGTGTTCCTGGACAACAAGCGTGAGGGTGTCTACTGCTGCCGGCTGTGTGGGCTGCCCCTGTTCCGCTCCAGCACCAAGTTCGATTCCGGCACCGGTTGGCCGAGCTTCTTCGCCCCCTACGACGCGGCACACGTGCGTGAGATCCGTGATACCAGCCACGGCATGATCCGCACCGAGATCACCTGCGCCCGCTGTGGCAGCCACCTCGGCCACGTGTTCCCGGACGGGCCGCCGCCCACCCATGAGCGCCACTGCCTGAACTCCGTCTCACTTTCGTTTGCCGGCAACGGCGAGGCCTGGCCCAACCCGTTGCAGCGTGGCGGTGCGGAAAGCGGCGTGGCGGGCTGAGACAACCCCGCCGACCGGTTTCACAGAATTCCCTCTTCAGAAATCCGCAGGGTGGGCCGACAAGGAGATATCCCCCCTCCCTGCGTTGCCCCATGCTCATCATCGTTGGATTCCTGGTCGTCATCATCAGCGTGATCGGGGGCTACCTCGGTGCCCACGGCCGCCTGGGGGCTCTCTGGCAGCCCTACGAGCTGGTCATCATCGGCGGTGCCGCGCTGGGTGCGTTCCTGGTCGGCACCCCGGCCAAGACGGTCAAGCAGACGCTGCAGGCCATCGTCGGCGTGTTCAAGGGCCCGCGCTACAAGCAGCAGGACTACATCGACGTCCTCAGCCTGCTCTACGAACTGCTCAACAAGGCGCGCCGGGAAGGCTTCATGGCGCTGGAGGACCATGTCGAACGCCCGGCCGAGAGCGCCGTGTTCGGCAACTATCCGAAGGTGCAGGCCGACCACCACCTGATCGATTTCATCACCGACTGCCTGCGCCTGATGATCGGCAGCAACATCGAGCCGCATGAACTGGAGCCGCTGCTCGAACTGGAGCTGGAAAAGCACCACGCCGAAGCGATGGCCCCGTCGCAGGTGCTGACCAAGGTGGCCGACGGATTGCCCGGTTTCGGCATCGTCGCGGCGGTGCTGGGCATCGTCATCACCATGGGCTCGATCGGCGGCGACATCGTCGAGGTCGGCGGCCATGTCGCCGGTGCGCTGGTCGGCACCTTCCTGGGCATCCTGCTGGGTTACGGGTTCGTCGGCCCGATGGCAGCGGCGATGGAAGCACGTGCCGAGCAGGACAGCCGCATCTACGAATCGGTGAAGACCGCACTACTGGCCTGCCTGCGCGGTTACAACCCGAAGATCGCGCTGGAATTCGCCCGCAAGACGTTGCCGTCCAACGTGCGCCCGGCCTTCTCCGATTTCGAGCAGCACCTGAAGACGGTCAAGTAAACCATGGCCGAGAGCAAACCCACCGTCATCGTCCGCAAGGTCAGGAAGCCCGGCCATGCCGCCCACCATGGCGGCTCGTGGAAGGTGGCCTATGCCGACTTCGTGACCGCGATGATGGCCTTCTTCCTGGTGCTGTGGCTGATGGCCACCACCAGCAAGAACGATCGTGCGGCCATTTCCGAGTATTTCCGCAACCCCAGCCCGCTCAGTGGCCAGAGCGCCACGCCGGCCCCGGGCATGGCCGGGCCGGGCGGTGCCAGCACGTCGATGATCAAGCTCGGCGGCGCCACCGACATCTCGCGTGGCAGCAGCAACGATCCCTTCCAGAACCAGCAGGAAGCCGTGCCGCACCCGGTGGACCAGCAGCAGCGCGACAAGCAGCAGCTGGAACAGCTGATGAAGGAACTGCAGGAAGCGATCAGCCGCAGCCAGGCGCTGGAGCCGTTCAAGGACCAGCTGCTGCTGGACCTGACCCCGGAAGGCCTGCGCATCCAGATCGTGGACAAGCAGAACCGGCCCATGTTCGACCTCGGCAGTGCCACGCTCAAGCCCTACACGCAGCAGATCCTGCATGAGCTGGCCGAGTACCTGAACCACGTGCCGAACCGGATCAGCCTGACCGGCCACACCGACATCACCGCCTACACCGCCGCCCGCGGCTACGGCAACTGGGAACTGAGCGCCGACCGCGCCAATGCGGCCCGCCGCGCCCTGATCGATGGCGGACTGGAGGACAGCAAGATCACCCGCGTGGTCGGCCTGTCCTCCTCGGTGCTGTTCGACCGGGCAGACCCGCAGAACCCGATCAACCGCCGCATCAGCATCGTGGTGATGACCCGCGCCGCCGAGCAGGCCGCGCTGGCCGGCGCCGGTCCACAGGTGGGTCTGTCGGCGCCGGTCATCGACGCGGACGTACAGGCGGCGCAGGGTGAGGCAAAGTAGACGGTGGGTGCGGACCTTGGTCCGCACATCCGGGAAAACATGCGGACCAGGGTCCGCACCCACCAGGGGCATGGCCCGGCGCACCCGGTACAATGGGGGTCTTTCCGTTTTCAGGTGACACCCCCGATGTCCAAGTCTTCCAAGGCCAAGCGCGACCAGCGCAAGAAGCAGCAGGCCAAGCGCCCGTTCCTCCGTCTGAACGCCCAGCAGCAGGTGCAGAACCACGCCGTGCTGACCAGCGAGGACGGCCAGGTGGTCGCCGCCATCGGCCTGCAGGGTCGCGAGTGGCTGCTGGCCATCGGCGGTCAGACCATGGGCAATGCCGAGAACCCGGTGCCGATGCTGGCCATGCTCAAGCACCTGGCCAACGTGCAGGAGAAGGAAGGCCGCAAGGTCAGCCTGGAGTATTCCGAACTGCTGCAGAAGCTGCTGGATACCCTGGCCGCCGAAGCGGGCCAGACCGCCGACGAGTACCTGGACGCGCTGGTCGCCGAGTTCGAAGGCGTGGAAGCAGAGGGCGAGACCGCTGAAGGCGATGTGGCCGAAGAAGCCAGCGCTGCCGAAGGTACCGCTGACGCCGAGGCTGCTCCGGCCGCCGACGCCGACGCCGACGGCAAGCCGCAGGCCTGATCCGGCCGCGGCGGTGACGGTCTACGTCGATGACGCAGTGCATGCCTGGCGCGACCAGCGCTGGGCGCATCTGATGGCCGACACCCTGGCCGAGCTGCACGCCATGGCGGCGCAGCTCGGCATCCCCCGCCGGGCCTTCCAGAACAAGGCCAGCGGCGCGCACTACGACGTCACCACCGAGCTGCGCGCACAGGCGATCGCACTGGGTGCCGTGGCGATTTCACGGCACACGGACCGCGCACAGGTGAAAGCGGTGATCGCCAACGCGCGGGCGCAGTACCGGCCGTAGGCCGCAGCGCCCCCGCCGGGCATGGCCCGGCGAACCGGGATGACGCTCAGAACGGGTCGCTGCCCAGGCGGATTTCCACGTTCAGCAGCGAGCACAGCGCCAGCATGGCGTCGTCGTCACGGGTCAGTGCCATCCAGCCGGTGAAACCCGCGCTGCCGGCATCCACGCTCCACAGCGTGTAGTTGTGCTCGCGCAGGCGGTCGAAGGCGGTGGACATCAGCTGCACGCCATCCAGGTCTTCGGTGAAATCCTCATCGTCCAGGTCGCCGCCCCAGTCAAGCTGCAGGTTGAAGCGCGCGGACAGCTCGTTCACCGCCGATATCAGCGTTTCCAGGTCATCCCGCTCCACCTCGAAGCCGGATTGCCAGCCGATCGCGGACAGCAGTGGCGGCAGCCAATCGGCGTCTGCTTCCAGCGGTTCGCCGGCTTCGGCCAGCAGCTCGCGCCAGCGGTTGAACTGCTGCAGCGCCAGTTCCTCGTCGCCCGGGTTGATCAGTACCAGCAGGTTCCAGACCCGCGCTTCGAAGCCATCCTCGTCGAAATCATGGACGTCCTCCTCGAAGTCGAAGTAGTCGCTGTTGTCGGGCATGGCGGGAACTCCTCGGGGCAGGCCGGCATTCTACGGTTTATCCTGTATCGCTGAAGCCGGCCTTGGTGGCCGTCACTGTGAATGAAGCGATGAGCGATACCCCTCCCGACCACCTGGCGATCAATCCGGCCAGCCCCTTCCATGATGCACAGGCGCTGGAGCGCGGCGTCGGCGTGCGCTTCAACGACGTCGAGCGCGACAACGTCGAGGAATACTCGGTCAGCGAAGGCTGGATCCGCGTGCAGGCCGGCAAGGCCCGTGACCGTCGCGGCAACCCGATGACGATCAAGGTCAAAGGCAAGGTCGAGGCCTACTTCCTCGACCAGAAGCCGGCCTGACGGAGCCCGGGGTCAGATCCCTTTCCGCGGGAAAGGGATCCGACCCCGATGCACAGGGCCGGTCACTCGCGCTTGCGCGACTCCAGCAGATCCAGGTTGCGGATCAGGCGCCTCGAGATCTCGTCGGAGATCACGCCGCGCCGGGTGAGGCGGAACAGTTCCTCGCGCTCGGCAGTGAGGCCGGCGCTGCGCAACTGGCGATAGCCCTCCTCCATCCGCTTCACCTTCTCCGGATCCACGTCCGGGTTCTCGCGATCCAGGTGCCGCTGATACAGCAGGCTGACCCGCGAGGCCGCGTCGTTGTACAACTGCACGTTCTCGGTGTTCTGGTTCAGCACCAGCTGCTGCCGCTTGCGCTCCACCCCGGCCAGCGCCGCCTTCGAGGACAACCGGCGGGCCAGATCCTCTTCCTTGCGCTCACCGGAGTCGGCCGGCAACTGCAGGCCCTTCAGCAGCTGCGGCAGCGCCACGCTGGCGCCGACCAGCGAGAACAGGATCACCGCTGCAGCCAGGAAGATCACCAGGTCGCGTGCGGGGAACGGGCTGCCATCGGGCAGGAACAGTGGCAGCGTCAGCACGCCGGCCAGGGTGATCGCACCGCGCACGCCCGCCACCGAGGTGGCCACCACGATGCGCCAGTTCGGCGCCTCGCCCCGCTCCAGGCCACGCCGACGCGCACGCAGCAGGTTCCAGCGCAGTGACAGCCACACCCACAGCAGGCGCAGGGCGATCAGGCTGGCATTGATCACCAGCACGTACACCAACAGCCACCATGCGCTCTGGTGACCGGTCTCGTTCATCGTGGTGGTTGCACGCTCGACGATGCCCGGCAACTGCTCGCCCAGCAGCACGAACATGATGCCGTTGAAGCTGAACTGCAGCATGTTCCACACGCCCGCGCGCTGCACGCGCATGCTGCCGGAAACACGGCCGGTCATTTCCACGTAGCTCATCGAGATGCCGGCCGCGACCGCCGCGAGGATGCCCGAGGCATTGATCTCTTCGGCCAGCAGGTAGGCCGCGAACGGGATCAGCAGGTTGACCAGCATCGCCGCACCCGGCTCTTCACCGAAACGGCGCCACAACCAACGCTGGAAGGTCGACACGCCCAGCGTCACCGCCACGCCCACCGCCAGGCCCGCCACCGCCACCCACAGGAAGGTCAGCGAAGCGGTGGCCAGCGAGAAGGTACCGGTCATCACCGCCGCCACCGCGAAGCGGAAGCAGACCAGACCGGAGGCGTCGTTGAGCAGTGATTCGCCCTCGAGGATGTGCATCAGCCGCTTGGGAATGGGGGCCTTGGAGGCGATCGCTCCAACGGCCACCGGATCGGTCGGCGAAACAATCGCCGCCAGCGCGAAGCACACCGCCAGCGGCATCACCGGGATCATCCAGTGGATCAGCAGGCCGGCGCCGATGACGGTGAACACCACCAGGCCGAACGCCAGCTCGAGAATCGCGCCCTTGTCGCGGAACAGGCCCTGCTTGGGGATGCGCCAGCCGTCAAGGAACAGCAGGGGCGGCAGGAACAGCAGGAAGAACACTTCCGGCTCCAGCGCATGGCCGCGGTTGAACACGCCGGCAATGACCGCGCCCAGACCGATCTGCACCAGTGGCAGCGGCAGTGAGAACGGCAGGACGCGGACGAGGTATCCGCTGGCGACGACCGCCACCAGCATCGCCAGCACGACTTCAATGGTATGCATGCTTCTTCCAGGAAGCGGCGCGCGGGGGGCATGAAGCCAGCGCCGGAAACCCGGAAAAAACTACCACAGGCGACCACGGCTGCGACAACCGCGGCGACGCTGCGTCAGCACAGGCTCATGCCCCGTCGAAGCGGTAGATGTCCATCGCCAGGAAGCCGCCATCGACGCCGGCATCGATGCGACGTGCGCCGAAGCGGTGGTCACCGGCCGCACCCATCGCGAAGAACAGCGGCAACAGGTGTTCATCGGTGGGATGGGCGCGTTCGGCGAACGGTGCCTGCCGGCGGTAGTCCAACAGCGCCGGGCGGTCATCGGCCGCCAGCCGCTGCTCCACCCACTCGATGAACGGCCGCACATAGGGCGCTTCCTTGCCGTCCTGGTAGTCGCCCCAGTCGTGCAGGTTGTGGGTGATGCTGCCCGAGCCGACCAGCAGCACGCCCTGTTCGCGCAGAGGTGCCAGCGCGCGGCCCAGCGCAAACTGGTGCGCAGGCCCCAGCAACGGCTGGATCGATACCGGCACCACGGGAATGTCGGCCTGCGGACGCAGCAGGCGCAGCGGCACCCAAGCGCCGTGGTCGAGACCACGCTGGGTATCGATGGCCACCGGCAGGCCTGCCGCGGCGATGCGCCCGGCAATGTCTTCGGCCAGCGCCGGATCGCCCGGTGCCGGGTACTGCAGTTCAAACAGCGCGCGCGGGAAGCCGCCGAAGTCATGGAGGGTCGGCGGTTGCGGGTGGGCGCCGACCAACGGCTGCCGCCCCAGCCAGTGGGCCGAGGCGATGACGATGGCGCGCGGCGTGGGCAGGTCGCGGGCCAGTTCGGCCAGGCGCACGCCCACCTCGCCCGGCTGCAGCGCAGTCATCGGGGAGCCGTGCGAGATGTACAGCGAAGGCAGGCGGGACATGGAATTCTCCGTTTGCAGTATCAGCCAGCGCTCAACGCGAACGCAGGGTCCAGCGACCGTCACCGACCAGGAACAGCACCACCAGCGCCAGCGCCCAGAAGGCCGGGTACTCCCAGCCACCGCCAGCATTGGCAAAGCCGAAGCCGTTCGCGCCGTGCACGGTGACGATGGTGCCCAGCAACAGGGGCACGCCGGCCAGCCCGAACCAGCGCGCGTAGACACCGAGCAGCAGGGCTGCGGAAATCACCAGTTCTGCCGCGAGGGTGAGGTAACCCAGCACACCCGGCAAACCGAGCGACTCGAAGAACGCCGCGGTACCGGCTGGGGTGAACACCAGCAGCTTGGTCAACGCGTGGACCAGGAACAGGACGCCCAGGGCCAGGCGCAGCAGCGTCGCGCCATAGGGCGCCAGGGGCGGAGCGGAAGCAACAGAGGTCGTCATGGCGGGGCCTCGAAGGGAAGAAGCACAGCTTATTGCGCCGACCCATGCCAATAAATACGATGATTCGACCGTATTTATTTCATAAGGCGCAACAATGGACACTCTGGACGCCATGCGTGTGTTCGTGGCCGTGGTCGAGCGCAACGGCTTCAGTGCGGCCGCCCAGGCACTGGATCTGTCCACCGCCGGCGTCACCCGGCAGGTTGCGGCGCTGGAGAAGCGCCTGTCGACGCGGCTGCTCCACCGCACCACCCGCCGGGTCAGCCCCACCAGTGCCGGCGCCGCGTACTACGCGCAGTGCGTGCGCCTGCTGGCGGAGTTCGACGCACTGGAGGCCAGCATCGGCGCACAGGCACTGGAACCGTCCGGTCTGCTGCGCATCAATGCGCCGGTCAGCTGGGGCATCGCCCGTCTCGGCCCGCTGCTGGCCGGCTTCCGCGAGCGGTTCCCGCAGGTGGAACTGGACCTGGCCCTGTCCGACCGCCTGGTGGACATGGTCGAAGAAGGCTACGACGTGGCCATCCGCATCACCCGCGAGCCCGGGCCCACGTTGATCGCGCGTCGCCTGGGCGAATCGCGGATCAGCCTGTGCGCGGCGCCCTCCTACCTGGCTGCGCACGGCGCGCCGGCCACGCCGCAGGCACTGCAGGATCACGCATGCCTGGGCTACAGCTACTGGGCCGGCGGCGACCAGTGGCCACTGCACGGCCCCGGAGGCGACGTCCAGGTCACGGTGAACAGCGTGCTGCGCGCCAACAACGGCGACGTGCTGCGCGAGGCGGCCATTGCTGGCATGGGCGTGATCCTGCAACCGGATTTCCTGCTCCAGGAGGCGCTGGCCGACGGCCGCCTGGTGCGCATCCTGCCGGACTGGGAAGCGGCGCCGATCGGCATCTTCGCCGTCTACACCAGTCGCAGCCACCTGGCGCCGAAGGTACGCAGCTTCATCGATTACCTGGTGGAGGCCGGGATCTGACCGCGCCACCGGACAACACCCGTGACACGCGGGCGCAAGGCCGTGCCCGGCGAGCCGCAACATGGGCTAGACAGCGACCTCGTCCAGCATGCCGATGATCCGCTCCAGAGGGGCCGGACGTCCCAGCAGGTAGCCCTGCACCTGGTCGCAACCGTGCGCGGCCAGCCAGTCGAGCTGCCCCGGCGTTTCCACGCCTTCGGCAATGATGGTCAGGCCCATGCTGTGGCCCAGCGACAGCAGCGCCCTGCAGATCGATGCGTTGCGCGGATTGGTCTCCACGTCGGCGACGAAGCTGCGGTCGATCTTGAGGATGTCCAGCGGCAGGTGCTGCAGGTAGGACATGCTGGAGTAGCCGGTACCGAAATCATCCAGCGACACGCAGATGCCCTGCTCGTGCAGGCGCTGCATGGTCTGCATCGCCTGCGCCGGCTTGCGCATCAGGCTGCTCTCGGTCAGCTCCACATGCAGCGCGCCGCGGGCCAGGCCGAAGTCCTGCTGGGCACGGGTGAACTCGGCCACCAGGTCGCTGTTGAAGAACTGCACGGCCGACACGTTCACCGCGATCGGCAGATCGCCCCAACCCGCCTCCACCAGGCGCCGCTGCGCCTGGGCCGCCGCACGGATCACCCAGCGCCCCAGGGCCAGGATCAGGCCGGTGTCCTCGCACAGCTGGATGAACTCGTTGGGAGGAATGAAGCTGCCATCGGCTTGCGGCCAGCGCAGCAATGCCTCCAGTGCCGCCGGACTGCCGTCGCTGGCGTGCCGGATCGGCTGGAAGTACAGCTGGAACTCGCTGTCGATCGCCGCATGGATGCGCCCGGCCAGGCGCAGGCGATCAGCCAGGCGCGTGGTCACCGCAGCGTCGAACCAGGCCACCACATCCCCTTCGGCGCGCGCGGCGTGCGCCGCCTGTGCCGCCATGCCGATCACCTGCTCGGCGCTGTGGCCATCATCTGCCGTGTGAACCGCCACGCCGATGCGCGGCTCGAACTGGTGCAGCGAATCCTTGCCACGCATTGGTGCCGACACGATCTGCAGCAGATCGTCGAGTACGCGCCGGGTGTCATGCGCGGCGCCGATGGCGAACACGAAATCTTCCGCCGGCTGGAAGGCCAGCGCGCCGTAACGTGCCGCCAGCACAGCCAGGCGCGAGGCCATCGACTGCAGCACCGCATCGCCGATCTCCCGGCCCAGCGTGTCGGCCACCAGCTGCAGGCCACGCAGCTGCACGAAGGCGATGGTATAGCCCTCCGCCTGGGCATCCAGCTGCTCGGTCAGCGCGCGCACGTTGAGCAGCCCGGTCGCCGGGTTGTGCCGCGCCTGGTAAGCCAGGTCGCGCTCATAGGCCATCCGCTCGCTGACATCCTCGGCCAGTACCAGGCAGGCCGGCTGGCCATCGAAATCCAGCCGGGACAAATGCGCGCGCACTTCGAACACACTGCCATCCTTGCGCCGGTGCAGGCGCACGGCAGCATCGGGAAGGTCGCCCACGCGCGCCCGCGCGATGGCTCCCTTGACCTCGTCCCACCCTTCCCGCGGCCGGATGTCGAGGATGCTCATGGTGAGGAATTCCTCACGGCTGTAGCCGTACTGCCGCACGGCCGCATCGTTGACCTCGATGAAGCGCAGCGTGTCCGGATCGAACACCCAGAACGGCGCAGGATTGCGGTCAAACAGCAGGCGGAAGCGCCGTTCGACCTGGTTCATCTGTTCACGGGCCTGATACCGCTCGCTGAGATCGGTGAGCGCGCCGATCATGCGCCGCTGGCGATCGGCCACCGGCACGCGCTGGCCCCGCGCGCCGACCCAGCGCACCGCACCCCCCGGCAGCACCAGGCGGAATACCTCATCCATCACCGCGTTGCCGGCAAATGCCTGGTCAAACGCCTTCTGCAGCCGTGCGGCATCATCGCGGTGCACCCGGGCAAAGAAATCGGCCACCGGCAGCGCGTCGGTCTGTACGCCGAAGATCTCGCGTGCCAGCGGTGACCAGCGCAGCAGTGCAGCGTCCTCATCGACATACCAGGTGCAGACCCGCCCGACCTGGTGGGCCAGCCGCAGTTCCGCATTGCCGGCCTGCAGTTCCTCGGCCATCGATTGCTGCCGGCGGATCGTTCGCCGGACGGCGAACAACAGCACCAGCAGCACGGCCACATAGACCAGCACGATGGCCACCGATGCCTGCAGGTAGGGCCACCACGGCGCCAGCACGTCCTTTTCGGCCAGGCCCACCTGCACCGCCAGCGGGTTGCGTTCCAGCGTACTGATGGTGGTGATGCGCGGCACGCCGTCGACCACGCCGGGCATGTTCCCCAGTTCGATCACCGCCTGCCTGCCGAGCAGATCGCGCCCGGGCAGCTCGTAGCGGTGTCCGACCGTGCCATGCGGATCGGGCACGCGCGCCAACATATAGCCTTCGGCATCACTGATCGACACCAGGCCGTTCGGGCCCACGTCCAGCCCGCCGATGATGCGCTGCAGTTCGCCGCAGCGCAGGCGCGCCAGCAGCCAGCGGTCGTCGTCCAGCGGCAGCGCCAGCGGCACCACCCAGCCATCATCGCTGCCCCGCTGCGGCGGCCCGATGTACAGCGCACTGCCAGGGCCGCGCCGTTGCGGATCGGTCCACAGGGGCAGCTGCAGGTCGCCCTGGCCCGCGGTCAGCGCACGTCCGTAGCTGTCGAGCACCACGATGCTGTGCAGCTCGGCGTGCCGTTGCAGCACGCCGGCCACGGCCGCATCGAGCAGCCGCGGTGCCTGTGCCGGCACGCTCCGGAACAGCTCGGCGGCGTCGGCGGAAATGCCGCCCATCGCCCGCTCCAGATTGCGCAGCTGCAATGCCAGCAGGCGCTCGCTGCCGACCGCCAGTGCCCGGCTCTGCCGCTGCGCCGCTTCCAACCGCCGATGGTGGTCATTGACCAGCATCATCGCCAGACCGGCCACCAGCAGCACGCCCAGCACCACCCCGCCCCAGGTGATGGCGCGCAGTGGCCGGGCCAACGCGCGTCTCAGCGCGGGCATCGGTGGGTGTTCCCTGTCCAGTCGGCTGGCTTCATGCGCGAACGATTCCTCCACATCCCCGACCTCAGCGGCCGGCGACTGCCATTCTTGACCGCCGGGCCCGCCAAGCCGGATCACCGCCCTGCGTCCGCGCAGGGGTCCGGCATGCAGCATGCACCACGGCGGTGACGGCGTGAAGATCGCCGCACCGCGTTCAGCCAGATCGTGCACAGCCTTGCGCCACAACGGTGCGACCCATCGCATCGGAGCGGATTAGACTTGGCGTTTTCCCGCCGCAAGAGAAGTCCATGTCCAAGCTGCGCCGTCCCACCCTGGCACTGGCCATTGCTGCCAGCCTGTCCCTGGCCGCCTGCGACCGCGCCGCCGATCCGGCGGCCAGTACCGCCGCGCCGGCCGCATCCGCCCCCGCAGCCGCCAAGCCGATGCTGGGCAGCTTCGGCTTCGATGCCAGCGGCATGGATCGCAGCATCGTCGCCGGAGACGATTTCTTCGGCTTCGCCAATGGCACCTGGGTGAAGAACACCCAGATCCCCGCCGACCGCTCGCGCTTCGGCAGCTTCAACGTCATCGCGGAGAAGACCCAGGCCGACACCCGCGCCATCCTCGAAGGCGCTGCCGGCAATGCCCAGGCCAACGGCGAGGACAAGCTGATCGGCGACTACTACGCCGCGTTCATGGATGAGGCCGGCATCGAGCAGCGGGGTATCGCACCGGTGCAGCCGCAGCTGAAGGCGATCGATGCGATCACTGACAAGGCCGGCCTGGCCCGCGCGCTGGGCGGCGACATGCGCGCCGATGTCGACCTGCTCAATGCCACCAACTTCTACACCGACCGCCTGTTCGGCCTGTGGGTCTCGGTCGATCTGCTGCAGCCGGACCGCACCGCGCCATATCTGGTGCAGGGCGGACTTGGCATGCCCGACCGCGACTTCTATCTGGGCGACGGCCGCATGGCCGAACTGCGCAAGCAGTACCAGGCCTATATCGCGCAGCTCCTGCAGCTGGCCGGCAGCGCCGACCCGGCCGGCAAGGCGCAGCGCATCGTTGCGCTGGAAACGAAGATCGCGCAGGCGCACGCCACCCAGGAAGAAACCAACGACGTGACCAAGGGTGCCAACCCCTGGACCCAGGCTGACTTCAACGCCAAGGCCCCGGGCATGGACTGGACCGCCTTCCTCGATGCCGCTGCACTGGGCAAGCAGCAGGACTTCATCGTCTGGCAGCCCAGGGCGGTGGCCGGCCTGTCCAGGCTGGTGGCCACCGAGCCGCTGGAGGTCTGGAAGGATTACCTGGCCTTCCATGCGCTGGATCGCGCCGCGGCGTACCTGCCGAAGAAGTTCGCCGATGCCCGCTTCGCCTTCCACGGCACCGCGCTGAGCGGCACGCCGCAGCAGAGCGATCGCTGGAAGCGCGCGGTGGATGATGCCAACCACGCCGTCGGTGAGGCCATCGGCAAGCGTTATGTCGAGAAGCACTTCGACGCCAGGACCAAGGAGCGCGCGGACGAAATGGCGAAGAACATCATCGCCGCGTTCGCCAGGCGCATCGACGCGCTGTCATGGATGTCGCCGCAGACCAAGGCCAGCGCCAAGGCAAAGGTGGCCGGCCTGACCGTGGGCATGGGGTATCCGGAAAAATGGCGCGATTACAGCGGTCTGGAAATCCGCCGCGACGACCCGCTGGGCAATGCACAGCGCGCCGAGCTGTTCGAGTACCAGCGCAACATCGCCAAGCTGGGCAAGCCGGTCGACCACGGTGAGTGGGCAATGCTGCCGCAGACCATCAACGCGATGAACGTGCCGCTGGAGAACCGCCTGGTGTTCCCGGCCGCGATCCTGCAGCCGCCGTTCTTCGATGGGGCCGCCGATGATGCGGTGAACTACGGTGCGATCGGTGCGGTGATCGGCCATGAGATCAGCCACGGGTTCGACAATGCCGGCGCGCTGTTCGACGAGACCGGCAAGCTGCACAACTGGTGGACCGCCGAGGACCTGAAGCAGTTCAACGCCGCCGGCGACGCGCTCGCGGCCCAGTTCAGCAGTTACGAGCCGTTCCCCGGCGTGCACGTCAACGGCAAGCTGACGCTGGGCGAGAACATCGCCGACGTCGCCGGTCTGGGAACGGCGTACGACGCCTACCAGCTGTCGCTGCAGGGCAAGCCGGGCCAGACCCTGGAAGGCTTCACCCCGGACCAGCGCTTCTTCCTCGGCTTCGCCCAGGCATGGCGCAGCAAGAGCCGCGAGCAGGCGCTGCGCAATTCGCTGCTGACCGACGTGCACGCGCCGGGCCAGTTCCGCGCGCTCACCGTGCGCAACATCGACGCCTGGTACCCGGCGTTCGAGGTGAAGGAGGGCCAGAAGCTGTACCTGGCCCCCGACAAGCGGGTCAAAGTCTGGTGAGATGAGGGAAACGGGCGCCGCGAGGCGCCCGTTTTCATCCGCACCGGGCCTGGCAGGCTGCGCGGTCGGTGCCGATTCAGGCCGAAGACGAGGCCGATTGCCGGGATCCCTGCTCATCCCCGGTTTCATGTGCGCCCGCAGCACGTTTCACCCTGCGACATCCTGTCGCAGGGTGCGGGCACTGTGCTGCATCGCACAAAACTTCACCCGGCCGGACAAGACCCTTACGCCGCTTGGCGTTCCGCCCATTGCACCGCTCGCTGGAAGTGCTAGAACTGAACCCGCCACACCGTCCAACGCTGATCGACGCACGTTCCACAAGGAGCCAGCCATGATTGCTTTGTTCAAGGGTTTGGGAATTCTGCTTCGCGACAACGAGCTCTACAGCAGCCCGTTCGACAAACAGGTCGCGCACTGGCGCAATCTCAGCGAGCAGCAGATCCGCGATGAAGTGGCGGTGCTGGCCCAGGCCAAGTGCCAGTGGCTGATCGCCTCCATCATCGGCTGGCAGGCGGCGTCGCTGGTGATTCTGGGCCTGATCGCCAACTACCTGTGGCGTGACGACTTCCATATCACCTTCACCCGCGTGGTGATCGTGTTCGGCTCATGGGTCTCGATCCTGTTCGTGATCTGGTTCATGGCCAACATGTTCGACCAGCAGGCCGGCTTCGAGCGCTGGATGAAAGCCTTCAACAGCCGGGCCCGCATCAGTTCCAAGGCCGACAGCGTCGAGCATGTGGCCGAGGCGTTGGACCTGGCCGAGCACTACCCGGAAGTGCTGGACTACAAGCAGGCGGTCACCGCCAGGCGCGAGCTGCGCCATGAGGACATCCGCATCATGACCGAGATCGGACGGATGAAGCAGCACTCCGAACTGGTCGGGCGGCTGAACCATGTAGGCGAAACCGAACACCATCACGAACTGACGCTGCAGCCTGCCTACTGACCCTTGCGGAAAACGGGGGGGTCCACAATGCCACCGTGATCACTCACGGTGGCATTGTTCTATCGGGTCCTGGCTGACGCATTGGTGGAAGCCCTCGGGCAGGCCTCGCATGGTTTCGGTTTGGCCTACGGCCACCGAAAAACGCCGCAGGGGCGGCGTGGCGCAGGTGGCCTCGGTGCTGCAGGCCGGATCCAGCACGAGATAGTGGCACCTGCCACTGCTGCTGGCGATGCATTGGAACCGCGCCTGACCATCGACGACGGTGCCCTTGCTGTACAGCGTGTCCACGCCGTTGGCGCGCGCGCGGGTAATCGAGGAATTACTGGATTTTTCGCAGCCGGCCAGTGCCAGCAGCACAGCACACACAAGCAGCAGACGGGGCATGGTCATTCCTCGGGGCAGATGCAACGTCGCGGCTACATGCCGCGGAACAGGCTCATGAAGGGCTGGCTGACCACCAGCGTTTCCGGCCGCTGGCGCAGGCGCAGCACACCGCGCCCGGTATCGTCGCGGCTGACCGCAGCGACCGATTTCATGTTGACGATGGTCGAGCGGTGGATCTGGCGGAAGTGCTGCGGATCGAGCACTTCCAGCAGTTCGCGCAGCGGGGTGCGCAGCAGGCTCTCGCCGGCGGCGGTGATCACGGTGGTGTACTTGTTGTCCGCGCGGAAGTAGACCACGTCCTCCAGCATGATCAGCTGGGTCTCGCGGCCATTGCTGGCGGTGATCCACGCCAGCGGCGGGCGGTCATCGTTCTGTCCCGGTCCCAGACGCTGCAGCAGGCGTTCCAGCACCGCATCATCGTGGCGCGTGGAGGGCAACCGCGCCAGGATGCGCTCGCGCGTGGCCAGCAGGCGCTCATCGCTGACCGGCTTGAGCAGGTAGTCCATCGCACCCTGTTCGAAGGCATCGATGGCGTACTGGTCGTAGGCGGTGACGAACACCACCTGCGTGCGCGGGCTGAGCTCGGACAGTGCACGCGCGACCTCGATGCCGGTGATGCCCGGCATGCGGATGTCGAGGAAAGCGATGTCCGGCTGCTTCTCGGCCAGCTGCTCCAGTGCACTGGCGCCGTCTTCGCACTCGGCCACCAGCTTCAGCTCCGGCCACAGCCGGCGCAGCTGGTCCACCAGCGACTGCCGCAGCAGTTCCTCGTCCTCGGCAATCAGGGCTTCAAGCGGCATGGCTGCGCTCCTTGCTGGATGGCGGCAATGTCATGGTCGCAGCAACGCCGCTGGGGAAATTGGCGACGATCGCTACGCCGGACTGCTCGCCGCAGGTCAGGCGCAGCCGCTCGCGCAGGTTCTTCAGGCCGATGCCGGTGCCACTGGTGGTGCCTTGGCTGAAGCCGAGCCCATCATCGGCCACGGTCACCGTCACGTGGTCGTCGAAACCGCGCGCCAGGATCCAGATCGTTCCCCCTCCGGGCTTGGGCTCCAGGCCGTGCTTGATCGCGTTCTCGACCAGCGTCTGCAGCGCCATCGCCGGCAGCTTCACCGCATGCAGTTCCGGCGGCACCTGCACCTCCACCGCCAGCCTTGCGCCCATGCGGATCCGCAGGATCTCCAGGTACGCGCGGGTACGCTCCAGCTCCACGCCGAGGGTCGACATCGATTCGTCCACCTGCGGCAACGAACTGCGCAGGTACTGGATCAGGTGCCCCAGCATCTGCTCGGCCCGCGCCGGATCGGTGCGGGTCAGCACCTGGGCATTGGCCAGCGTGTTGTACAGGAAGTGCGGCTCGACCTGCGCGTGCAGCAGGTTCAGGCGCGCCACCGACAGCTCCTTTTCCACCTGGGTCTGCTCCGCGGCGGCCTGCTCGGTGCGGCGCTGGTCGGCCACCCGACGGCTGATCGCACGGGTGACCGCTTCGGCATTCTCGTAGTTGCTGCCCTCGTCCAGCGCCAGCAGATCGGCCCACCAGCCCGCATCGGGCTCGAACAGCAGGGTGACGGTACTGGTGCCCTGCCCGGGCGTGACCGTGGCCAGCACACCGTTGCGCTTGATCGCCAGCCGCGCGGGCAGGTTCCAGCGCGAGGGCTGGCGGCCGTTCCAGGGGTCGACGCGGCGCACGTAGGCGCGCACCTGCAGGCTGCCGGCCGCGCTTTCCACGTCCTCCACCCGGGGCAGCTCGGCCACGGCCGCCTCGACCACGGCAAAGGCCTGGCCGGCATCCATCGGCAGTTCCACCTGCCGACGCTGGCGCCCGGACAGCGTGCTCGCGTCCAGGCGCCCGGCCACCAGCCAGACCCGGCGCACATGGCTGATCGCACTGCCCAGCGCGGTAATCATCAGGAACATCGCCAGCAGGCCGAAGATCCAGCCCGGGCCATCGTTCATGCCGCTGAAGATGCCGCTCCAGACCATGCCGGCCACGACCAGCGCCGCGGCCCAGGCCAACAGATGACGGAAAATGAGAGTGAGGCTGGCGAACACGGCGGCGCCTTGGTGAAAGGGGTAAGCCGAGCATAGGGCGGCCTGCCGGGCAGACAAGCGGCCTGCGACGAAGTGCGGGAAAGCCGCGATGGAACCCCTCACGGAAACGCCGGGCGTGGCCCGGCGCTACCGGGGGGGGCGGGGCAGCGCCCCGCCTTCCCTTACTTCCGCTGCCCCGCGCTTTCGTCACGCACGGCGCGGAACGACTCGTCCTTGCTCCAGTTCGGCCAGCTGCGCGAGTTCGCCAGCTGGTTGCCCAGGGTGTACAGCACCTCCAGGTCGCGGGCGGCGCCGGCGAACACCCAGTCGGGCTGCCACTCGTCGCCCTGCTGGTGGTAGCGCTTGGCGGTGTAGTCCTCCGACGCCTTCCTGCCAGCAGCCACGCCCCCGTCCACCCAGTCCTGTCCGGCCGACCAGGACAGCGCCGGCACGCCGCGCTTGGCGAACGGGAAATGGTCAGAGCGGAAGAACAGGCCCGCTTCCGGCTTCGGATCGGGCGTATAGCGGATGTCCCAGCCCTTGGCCACCTCTTTCAGCTGGTCCAGCAGCTCGAAGCGCGCGGCACCGTAGATGCCGAAGTCGCGCGAGGGGCCGAACGGCGCCATGCCATCCATGTTGATCACCGCCACGGTCTTCTCCAGCGGATACAACGGGTGGGTCGCGTAGTACTCCGAACCCAGCAGGCCCTTTTCTTCGGCGGTGACCGCCAGGAACAGCAGCGAGCGCTGCGGCTGCTTGCCCTTGGCGAAGCCACGGGCCAGTTCGATCAGCGAAGCGGTGCCACTGGCATTGTCCAGCGCACCGTTGAAGATGCGGTCGCCGCGGGCATCGGGCTCGCCCACGCCGATGTGGTCCCAGTGGGCGCTGTAGATCACGGTCTCGTCCGGGTGGCTGCTGCCTTCCAGCCGCGCCGCCACGTTGTGCGAGGTGATCACTTCGGTCTTCACCGCATACTTCGCGTCCAGGCTGGCGCCGGTCAGCGTGACCGGCGTGAAGTCGCGCTGCTGCGCCTTCTTCTTCAGTGCCTCGAAATCCTGGCCGGCCGCGCGGAACAGGTCCACGGCCAGGTCGCGCTGGATCCAGCCTTCCAGCAGGGGGTGACTGTCGGCCGGGTTGTCGCGCACCACATCGAACATGGTGTTGGTGTTGGAGCCGGCCACCGTTGCCCAGCCGTACGAGGCCGGTGCGGTCTCATGCACGATCAGCACGCCCAGCGCGCCCTGGCGTGCGCCTTCCTCGTACTTGTAGGGCCAGCGGCCGTACCAGGTCATGCCCTTGCCGTCGAAGTCGCCCTTGCCGGTCTCGAAGTCCGGGTCGTTGATCAGCACGACCGCGATCTTGCCCTTCAGGTCCACGCCCTTGAAGTCGTCCCAGTTGCGCTCCGGTGCCTTCACGCCGTAGCCGAGGAAGACCAGCGGCGCCTTGCTGATGTCCACCGTGCTGGCGCCGTTCATCGCCGCGCGCACGGCGATCTGCTTGCCCTGCTCCAGCGCGATGGTCCTGTCGCCCTGATGCAGGGCCAGCTGCGGCGTCCCCACGATGTCGCCCTTGCGCAGCGGCACGGCCTGGGTCCACAGGCGCTTGCCATCCTTCAGGTCGCCACCCGGCTGCAGGCCGGCGTCGGCAAACTGCTTGCTCAGGTAGGCGATGGTCTTCGCTTCGCCCGCAGTGGCCGGCGAACGGCCCTCATACGCGTCCGAGGCCAGTTCCTTCACGTCGGCGGAAATCCGCGCGCCATCGAATTTTGGCGTGGCCGCCATCAGCGCGCCCGACACCGACAGGGCCAGCACGCCCAGTGCTACTCGTTTCATTGCTCTCTCCAGCAGGGAAATCCCAGCCGAGTGTACAAAAGGGGCCCGAGGGATTTAAGGCGCTTTTGGCACTGTCGGATGGGCCCGCGCCAGCAGGTGATCGCGTTCGCGCACGTTGTCGGTGAGCGCGGCAGCGGCCTGGAACGCCTGCCGGGCGTCTTCGACCCGACCCAGGTGCTGCAGCACTTCACCACGGACGACCTGCAACGGTGCGTAGTCACGCAGACGGTCATCGGAGAGCAGCGGCTGCAGATGCGCCCAGGCAGCGAACGCGCCCTCGCTGCGCAGGATGGCCACCACCCGGTTCAACGCCACCACAGGCGAAGGCTGGATCTGCAGCAGCCGCGAATACAGCCCGGCGATGCGTGCCCAATCGGTCTGGTCGGCCTGGCGCGCCGTTGCGTGGCACTCGGCAATGCAGGCCTGCAGCACGTAGGGATCGTCGCTACCGCCGGCCGACAGCGCGCGCGCCAGCGCCTGCCGCCCGCGTTCGATCTGCAGCCAGTCCCAGCGTGCGCGGTGCTGCTGGTCCAGCAGCACCGGCCGGCCCTGCGCATCCACCCGCGCCGCGGCGCGCGACGCCTGCAGTTCCATCAGTGCCAGCAGTCCCAGCACGGCGGCGGCCGGCATGCGGTGGGCGAGAATGCGCGCCAGGCGAAGCGCCTCCTCGCACAGCGCTGGCCGCATCCAGTCATCGCCGGCACTGGCGGCGTAGCCTTCGTTGAACACCAGGTAGATCGCTTCCAGCACGGAGGCCAGGCGCGCGGGCAACGCTTCGGCACGCGGCACTTCATAGGGCACCTGCTTCTGCGCGAGCGTGCGCTTGGCGCGCACCACGCGCTGGGCGATGGTCGGTTCCGGCTGCAGGAACGCGCGCGCGATCTCGCTCGTGGTCAGCCCGCCGAGCAGGCGCAGGGTCAGCGCCACGCGCGCGTCCGCGGGCAGTACCGGATGGCACGCCACGAACATCAGGCGCAGCAGATCGTCGCCAAGATCGTCTTCCAGCGCGGTGCTGTCGTCCGGTGCCGGCAGCGCGGCCGGATGCAGTGCCTCGCCCCACTGCGCATGCTGCTGCGCCACCCGCTGGTGCTGGCGCAGTACATCGATGGCCCGGTTGCGCGCAGTGGTCATCAGCCAGGCTCCAGGATTGTCCGGGATGCCCTGCTCCGGCCAACGCTCCAGCGCAGCCAGCCAGGTGTCCTGGGCCAGTTCCTCGGCACGGCCGACATCACCGCCGAGCAGTCGCGCCAGGCGCGCGATCAACACTGGCGATTCCATCCGCCAGAGAGTCTCCAGGCGCTGGGTCAGGGCGGGCTCGTGCATGCGCCGATCACAGCATGCACGTTCCCGCCGCACAAGCACTGGCAGTCACGCTTCGACGATGGGCCTGAAACCGCCCCAGAACATCCGCCGGGTATCGAACGGCATGTCCTTCGGGCCGATGCCGGCCAGGCGCGGATCGGCCATCACCTTCGCGTTGATGCGGTCACGTGCCGCACGCGATCGGAACACCACGAAGGCCACGATCACGGTCTCGCCCGGCTTGGCCTTCACCGCACGCGGGAACGAGGTCGACGTGCCGGGTTCCACGTCGTCGGCCACGCATTCCATGTACTGAAGCGCACCGTGATCCTTCCACACCGCACCGGCCTTGCGGGCAAGGCGGCGGTAGGCCGCGACCTTGTCCTCGGGGCACGGCAGCACATAGGCATCGACGTAAGCCATGAGCGTTCTCCTGTCGTCGGGCGTGGCCGCTCAGCCCGGCTCGCCGTCCATGTGGGCGATTTCCCAGAGATGTCCGTCCAGGTCCTGGAAGCCACGCTGGTACATGAAACCATAGTCGCGCGCCGGCTGCGGTTCAGTGGCACCGGCGGCAAGTGCCTTGTCCACCATCACGTCCACTGCGTTGCGGCTGTCGGCGGACAGGCAGGTGATCACCTCGGTCTGCGCCTGCGCGTCGGCGATCGCCTTGGTGGTGAACTGCTGGAAGAACGGCTTGACCAGCAGCATCACGAAGATGCTGTCGCTGACCACCATGCAGGCCGCGTTCTCATCGGTGAACGCCGGGTTGAAGTGGTAGCCCAGTGCGGCGAAAAAGGCCTTGGACTTGTCCAGATCCTGCACGGGCAGGTTGACGAAGATCATCTGCGGTTGCGGTGTGCTCATTGCTCAGGTTCCCTGGGAAATGGAAAGAAGGCGGGCAATCAGGGCTGCTTCATGCAGTTGACCATCCACGGCTTGCCGTAGCGATCGGTCAACATGCCCCAGCGGTGCGCCCAGAACGTCTCGGCGATCGGCATCTGCACCTGGCCCCCATCGGCCAGCGCGGCGAACACGCGCTCGGCCTCCTCGATGCTGTCGACATCGACATTGATGGTGGTCGAGCCACCGTCGCCGGCACCGGGGCCGTCGGCGGCCATCAGGATGGCACTGCCGATTTCCAGCTGGCTGTGGGCCACGTGGTCAAGGGTGTCGGCCGGCATCTCGTTGCACCCCGGCGAGCCGTCGGAGGGGGGCATGTCGCGGTACTTCATTTCCGAGGTGACCTGGCCACCCAGGGCCTTGGCGTAGAAGGCCATCGCCTCGTGGGCCTGGCCGCTGAAGCCAAGGAAGGGAATCAGTTTCATCGGGGTGCTCCGTTCGGTTGAAGATGTCGAGTGTTCGCGGCGTGGCGGGGCTCAGCCTTCGAGCTGCTCGCGCAGACGCTGTTCCTGCTGCTGTAATTCGGGGGTGAAGGCTTCGCCGAAGTCTTCGGCGGAGATCAGCGGGCGCACCTCGAGCGTGCCACCACTGCCAAAGGGGGCGCGGCTGGCCCATTCCACAGCCTCGTCGAGCGAGCGGACATTCCACAGCCAGAAGCCTGCGATCTGGTCGGCGACGGGCGCGAACGGGCCGCTCTCGACCTGCGGTCCAGCGCCGCCGAAGTGAATGCGGCGGCCACGCGCGGTGGCATGCAGGCCTTCACCGGCCAGCATGATGCCGGCGGCAACCAGCTGTTCGTTGTAGGCGCCCATGGCCGTCAGCTCCTGCTCGCTGGGCAGGCGTCCGGCTTCGGAATCGGCGTTGGCTTTGACGATCACCATGACTTTCATGTGGGTCTCCCGTGGGGCGCAGGTGCGCGCCCTTCACTGTTACAACGAACGAGGGGACGGGGAATCGACAAATTCTGAAAGTTTTTTTTTGGGGGGGCATCGGGCACCGGTCTCCCGCGCTGCAACATGCCCCGGCGCAAACCTGCGCGATCATGCAGGTCCGCCCCGCCCCGCCAGGATCGCGCCATGCAGCAGTACCTGCTTCTGATCTACATCGAACCTGCCTTGCTGCAGGCCCTGCCGACCGAGGCGTTCAACACCTTGATGCGCGACTGCCTGGCCCACGCCGACAGGCTGCAGGCCGAAGGCACGCTGCTGCTGGCCCAGAAACTTCAGCCGGTGGATACCGCGCAGACCCTGCGCGTCCGCGACGGCCAGAGCCGGGTGCTGGATGGCCCGTTCGCCGAAACCCGCGAGCTGCTGGCCGGCTTCAATCTCATTGTGGCGCGCGACCGTGACGAGGCGATGCGCATCGCGCGCGAGTTCCCGTGGGCACGCTTCGGCAGCATCGAAGTGCGCCCGCTGGAGGACATGGACGCCGAGCGCGAGGGCTGCGGCGCCCCGCCCGCTATGGCAGCAGCCGTACTCTGACCTCGCGCTTGCCGATGCCCTCGTTGCCGCTGTAGTCGCGCACGCTGGCACGCACGATGTAGTCCCCCGGCGGCAGGGCTGCCGGCTGCCAGCGGCCGGTCTCCATCAGGCCATCGCGCACGGTGTTGGTGACCAGGTAGCGGAAACGGGTGACGGCGCTGCCGTGCACCGTGATGCCGCTGTCCGGTGCGTAGGCAACCTTTACGGCGGCATTCTGCGGCGGCATGCGGTTGAACACGATGTTCCAGCGCGGCTGCTCGTAGCCCTGCAGCGGCCGACCGGCCGCATCCAGGATCTGGTAGCCCACCTGGTACGCGCCCAGCCTGCGCCGGGCCAGGTTGTTGTCGACCTGGTCCCAGGCCTCGACCACGATCTGCACGCCCCGTCCCTGCCGCGCGACCATCACGCTGCCGTCGCTCCCCGCCGTCATCGGTTGGTCGTTGGCGTCCAGCAGCGCCACATCGGTGATGCGCGGCGCGAAGTGATCGGCGAAGTTGCGGAACCCCAGCGCGACCGCGTTGGTTTCAAAGCCGCTGGTGCCCACCGCCAGATGCACGTGCGCCTGGCTGTTGATGCTGCCCAGGCGATCGCCCACGTGGATGCGCGTGCCCCGGCGCACGCGGATGCGTTCCAGCGCGCCCTGGTCGTCATACAGCGCCTGCCAGCGCGCGTCGAACGGTTCCCCGCGCGGCGTGCGGCCCACCCGCATGTGGATGTACTTCAGCCGGTCCACCGCCAGCCCTTCGCCCTGCCCGCCCAGGCTCCAGCTGGCCACCGGGCTGCTGATCTTGCCCTCGGCAATGGCCAGCACGGTCTGGCCGACATCGCCGCGCACATCGAAGCCGCCGTGCAGATGGTGCCGGCTCTCACCCCTGAAATTGCCCCGCACCTCGCCCAGCGTGCCGACCACTTCGTGCCAGCCCTCCTGCGGTGCCAGCGGCCAGCGCCCGGCCGTGTCCGGCAGCGCTGCGTCAGCGGCGGGTCCAACCAGCGCAGGGGCCGGAAGCTCGCCCACCGGCAGCGGCCGCAGCCGATGCAGCCGGTATCCGGCCGCGTCGGCCACCAGCAGGCTGCCGTCCGCATCCAGCGCCAGGCCGCTGGGGCGCGCCAGCCGCGGCAGTCGGTCATTGCCCACCAGTGCGATCTGGTGGCCCTGTGCGGTGACCTGCACCACGCGTCCCTCAAGGTCGCCCACGTACAGCACGCCATCATGGGTCGCGGCCAGCGACAGCGGCCCGTTGATGACCCCGCCACTGCCGACCCACGTGCTGACCGTGCCATCGGCACCCACACGACGCACCGCGTTGTTGAACAGATCCGCCACCAGCAGGGCCCCGTGCGCGTCGAAGGCCAGCGCCACCGGTGTATCGAACCGCGCCTCGCCTCCTGCCGCGTCGATGAAACCGGGCCGATCGCCCCCGGCGAGGGTGCGCACACTGCCGTCGGTGCCGATCACCCGGATCCGGTCGTTCCAGGTATCGGCCACGTAGATCTGCCCCTGCGCATCCACCGCAATACCCATCGGTGCATCGAAACGTGCCTGCGCGCCGGGACCGTCGGCGTATCCCTGCTCGCCGCCGGCCACCGTGGTCACCTGGCCATCGACGCCAATGCGGCGGATCGCATGGTTGCCGGTGTCGGCCACGTACAGATTGCCCTGTGCATCGGCGGCGATGCCGGACGGCGTGTGGAAGCGTGCCTGCAATGCCGGGCCATCGACGCGACCTTCGCCCTGCCCGGCCACGGTCTCGACGCGGCCATCGGGCAGGCGGCGGCGGATACGGTTGTTGTCGCCGCCATCGGTGAAGTAGACGCTGCCATCGGCCAGCCGCAGCAGCGCGTAGGGGTCGGCGAAGCGCGCCTGCGCGGAGGCGCCATCCCGATCGCCCGGATGGCCATCACCGGCCAGCAGTTCGATCTGCGCGGTCCATGCCAGCGGCGTCGGCGCTGGTCCCGCAGGTGTGTCGGGGTGGGGTTCGTCCGGCAGCCAGAAGGTCGCTGCCAATGCACCGGCGGTTGCCACCGCAACCGCCGCCATCCAGTATCGCCGCGCCATCGTGTTCCATCATTCAACGGGGAGCGACGAACTTAGCCAGTAGTTCCACCAATGCCAACCCGCATCGGCCTCAGCCGCACGCTCGGGTGCTGTTGCAGCGCGCACTTTTATTTCGTCAGGCCAGGCATCGCTGTGCTTCAGCGGCCCTACCCTGCGCTCGCACAGCGCAGCCTGGTTGGCCGGCTCCAGCGCGGTGTCGAGCAGCAGCGCGTCGGCGAACAGCTTCCAGTCGCCATCCTGCATGTAGGACGCTACCGCATGGGGATGCGATCTCAGCGCGGGCTGCGGAAACGCGACGGCCCACACCTGCTTTCGCCCGTGCGATTCGCTGCTGCGCAGGTCGCGCCGTACCGCTGCGCAGGAATAGCGGATGTGGGTGGCCATGCAGGTGTTGCCCGCCATCCTGCACGACCCCAGCCGGCGGCCCTTGCCGGTGGCGAAATCGTGCCGGCTCAGGCCCAGGATCAACCGGTCGGGGATCGTGCCGAAGGTCTGCTCCAGGCGCGGATGATGGTAGTTGGCCATCGCCGTCGGCGGCTGCGCCGGCACCAGCATGGCCATGCGCAGGTTGCGCAGCGGCGGGAATCCATAGCCATCCAGACCGGCAGCGCGACGGTAGTAGGCGTCCTGCATGCCGCGCAGCGGCGAAGAGCCGTTGCCCAGTGCGTTGTTCATCACGTACGCACCCGAGCTGTGAGTGAACACCCGCAACGGCATGTCCCTGTTGTCCACACCCGCCAGCACCCTGCGCAGCTCCAGCCCCACGTAGGGCCCGTTGAGCTGGGCGGCGCCCCAGATCCGGAACGCATTGCCATGCAGGCCATCCCAGTACACACGCACGAATGACAACGTCTGCCCGCTGGCCGCCCCGCGCTCGCGGAAATCACGCTCCACCCGTTCGTACCAGGCGGCCGCCTCGCGGTAGTCGTTGTTGTAGCCGTGCACCAGCAGCACCACCACACGGCCGTCCTCCGCCGCACGATCCAGCTGCTGCGAGGCGCGCGCACGCAGCACCTGCTGGATCTGCTGCCAGGTGTCAGTGAAGGCGGCGTCGGGCGTCACCCCGGTATCGGCAAGCAGGCTGCGCCACGCCTCTGCCGAGGCAGCACCTGGCACCGCCGACTGCTGGTAGAGATGCCGGAGCGTCGCGAACTCCGCCGACGACGGGCGTGCCCCTTCCAGCATCTGCTGCACCGGCACCGCCACGCTGGCTGCGGGGTAGAGACTGCCCTCACGGTCCAGGAACAGCGCGGTTGCGTCCTGTCGTCGTTCGGCATCGCGATACAACACGTTCTTGCTGGCACAGCCATTGCATGCGATCGCGAACAGCAATGCCGCGACCACGCTCCTGATAGGCTTCATGCACATCCCCCTGTGGATTCGATGCTGCAGGCCGGATCGTCCCTCGACGCCCGGGCCGGCGCTCCCCCGCCCACCCGTGCAGCGCCATCCTGCCGCGGCCGAGGGGCGCCCACAATCACCGTCCGACGAGTGGCTACTTTGCCGGCACCTCGATGCGGATGCCCATCGCCTCGCGATAGCGCGTGTACAACGCCATCACCTTGTCCACGTAGGCCAGCGTTTCCGCGTAGGGCGGTACGCCCTTGTAGCGGGTCACCGCGCCGATGCCGGCGTTGTACGCGGCCGCCGCAAGCGTGCGGTCGCCGTTGTAGCGGCGCAGCAGCGCGCGCATGTAGCGCGCGCCACCGTCGATCGACTGCTGTGGCGAGAACGGGTCGCTCACCCCGTACTCCAGTGCGGTCTCGGGCATCAGCTGCATCACGCCCAGGGCGCCCTTGCTGGACACCGCCAGCGCGTCGAAGTTGCTTTCGGCGTGGGCGATGGCACGCAGCCAGGCATCATCAACACCGGTCGCCTTCGCTGCCGCCCTGAACTGCCGCGCGTGCGGTGCCAGCTGCGGCTTGCCGACCCGGCCCAGGCCCTCATGCGCAGGCTCGCCCGGCGGCGTGGCCACGGTGAATTTCAGGAACACCCGCGAGCCCGGCAGATTGCGGGTGGAATAGACCAGCCGGCCGTCCTGCTCACGTTCGTACAGCACGCCGCTGAACACACCCATGTTGCCCCACAGGTTCGGGGTCTGGATGGCGTTGTCGTCGATATCTCGCGCGGTGCAGCGCGAACCGGGTTCCGGCGCGGTGGCCAGGCTGACGGTGTTGCCCTGCACGCAGCGGTACACCGTGCGCGCAGCCGCCGTCCCGGCCCACAGGAGGGACAGCAGCATCAGCGCAGCGAGGACGGGGCGGCGGGTCATGGCGGCCGGATCATCCGGCCGCCCCCGCTAACGATGGGTGAATGCGGTGGCGGCCGCGCCCCTAGCGGGCCATCCGGCCGCGCAGCGCGTAGCCCACGCCCAGCAGCACGAACCACGCCGGGCTGGCGATCAGGGCCTGGCGGGTATCGGCCTGCAGGCTCAACAGGACCAGCACGCCCGCGAAGAACACCAGGCACGCCCAGCACATCGCCACGCCACCGGGCATCTTGAAGATCGAGGCCTCGTGGCGCTGCGGGTAACGGCGGCGGTAGACCATGTAAGCCACCAGGATCAGCGACCAGACGAAGATGAAGAGCACCGTCGCCAGCGTCGTCACCAGGGTGAAGGCGGTCACCAGATTCGGGATCAGGTAGATCAGCAGCGTGCCGCCCAGCAGGCACAGGCAGGAGAACAGCAGCCCGCGGGCCGGCACCGCCGCGCGCGACAGTTTCGACAGGCCGCGCGGCGCGTGGCCTTCTTCCGCCAGGCCATACAGCATGCGGCTGGTGGAGAAGATGCCGCTGTTGGCCGAGGACGTTGCCGAGGTCAGCACCACGAAATTGATCAGGCTGGCGGCGGCAGGGATCCCGGCCAATACGAACAGCTGCACGAACGGGCTCTTGTCCGGCACCACCTGCCGCCACGGCGTCACTGCCATGATCGCCACCAGCGCAAGCACGTAGAAGATGATGATGCGCACCGGGATCGAGTTGATCGCCTTGGGCAGGTTGCGCTCCGGGTCGGCGGTTTCAGCGGCGGTGGTTCCCACCAGCTCGATGCCGACGAAGGCGAACACCGCGATCTGGAAACCGGCAAAGAAGCCGACCAGTCCCATCGGGAACATGCCACCGTCGTTCCACAGGTTGGCCAGCGAGGCGGTGTGCCCGCTGGGCGAGGTGAAGCCCCACGCCACCAGGCCGGCGCCGGTGATGATCAGCGCGCAGATCGCCACGATCTTGATCAGCGCGAACCAGAACTCCATCTCACCGAACAGCTTCACTGTCACCAGATTCAGCCCCAGCAGCAACAGCACGCACATCAGTGCCGGAATCCACGCATCCAGGCCGGGGAACCAGAACTGTGCGTACGCAGCGATGGCGATGACATCGGCGATGGCGGTGACGATCCAGCAGAACCAGTAGGTCCATCCACAGAAGAAGCCGGCCCAGGGCCCAAGCAGATCGGTGGAAAAATCGATGAAGGATTTGTACTGCAGGTTGGACAGCAGCAGTTCGCCCATCGCGCGCATGACGAAGAACAGCATCGCGCCGATGATCAGGTAGACGAATACGATGGACGGGCCGGCCAGGCTGATGGTCTTGCCCGATCCCATGAACAGACCGGTGCCGATGGCACCGCCGATGGCAATCAGCTGAAGGTGGCGGTTGGACAGGCTGCGGCGCAGATGCTCGGGGGGCTGGGCAGGGTCGGTCATGGGCGGAATCGGCGGGCGAAGCGTCCGACGGTAGTCCTCCCGGGCCGGTTGCGCCAGCTGGGGACGGGCTGAATCCGGCAAAGTTGGCCGCTTTCACCACAATGTGACCGAATACCTGATTCGTCCCATTCCGCCCGGCGCGGCGGCATGCTCAGATAGCCGCATCTGCCCAAGGATCGGCCCGACCATGCGCCCTGCCCTGCCTGCCTTGCTGGAGCCCCGGACGTGAGCCGACTGCGGATCATCATCGGGGGAACCGCGCTGGCGCTGCTGGCGGCGGCCATTCCCATCGCCGTCATGGCCTACGCCACGTGGGACCGCGCCGTGAGCGTGGAGCAGCAGCGCCTGCACGACATCGCCGAGCGCACCCTGCGGCGCGCGGACCTGTCCTACCAGGAAGCGCTGGCCGCACTGAAATCAGCCGAGGCCACCGCACTCCCCGCCTGCAGCCCGGAGCACATCCGGCGCATGCAGACGCTGGTGATGACCACCCCTTCGGCCGATCAGCTGGGCTATTTCGAAGGCGGCAAACTGCGGTGCACCTCATGGGGGCCGTTCCTGTCCCACGTGAACCAGCCCAGGCCGGACCACGTCACCAGCGACGGCGCCGGCATCGCGGTCGATGTGCGTCCCGAGACCAGCGGCCGCCGCAAGGTGCTGTCGATCCTGTATGGCTCCTACGACGTACTGGTCGATCCCCGCCGCTTCGTCGATGTCATCGTTGATCCGAACGTGCGGCTGGCCCTGGCCAGCCCCGACGGCCGCCTGCTGGCCCGGCAGAACGACATGGATCCGGCGCTGCTGCAGAGCCTGCTGCGCGATCCCGGCATTGGTCTGGACCAGAACACGCTGTACGCCACCGCTCGCAATGAAGAATGGCTGGCCATCGCCACCACCCCGCGGACCGCGCTCACCGCCAGCTTCCGCCAGCAGGCGTGGCTGTTCGTGCCGCTGGGCGTGCTGCTGGCCGCCGCCGGTGCCGGCCTGGTGATCTGGTTGTCGCGCCGCCGGCTGTCGCTGCGGGGTGAACTGGCCACCGCCATCCGCCGTCGCGAGCTGTACCTGCATTACCAGCCGATCATCGAACTGGACACCGGCATCTGCGTGGGCGCCGAAGCGCTGGTGCGCTGGCAGCGTCCGGACGGCACCCAGGTGCGTCCGGACCTGTTCATTCCGCTGGCCGAAGAGGCCGGCATGATCGGCGATGTCACCGATCTGGTGATCGAGAACGTGGTGCGCGACCTGCGCGAACTGCTGGTCGGCGATCGCAGCGCGCACGTGGCGATCAACCTGGCAGCTGAAGACATCAGCAGCGGCCGCGCGTTGAAGATGATCGCCAAGCACATGACCGGCAGCGGCATCCTGCCGCAGCAGATCTGGATGGAGGCCACCGAGCGCGGCTTCCTCGACCTGGACCGCGCCCGCACGATGCTGGCCGCGGCACGCCGCGCCGGGCACAGCGTCGCCATCGACGATTTCGGCGTGGGCTATTCCAGCCTGCAGTACCTGGCACAGCTGCCACTGGATGCGCTGAAGATCGACAAGTCCTTCGTCGATGCGATCGGCACCGACAGTGCCACCAGCCCGGTCACCCCGCACATCATCGGCATGGCGCGCGAGCTGGGCCTGTGGGTCGTGGCCGAAGGCGTGGAGACAGAAGCGCAGCTGGCCTATCTGCACGGTCAGAAGGTGCAGTTCGGGCAGGGCTGGCTGTTCTCCCGGCCGCTGCCACGTGACGAATTCGTGGCGTTCCACCACAAGCGGCAGCAGCGCTACGGCGCAGCGCGCGAACAGATGCAGAACCCGCGCAGCGTACCGATCGAACAGGAGCCACTGCCGTAAGCGTTACGCCCAGGCCTTCGGGCGTGCGATCAGCCACGCCGCACTTGCCGCCAGCAACAGCAGCGGCAGCCAGCCCAGATGGCGCGCGTCACCGGACTGCAGCACCAGGCCACCGGCCACGCCGCCAGCCGCAATGGCCAGGTTCCAGCCGGTCACCAGCATCGACTGCGCAAGGTCGGCCGCCGCGCCGGCGCGCCGCGCCAATGCCGTCTGGAACAGGGTCGGCACCGCGCCGAACGCCACACCCCACGCGATCGTCGCCAGCAGCAGTGCGGTCGCGCTCACCGGCCACAACAGCAGCGCCATGACGGCGGCGATGAAGCCCAGCACCGTGCTCCAGACCAGCGCATGCAGGTGACGATCCACGCCCCAGCCAGCGATCGCGATACCGACAAGGGCCGCCATGCCGAACGCCAGCAGCAGGCGGTCCAGCCAGGCCCCCGCACCGGCCTGCAAGGCCAGAGGCTCGATGTAGGTGTACAGCACGTTGTGCGCGAGTACGTACAGCGCCATCACCAGCAAGGTGCTGCGCACGCCCGGCATGCGCCATACCGAAGCCAGCGACACACGCCGTCCGGAGCCGGCTGCGGGCAGGGCCGGCAGGGCCCAGCGCGCATAGACCAGCAGCAGCACCGCCAGCACGCTCATCAGGGCGAACGCCCAGCGCCACCCGATCTGCTGGCCCAGCAGGGTACCGGCTGGCACGCCCAGTGACAGGGCCAACGGCGATCCGATCATCGCCACCGCGATGGCGCGTCCCTGCAGCTCAGGCACCACCATGCGCGCGGCGTAACCTGCCACCAGCGACCACAGCAGGCCGCCACTGACGCCGGCCAGGAAGCGCGCCGCCAGAATCAGCGCGTAGCTGCTGCTCAACGCGGTCAGCGTATTGACCAGCACGAAGCCGGCGATCGCGGCCAGCAACAGGGGACGACGCGGCAAACGCTGGGTCAGCGCGGTCATCGGCAGCGCCGCCAGTACCGAACCCAGCGCGTACACGCTGACCAGCTGACCCACCGCCGCATCGCTCACACCCAGGCTGGCGCCCATCGGACGCAGCACCCCGGCCGGCAGTGTTTCCGTCAGCAGGGTGATGAAGGCACCGCCGGCCAGCGCCAGCAGGCCGGCCCAGGGCAGGCGCGAGGCCGCACCCGCGGGTGCGGCCGCATCGATCGCGTGGCCACTCATCGTGCAGCCTCCAGATCGGCGTAGACCGCATCGCGCAGTTCATCCACGAATGCACCGTCCATGCCCTCGTACAGCGTATTGGTCAGCGCCACCACGCTCAGGCCCCGTGCCGGGTCGACGAACCAGCTGTGGCCGTAGGCACCGCCCCAGCGCCAGCTGCCCGGCGCCTGCGGCGTTGCGCCGGCAACCGCATCGCGCAGCACGGCAAATCCCAGGCCGAAGCCCCAGCCTGCCGGCTCCGGCGGCCCCGCCTCACCCACCTGGGGCGTGCCCATCTGCGCCAGCAGCGGGGCCGGCAGCAGCGCAGGCGCCTGCCCGTCGCGCAGCGCCTCGAGCACCGTCATCAGATCGTCGGCCGTGCCGACCAGGCCCGCGCCGGCCGATGGATAGCGGCTGGCATCGGTGGCCCGGGCCAGGCTGTACTCGATACCGACCGTTTCCGGGAACACCGGCACGACCTCGCCCTCGCGCAGGCGGTGCGGCAGCGGGTCGTCGCTGACATAGGGCGTGGCCAGGCGGCTCGCGTCGCCGGTTGCGAAGGCGGTGTCGCGCAGGCCGAGCGGCGTCGCCAGCAGGCGCTCGAACAGCACCTGCAGGGTCTCGCCCGTTGCGGCTTCGGCCACCGCCCCGGCCACGTCCACGCCCAGCGAATACATCCACTGGCTGCCCGGCGGGAACAGCAGGGGCACCTGTGCGATACGCCGCACGTTGTCGGCCAGCGACAGCGGATTGGCATCCATGCCATCACTGACGCCGGCCCGCGCGTAGGGGCCGTGCGCATCGGCTTCCAGGAAGCGGTAGCCCAGGCCGCTGCTGTGACTGAGCAGCTGGCGCAGGCTGATGGCCGGGGTGCTGCCGTCGGCGAGCGCCGGCCGGAAATCGGGCAGCCAGCGCTGCACGGGCGCATCCAGATCAAGCACACCCTCGGCGACCAGGCGCAGGATCACCACCGTCAGCAGAGGCTTGCTCACCGATGCCAGGCGGAACAGATGGTCACGGCGCATCGGTTCCCCGCGTTCACGGTCGGCCAAGCCGGTGGCGCTGGCGTGGCGCAGCACCCCGTGCACGCGCACCTGCACGACCGCACCGACCAGCCGATGAGGGTGCACCTGCTGCAGCAGGCGCTGCACCGACGGCAGGGCGGGTTCAGTCACTGGGGAAAGAGCGGCATTCATGACGGCAGTCCGTGGGAGGAGAGGCCGCCACCTTAGGCAGCCTGGACGCCGGCAAAAAGCCGGTTGCCGCTCCGCGCATCATGGACCGGGGAGTCCGCAATGGGCATGATGCCCGGAACCGGAAGGCCATCATGCCGCTCCCCTGCCTGCCACGCCCATGTCCGTTCTCGACAATCTCGCCAACCTGCAGACCTTCGTGCACGCCGCCGACACCCGCAGCTTCGTCGAAACCGGGCGCCTGCAGGGCATTTCCGCCTCCGCGGCGGGCAAGTGCGTGGCGCGGCTGGAACAGGCCCTGGGCGTACGCCTGTTCCACCGCAGTACGCGCAGCATCACCCTCACCGCGGAGGGCCAACTGTTCCTGGCCCGTTGCCGGCGCATCCTCGACGAGCGCGATGCTGCGCGTACCGAACTGGCGCAACCGCATGCCACGCCCAGTGGCACCCTGCGCATCAGCCTGCCGCTGGTCGGCGACCTCACCCTGCCGCTGATGGCCGAATTCATGGCGGCGTATCCGGACATCCGCCTCGACCTGGACTTCAGTGACCGCCTGGTGGACGTGATCGAAGAAGGCTTCGACGCAGTGCTGCGCGTGGGTGAGCCCAGCGATTCGCGCATGAACGCGCGTCGGATGGGGGTGTTTCCCCGGCGTGTCGTTGCCTCGCCTGCCTATCTGCAGCGGCGTGGTACGCCCCGCACCCCGGCCGACCTGCTGCAGCACACGCTGCTGCACTACCGCTTCCCCAGCAGCGGCAAGCTGGAGCCATGGCCGATCCACTGGCCCGAAGGCGAACCCGTGCATGAGCTGCCCGTGCACATGGTCGCCAACACCATCGAAGCCCGTGTGGCCCTGGCCCTGCGCGATGTCGGCCTGGCCTTCGTGCCCGTGCATTCAGTGCGCGATACGCTGGCCGACGGGCGCCTGGTGACAGTGCTGGACGAGTACGTGCACTCCTGCGGCACCTTCCACCTGTTGTGGCCCTCGGGGCGCCACGTACTGCCGAAGCTGCGCGTGTTCATCGACTTCGTCGGCGCGCGCCTGGACACCGTGCCGTAGCCACGCCGCGGCGCGACCGTTCAGCCGCCGGCGCTATACTGGCCGCTCATTCCTCCTTGAGGCTCGCGACCGATGCGCCATTGATGCCGCCGTCTTCGAACTAGACGGCCCGACGCTTCCCGCCCCTGCGCGCAGGGGAGAACACGGCATCCATGGAGGTCGCATGACCGCACATTTCCTCACGCTCGATCGCGTGTCGTATCGACTGGCCGATGGCCGGTCGCTGTTTTCAGACCTGTCGTTTTCCTTTGAACCGGTCGCCATCGGCCTGGTCGGCGCCAACGGTGCCGGCAAGAGCGTGCTGGCGCGCCTGCTGGCGGGGCAGATCACGCCGGAAAGCGGCGACGTGCACCGCAGCGGCAACGTGTTCCTGCTGCCCACGCCCGGCCACCCACCCCGTGGCAGCGTCGGCGAACTGGCCGGCGTCGGCCCGCAGCTGGCCGCACTGGCGCGGATCGAGGCTGGCAGCATCGACGAGGCCGACTTCGCCTGCATTGGCGAGCATTGGGATCTGCGCGAGCGGCTGGCACAGCACTGGCAGGCGCAACAGCTACCGGACGATCTCGATCCTGCGCAGCCGGCGGCCCGCCTCAGTGGTGGCCAGGCGATGCAGGTGGCGCTGTCCGGCGCCTGGGCCAGTGGCGCCGACTGGCTGATTCTGGACGAGCCCAGCAATCACCTCGACGCCCGCCATCGGCAGCAGCTCTACGCGCAGCTGCAGCAGTGGACCGGCGGTCTGCTGGTGATCAGCCACGACCGCGAACTGCTATCGCACATGCAGCAGATCGTCGAGCTGGACGCGCACGGCCTGCGTCGCTACGGCGGCCCCTGGCAGCACTATGCCGAGGCACGCGCCGCCGAGCGGGACGCAGCCGATGCACAGCTTGACCAAGCACGTGCGCAGCACCGGCGGCAGCAACGCAGCGCGCGCGAGCAGCACGAACGCCAACAGCAGCGGCAGGCACGCGGCACGCGCGAGGCGAAGCAGGCCAACCAGGCACCGATCCTGCTCGGCCGGCAGAAGCAGCGCGCAGAAGCCAGCCACGGGCGTGCGCAGCAGATCCAGAACGAGCGCCTGCAGGCCAGTGCCGCGCAGGTGCGCGCCGCTTCATCGGCCGTGCAGGCCATACCCGAGCTGGCCCTGTTTGCAGGCGAGGGCGAACGTGGCAGTACGCGCCTGCTGCAGGCAACTGATCTCGTACTGCCGTACGGTTGCAGCCTGCCGTTGCAGCTGGAGATCCGTCGCCGGCAACGCATCGCCGTGATCGGCGACAACGGCAGTGGCAAATCGACCCTGCTGCGTGTGCTGGCCGATCACCTGCCCGCCCGCAGTGGCGCCGTGCAGCGCCTGGCGCCGCTGGCCCTGCTGGACCAGCAGCTGCTGGGGTTGTGCGGTACGCGCAGCATTCTGGACAGCGTGCAGGCCGCCAACCCCGCCGCCGATCCTGGCGAGCTGCGCACGCGCCTGGCGTTGCTGGGGCTGGATGCGCAGCGCATCCAGCGTCCCGCCAGCAGCCTCAGCGACGGCGAACGGGTGAAGGGCGGACTGGCCAGCGTGCTGTATGCCGACCCGGCACCCCAGCTGCTGCTGCTCGACGAGCCCGGCAATGCCCTGGACCTGGGGGCACTGCAGGCGCTGGAACAGCTGCTGGATGCATGGCCGGGCGGGTTGATGATGGTCAGCCACGACCGTCACCTGCTGCAGGCATTGCAGCCCACGCAGGTACTGCAGGTAACAGCAGACGGTTGGCAATGGCACGACCCACGCCCTTGAACTCCTCCCGTCAGCGCTTCCATGCCGGGAACGACTGAGGCAACTGCTGCCACAACAGCGGGCCGGCGCGGAGCTCCTGGTCATCCAGCAGGCACGCATCCAGTTCCGCGCGCACCGCACGTTCGTCCATGTGCACGCCGATCACCACCAGTTCCTGCCGACGGTCCCCCCATAGCGGATGCCACAGCCGCGCCATTGCGGCATGCGCGGCGCGATCCGGGAAGTCCTCCACGCCCGGCAGCGGAGCGCTCCAGCAGTTGGCCTGCTGGCGCGCCCAGCCCACATCGCTGTACGGCAGGGGCGTCGGCGGCAGCAGCGGCGTGGTGTCTTCCAGGCCTGCACGTACGCGATCACGCGCGGCGTACCAGAAGCCTGCGGCCTGCGTGCGCGTTGCCGCGCCAACCGCGTTCAACTCGCCCACCCAGTCCATGCGGTTGGCCAGCCAGAACCAGCCCTTGCTGCGGATCACGCCGGGCATGCCACTGCGCAACGCGCGCGCGAAACGGGCCGGATGGAACGGCCGCCGTGAACGGTAGACGAAACTGGCAATGCCATACTCTTCGCTTTCCGGCGTGTGCTCGCCACGCAACTCCTTCACCCAGCCCGGTGCGCGCTGCGCCCGCTCGAAGTCGAAGCGGCCGGTATCGAGCAGTTCCGTCAGCGGTACATCACCGAAGCTGGACAGCAGCGGCTTCGCATCGCGGTTGAGGCCGCGCAGCACGGCCAGCGTGTCCTGCACCACTTCCTCCTCCACCTGGTCGATCTTGCTGACCACGATCACGTCAGCGAACTCGACCTGCTCGCAGAGCAGGTCGACCACCCCGCGGTCGTCGTCCGGTCCCGCCTGCTGGCCACGCTCGGCCAGGCGCAGGGTCGATCCGAAGTCGGCCAGGAAGGCACTGCCGTCGACCACGGTGACCATCGTGTCCAGCCGGGCGATGTCGCTCAGGCTGAAGCCCTGCTCATCGCGCACCGCGAAGGTCGCGGCCACCGGCATCGGTTCGCCGATACCGGTGGATTCGATCAGCAGGTAGTCGTAGCGGCCGCTGTCAGCCAGCCGCCGCACTTCCTGCAGCAGGTCCTCGCGCAGCGTGCAGCAGATGCAGCCGTTGCTGAATTCCACCAGCGTCTCTTCGGTGCGGCGCAGTTCGGCGCCACCGTCGCGCACCAGCTGCGCATCGATGTTGACCTCGCTCATGTCGTTGACGATGACCGCCACGCGCAGGCCCTCGCGGTTGCGCAGGATCTGGTTGAGCAGGGTGGTCTTGCCGGCCCCCAGAAAGCCGGACAGCACGGTGACGGGCAAGCGGCGGTCGGCGCGGGAAACAGTGTTCATGTCGGAGCGGTCTGGCTGCGGAAAAGAAATGTTACTGTATAACAATTGCTACGCAAGGAACCTCCCCCATGAAGTCCCCTTCCCCCGCACTGCTCGATGCCGGAGCCCTCGCCCTGTCGAGCCTGTGCCTGCTGCACTGCCTGGCGCTGCCCCTGCTTGCCGCCGCGTTGCCACTGTTCGGCGCCTGGGCCCAGGCCGAATGGGTGCATCTGCTGTTCGTGGCGATCGCCCTGCCGCTGACCGGCTACGCCCTGTGGCGGGCCGACCGCCGCCATCGCCTGCCCGTCATGGCCTGGACCGCGGCCGGTCTCGGCCTGGGCCTGCTGCTGGCCGGCGCGCTCGAGCTGCCTTCGCATGCCTGGGAAACGCCGCTGACCGTCACCGGCAGCCTGCTGCTGGCCGCCACCCACATCTGGAACGCGCGGCGCCGGCACCGCCACTGCTGAGCATCGCCGACGGCCCGCCCGGCATTACTTCCCGTAACGCCGCAACAGTTCGACCAGCACCTCGGCCTCCGCCGCCCGCTGCTGCGGGTCTTCAGCCCCGACCACGTGCTCCTGCAGGTGCTCGTGCAGCAACTCCATCAACAGGCTGTGGGCCGCACCACGCACCGCCGCGACCTGCACCAGCACGTCCGAACAGTCGCCCGCTTCACCCTCGGGCCTGTCCAGCGCCTGCTCCAATGCCGCCACCTGGCCGCCAATGCGGCGCACCCGGGTCAGCAGCTGTTTTCGACTTCCGTGTACATGTGCCATGAGTGGATCGTATACCCTATGGGGGTATCAACTCCACCCGCCGGTCACTCCATGCATCTGGACACGCTCGCCGCTGCCCGTCGCCACGACCATCGGTTCGACGATGGCAATCCCCTTGCCGAACGCAATACCCGCCGCGCTCTGTGGCTGACCGTGGGCATGATGCTGGTGGAGATCGTCGGCGGCTGGTGGTTCAACTCCATGGCCGTGCTGGCCGACGGCTGGCACATGAGCTCGCACGCACTCGCGCTGGGCCTTTCGGTGTTCGCCTACCGCTGTGCACGGCGCTACGCGCACGACCCGCGGTTCGCCTTCGGCACCTGGAAGATCGAGATCCTGGCGGGCTATACCAGCGCCATTGCCCTGCTGGGTGTCGCCGCGCTGATGGCCGCGCAGTCCGTGCAGCGGCTGTGGGTTCCCGCGCCGATCCATTACGACGAAGCCATCGCCATCGCCGTGGTCGGCCTGGGCGTGAATCTGCTCTGTGCGTGGTGGCTGCACGACAGCCCCGGCCACGCGCATCATGCGCATGGGCACGAGCACGCGCATCATCACGGGCATCACCACGATCACGTTCATGCCCCTTCGCATGGCCACGATCTCAATCTGCGCTCGGCCTACCTGCACGTGCTGGCCGACGCGGCCACCTCGGTGCTGGCCATCGTCGCACTGCTCGGCGGCAAACTGCTGGGCCTCACCTGGCTGGACCCCGTGATGGGTCTCGTCGGCGCCGTGCTGGTCACGGTGTGGGCGGTCGGCCTGCTGCGTGACAGTGGCCGTATCCTGCTCGACGCGCAGATGGACGCGCCGGTGGTGGCCGAGGTCCGCGAGGTGATCGAGCAGGGCCCATGGCCGGCACGCCTGGCCGACCTGCACGTCTGGCAGGTGGGCCGGGGCAAGTACGCGGTCAGCGCCAGCGTGGTGACCAGCGACGCCCGCCTTGATGCCGATACCGTGCGCCAGGCGCTGGCGATCCACGAGGAGCTGGTGCACGTGACGGTCGAGATCCATCACAGCCCGTCCTGACAGCGCCGAGCATCGCTCGCCCCGGCTTCAGAGCTTCAGCATCATCCGCAGCAGGTACATCAGCAACGGCAGCGCACTCAGCACCGCGCCCACGATACCGATCCAGGGCCAGCGCTCACCCCGCACCCGCGATGCCACCGCCAGCCCGCATCCCACCAGTGCCGAGCCCAGCACGCCCACCCCCAGGCCCGCGGCGATGCCATTGCCTCCCGCGGCCACCGCCGCCTGTGCCGCAAGCGTGCCTGCAGCCCACCCCACGACCAGGCCCAATCCACTGGCCACACCGCACCACGGTGCCTTGCCCTGTGCCATTGCACGCGTCCTCTTGCCGAATTTCTGTACGGGCCACGCCCGCCTACTGCCTACACTAGCCGCACCTGCCTCGTCGGGACATCCCATGCGCGCGCTTCGCCTGCTGCTGCCCGGTGCCCTGCTGCTGTTCACCGCCTGTGGTGGCGATGCACGGCTGCCGTTCTCCTCCGATGCCCTGCAAGGCTGCTTCGCCACCAGCCCGCGCAAGACCGCCGATTTCCGCATCGAGCGCGAAGGCAGCCAGTACTTCGTTTCCTTCAACCGCGATGGCCAATGGCAGCGCGACCCGAACGGGCTGCACAAGGCCACCTCCAGCGAGATCAGCCGCTACTTCCGCGACGATGCGGCACAGATCGACAGCGCCTTGATCCGCATGGCCGGCGGCTTCGGCCTCTTCCACTTCAACAGGGGCGCCACGCTGAAGGGCAAGGCCAGTGACAGCGACTACATGGCACTGATGCTGATCGGTGCCGGGCCGGTGTATGCGGTGAAGTGCGATTGATCGAAGTGCAGGGATTCAAGCGGATGAGGAAAGTTTCAAATTCGATCAGGCACAGCTTCGGTCACAATCGAGATGCCGGATATTGTTGAGCCTACTGTCTCCGCAACCATGAAACGGAGACTCACACATGAGCAGACGCACGCTGATCCTATGTTTAGCGACGGCCATGGCTGTACCTGCGTTCGCAGAAACACCCTTGAGTGTCGACAGAACCGAGTTGGACTCCAAGGGCGAGATCATCATCGTTCGTCGTACAACGTGGCCAGACTTCGACGGAGCACACATCCAGGTTGATCAGCATCTCAAGCCAGATGGATTTGGACGCCTGATCTATCGATACAGTGACCAGTCGGAAGCCACCAAGCTCTATCATCAGGCCTTTTGCGCCTCCATGGATATGGAACCGTCTCAGGGGGAAGGGACGATTGAAGGGCCGGCAGCAGGTTGGGTATGCACTCGCGAAAATGCCCCCGGCAGTTGCGTTGGGATCCAACACCGCTCTTTCTATCCTTCATGGCAGCTGCGGTACCATGCCCTCCCCCGACCCACCCGATGCCTGCCGTGCCCCATTACACCGGCCCTCTGCTGACCCGCGACAGCGCCGACGCCCTGCGTCGTGCCCATGACAAGGGCGCGCCCGAGTGGCAGGGCTCGCTTGACCTGGGGCGCAGCCAGGACAGCGTGGGGCTGGACGCGGAAGGCTTCCATTTCCGCGGCCAGCACTACCCGTGGCCGGGCAAGCTGAAGGACCGCACGCTGTACTACTGGGAGGGCGAAGACTTCGCTCCCATCTCACGCTACAGCGGTTCACTGATCAAACTGATGCCTACCGAGTGGGGTGCGCCGACCTTCGAAATCGACGGCATCAAGATGCTGCCCACCTCGAAGCTGTCGCCGTTCGAGGACGCGCGCCGCAAGGTCGAGCTGGTTGCACCGGCGGGCAAGGCGCTGCTTGATACCTGTGGTGGGCTCGGCTACTTCGCCGCCTGCGCACTGGAGGCCGGCGTCGGCCAGATCCGCTCGTTCGAGAAGAACGCCGACGTGATGTGGCTGCGCACGCTCAACCCGTGGTCGCCCGATCCCGACTCGGCCGCTGCCGGTGGTCGCCTGCACTTCAGCCAGGGCGACGTCTCGCAGCAGATCGAGCAGATCGCCAGCAACAGCGTCGATGCGATCCTGCATGACCCGCCGCGCTTCGGCATCGCAGGCGAACTGTATTCGCAGGTGTTCTACGACCATCTCGCCCGCGTCCTGCGCAAGGGCGGCCGCCTGTTCCACTACACCGGCGCGCCCAACAAGCTCACCAGCGGCCGCGATGTGCCGCGCGAAGTGGCCAAGCGCCTGGAAAAGGCCGGGTTCAAGGCCGAGCTCGCGCTGGACGGCGTGCTGGCGGTCAAGCGCTGAGCGCTACTCCGAATCCACCTTCGCCAGCGTCATCACCCACGCCGGCACCACCGGTTCGCCGGCATAGAAATCCTTCGGCTTGTTCTCGGCCATCGCCCAGCGATGCAGCCAGCTCGGGCCGTAGCGGCCGTTGTAGCCTTCCGCGCCGCGCGCATAGGCAGGATCACGCATGGCTTCTTCCAGCGTGATGAAGCGGTAGCCGCGCCGCCGGGTGGCCGCCACCAGTTCGGCGAAGGTGGCCGCGTTCAGTTCATTGGCATGCATCAGCCAGACCTGCGGCAAGGCATAGCCCAGCAGCGCCTGCGACTGCCGCTCGTAGTAGTCCAGCTTGTTGAGCATGTACGGCACATAGCCCTTGCGCAGCTGCGCCAGCGTAGCCTCGCGGGCTGCGGACGGCGGCTGTTCATTCATCACGTTGGCGTAGGCGAAGGCCCAGACCCATTCGCCGTTGTCCACCGTCACCGGCGCCACGCGGTACCCGTGGTCGCGGAAGAATCCGTCCATTGCCGCGCGGTCCTCGGCGGTCCGGCCCGCACGCAGATACGGATGGCGCATCCACTGTGGCCGCTGGCCGCGCTCGGCCAGCAGTGGCCGCAGCACCTGTTCGCCACGCAGGAAATCCTGCTGGAAGGCGGCTACGCCCTGCGCATTGAGGTCCATGTGCGAATAGGTGTGGTTGCCCAGCCCATAACCCGCGTCGAGCCAATCGCGCAGCATCTGCACCCGCGCCGGCTGCACCTGGCCATCAACCTCCAGCTTGTTCTCGTTGACGAAGCCCACCACCGGCACATCGGCCTGACGCAGCTGCGCCATCAACGCCGCATGGCGCGCCTGCAGGTCCGCAGGCAGGATGGTGTCCACGCGCGCCCACGGCAGATCATCAATGGTCACCGCGATGCGCCGGTCCACCTCCGCGGCGTGCACCGCCAGCGACAACAGCAGCAACGGCAGGGCACGCAGCCACGTACGCATGGACCATCCTTGTGTCGGCAGGAACGCCGACTGTAGCCCAGCGCGCGAGCGCCGTCAGCGCCCCTCTTCAGCAGCCGCGGCCCGCCACAGCGCAACACCGCCCACCATCGCGGCCGTCAGCAGCGCCACCAGCACCAGGGCCAGGTCATCCGGATTGCGCTGCAGCGGCGCGTGCGCGCGGGTGAAAATATGGAAGACCACTTCCTGGGCCTGCTCCAGCGGCATGCGTCCCTGCTGGGTCAGATCGACCAGACACGCCGTCGGAGACAGCCTGACCACGCTGTTCCACGCGTCTTCGTACAGATGCAGGGTCCACGCCGCCAGCGCCATGGCGCTGGCATGCAGAGCCATCAGCCCCAACGCGGTGGTGCGCAGGGGCCGCCGTACCCGGTGCCACCAATGCACGCAGATGGCCATCGCACCCAGCAGTGCGAGCACCATTCCCGCTACCGGCAACCACCGCAGTGGCTGCCAATCATCCAGAGCGCCGGCACGCGCCATCAACACTTCGGCCATCCGCAGTCGCGCCGCGGGGTCCGGGCCACCGCAGGCAGCCGTCACCGGCTCCAGCAACAGATCCACGCGGTGATGGAAATAGCCTGCGGCCAGGCCAAGGCCCAGCACGGCGACCACCTGCAGCAGAAGCAACATCAGTCCCGGGGCGCGCGTGCGGCCCTGAGGGAACGGAGTGGATGTCATCGTTACACTCGTGTCGGCGGTCTGTCATCGTAACCAAGCCGATCACGGCTGTCGGCTGGCGGATGCGACAACACGTGTGCTCGGCGGTACGATGTCCACCGAGGAAGAACCGCTGCATGGAGTGCGCTGGATGCTGACGCTGTACCTGCTGGTGCATTACGGCACCGGCCTGTTGATGATCGCAGGGGCGGCCTACGCCGTGTCGCGTGTCATCCAGACCCAGCGCGCAAAGCTGCCACCGGTGACGTCGCCCCTCCTGCCTGCGGCCACACCACCGCGCCGTCGCGAACGCAAGGCACTACGGCGCCTGCAACGTCGTCATCCGCAGTGGAGCTACCCCGTTGCCGCACCGGTTCCCCGCGCGTGGTACTTCGTCGGCTGCATACCGATCTTCGCCACGGCAGCGGTATGGGCCGTCGCCATGCCGGACGGCGCACGCTTCCAGGTCATGGTTGAAAGCACCGTCGGCTACCCGGCGAGCATCGCACAGGTGCGCCTGCCCGCATCCCGGCACGCCGCGCTGTTGCAGGCGTGGCAGCCTGTCATCGCACAGGGCGCACGCACGGTCGAGATGGACTACACCATCGGCCGTCCACCGCTGGCAATCCAGTCGCGCGATGTCCTGCCGGTACAGGTACGGCAGCAGGGTGACCTGCTGCAGGTCGCGTTCGCACAGCCGATGCAGACAGACGCACTGCAGGCCGCACTGACCGCGCGGGGCGCTCTGGCCGCCGGTGCGGTGCAGGTCCACCCACGCACGTTCGCACCTTGGCGCGAACGCGGTTGGACGCCCCTGCTCGCCCCTGCACCAGCGGGCCGCCCAACGCCGCGCTAACCGCGCGGCAGCTTGGCCGCCCACATATTGTCGACCAGGTTCGGATAGGGTCGCCCGTTCTCCTCCGCGCGCTGCCGCGCCGCCTCCTTCTGTGCAGGCGACAACGGCTGCGACTTCTGGCCCTTCGGGTTGGGCTTCTTCCACGGTGGCGTGCGGGTCTGGCGCATGCGACGAGTGTAGAGGCCGGTTACTGCTTGAGGAAGTTCAGCAGCGCCAGATTGAAGTCGTCGGTGTGGCTGGTGTTGCAGCCATGCGGCGCGTTCTGCAGCACCACCAGCTCGCTGCCGCGTATGGCGCGCTGGGTCCGCTTGCCCGAGCCCTCCAGTGGCACGGTGGCATCACTGTCGCCGTGCAGCACCAGGGTGGGAACGCTCACCTTCTGCAGGTCGCGGCGGAAGTCGGTAGTGGCAAACGCCTTCATGCAACCCAGCGCCGCCGCCTGGTCGGACTGGTGGCACAGCGCAATCGCCGCCTGGCGCTCGGCCTCGGTGACCATCAGCTTGCCGTTGGCGCTGAAGAAATCGCGGGTGAAACCATCGAAGAAGGCTTCGCGGTCCTGTTCCAGGCCGGTGCGCATCTCGTCCGCCTTGTCCTGGGTCAGCGGGCCCTCCGGGTTATCGTCGGTGCGCAGCAGGTACGGCGGCACCGCAGCCGCGAACACCACACTGTGCAGGCGCGCCTCGCCGTGATTGGCGATGTAGCGCGCCACCTCGCCGCCACCCATCGAGAAACCGACCAGCGTGACCTCCTTCAGATCGCGCTGCTCGATGATGCCGGCCAGATCGGCCGCCAGCGTGTCGTAGTCATAGCCGTCAGTTGGCTTCTCGGAACGACCGAAGCCACGGCGGTCATAGCTGATCACGCGGTAGCCCGCATCCCGCAGGATCGGCACTTGGTCCTTCCATGCCTCGGCCGAGAGCGGCCAGCCATGGATGAGGATGACCGGGCGGCCCTCGCCGCCGGTGTCTTCGATGTGCAGCCGGATGGGGGAAGCAGGCATGGGAACTCCTGGTGAAAGGATGGCACCAGCCTAGGCAGCGCCGCCTGTGGCGACCGTGAGGGAATCCGCCCGCGCCATGACATGCCCTACACGCCTGGCGCCCGGCACCCGCACCCGGAATCCGGGCGTTCGTACCCGGCAGACGCGGCTTCGTCGCACCCATGCGCTGACCGCCCCCGCAGCGTGCCACTGTGCGCCCGACATCCACGGAGACGCGCCATGCTGTTCGCCCTGCCCCTGCTCGCCGCCGGCCTTGCCGCCAGCCCGGCCCCGTCCGATACCCTGCGCGAGCAGATCCGCCAGGCCGATACCCAGCTGTTCGCGGTGGCGTTCGAGGCCTGCGATGCCGATCGGGCCGCGGCGATGACCACCGAGGACATGGAGTTCTTCCACGACAAGGACGGCAAATCGGCCAGCAGCCGCGAGGACTTCCGGCGCAGCGTGGCCCGCATGTGCGACAGCGCGCGCCAGGGCGGCTGGCGCCTGCGCCGCGAGCTGGTGGACCGTTCGCTGCAGGTGTTCCCGTTGCACGATGAGCGTGCCTTGGAGATGGGGGACCATCGCTTCTACGAACGCGGCAAGGACGGTGTGGAGCGGTGGGTGGGGCAGGCGCGCTTCGTGCAGGTGTGGCGACGCGTGGACGGCACCTGGCAGGTGGAGCGGGTGATCAGCTATGACCACCGCGGGGTGGATCGAGATTCGGGGTGGCAGGCGGCGGAGGGTCCACGCCGCCACTCTGGCGCCCACCTGGCGAAATCACATGCCTGTAACAGGTGGCCGCGCTCTCCCAGCGCGGCCACCTCCAGCCGTTACAACTGGATGCGCGCCACGCTCTCGTTCGCGTCCTTGGCATCCTTCTCGCCGTTCTTGATGCTCACGTACAGCACGTTGTTCTTGGCATCCAGCGCCAGGCTGTTCGGGTGGGTCGGCACCGGGTAGGAGGCCACCTTCTGGTAGCTGTCACTGTCGTACGCGGTCACCGTGCCGCCATCGCGGTTGGTCACGTACAGGCGCTTGCGCGGTGCGTCCAGCAGGATGCCCAGCGGGCCGGCGTCGGTCGGGATGCTGGCCAGTTCCTTGCCGGTGGTGCGGTCGAGCACCAGCACGCGCTGGCCCGGGTGCTTGCTGGTGAAGCCCGCGCTGCTCTTGGTCATGTAGCTGCGGATCATCTCCGAGCCCTGGTCGGTCACGAACAGGCGCTTGCCGTCCGGGTGCAGTGCGATGTTCATCGGCTGCTCGGCGCTGATCTTGTGCTGGGCTACCACCTTGTTGTCGTCGGTACCGACCACCACCAGGTCGGCCAGCAAGTTGCTGGTGTACACGCGCTTGTTGGCGGCATCCAGCGCCAGGCCCGGCGCCTTGGCGTTGCCCAGGCCCGGAATGGTGTCGATCACTTTCAGCGTGGTGGTATCGACCACGAACAGCACGCTGCCCTCGCTGGAATGGCCGGTCACGTACAGACGGTTGGCCGGGCTGTCGACCACCAGTTCGCGCAGGTCGTGGGTGTAGGCGGCCTTGCCGTCCTTGCCGACCTTCTTCTCCATCAGTTGCACGATGCCGATGGCGTTGTTCTGGGCGGTATCGACCACGGTTACCGAGGTATCAACGGTGTTGCCGACGTACAGGCGGTTGTGGGCGTCATCCAGCACCACGCCGAACGCCTTTCGCTCCAGCGGGATGCGGGTTTCCACGGCCAGCGTGGCCGGGTTCAGGCGCAGTACCTGCGACGGTCCGGCGTCATCGCCGAAGCCACCGGATGAGGCGACGAACACGGCGTTCTGGGCGGGGCTGTACGCCAGTTCGTACAGACCCTTGGCGATGGCCTGACGCTGCACCGCAGTGGCGGTGCTGGCGGCGGGCGCGTTATCGGCGAAGGCCGCTGGGGCGCCGACGCTGAGCGAGATGGCAAGGGCCAGGGCGGCCGAGCGGAAAGCGGAATGACGGAACATGCGAGCATCCTTGAAAGGGCACGGAAGGGTGTCCTGGCTCGCTGGGCCGTACGGCGACGGCCCGCCCCGGGTGTGTCTGCGCGGGGTGGGCTGGCTGGGTTGCGGGGAAATGGTAGCAGGCTGGGGAGAGACGTGGCGCCGAGGACGACGGCCGGAGTGTCGCTTTTGGCTCGCCTTTTCGGCTGTGGGGCGGTGACGATGGCCCCATTCCGGTGTGGACGGATGCTTTCGGGAGGTCCTGCGCGATCGGCAGGCGGTTGCGTTCTGTGCGGGCGTACAGGCTGATTACGATCTTTCCTGTCGCAGAAAGCTTCCTTGAAGTTCGATTGCGGAGATTGTCGTCGCATACGGCACGCCGGCCATCTGCGACAATAGTTCCGCTCTGTGGAACTGCGTGTTTCCTCCGCAAATTCCAATTGGATTTCAGAGCGCAGGCGTGAGCAGATTGGCGGGCCACCGGAAAAGGGTGGCGCGGGACTCGAAAACCCGTCTGATACCCAGTGCTTTGCGCTTGTCAGTCGGCGTCACCTCTCGGTGGCGCCGGCTGACAATCCGTTCGCGTTCCATGGCGGGCGGTGCGTGGGGGCCTTCGAGCCCGCCGGCTTGGGTAATCACCGGTTTTCGAGCCACGCATCGTCCCGCCACCTCCACCGGTGGCGTTGCTTTCTGTCCTGTACGGAGCATTGCCATGAACGAATCGGATTTCCGTTCCCTGCACGCGCAGTACGATCCGGCCAATACCGAGCCCGAGCGCGACGCATCCCCCGATCCCAACGGATTTGTCTCCACCCTGCGTCGCATCGGAAAGGGTGCGGCCGCGGATGGCCAGCCGTGGCCGGAGCGGCATCAGTTGCCTGGGCGTTGTCTTCAGCTGGCGGATGCGGATTGCGCGCTGGCGGGATTGCGCGTGGTAGCAGAGCTGATGCTGGCTGCGGAGCGCACGCGGCAGAACGGTGCGCCCGAAGAGTACGTGGGGGATCGGGTGATGGAGGGGTTGAAGATGGCGTGTGTAGCGTTGACTGCGCAGGTTACTGAGCGGTTGCAGGTCGTGGCCTGATCTGGCGTCAGAGCGAAAAGCATGCGTCGCGCAATGATGCAGTTGCGCTTAAGTTTCGAAACAACATTCAACTCATGGACGGCGCCGCGACTGCACCAGTGATTAATATTATGGATGAAAGAATAGCCTTCACCGCCAAAATGTTGAATGACCAATCTTGCCCTACAAAGTCAACGTAGCGCGAGCCTCGCAATAAAAAATGGGCCCACGCAAGCTATCGGCGGTTTACATCAACACTCCATCCAGCTCCCATTAGTATCTGTCAACTTCAGACTATACCTTCAAAAATAGAGAATGATTCTCTCACTTCTCGCCTAGCCGTCGCTCCGGCCTTAAGCTCTCCCCACAAAGCGGAGGTCGGAAACCACGTATTCGTGGCCATGATCATCAGATTCAATCCGGCCACAGCATCTGAATTATTGGAAGCATTTTCCACAAAGGACACAAGATCCAAGATGCGACCAGTCTGACCAATAGCCTCAAGGCTATCAGAATACTCCCTTCCTCGCTTCAAATTCTTCCTATACCCCGCCACAGAGCCAATCAGCTCCGCACGCAGAATATCGTCACTAGATGTGGCAATCAGAACCCCTCCCTCCTTACCAAATCTAGAGATTCGCCTCCACTTACGCTTAGATACATCCTTCACATCAGCCACTATTTCATCAATTCGATCAAAGTACTCTTCGCTCGCCGCGCCATTCTGCCCTCTTGTCTGATCGATAAAGACGTCACTCATCCTAGACAGAAAACGGAACTGTATACCGTGATCCTCATTAATGAAGACAGTGTCACGCCCACCAACGCAACAATCTTCTATGAAGGGAAGTATGCACAGGTCTGACAAAAGGCCATGGTCAATTTCAAAGAGCAGAGACAGGAGACCGAAATATCTTTGAACATTCTCCCCAAAGAACATTCTTCTTATCAGCTCATCTCGATCCGAACCGGAATCAAAATATATAAACTGCGCCGAGAAATAGTCCTGGAAAGACTTGTGAGACCAACGATACTCATTAGCCTCCCGGACAAATAATGGGACCGCGGAAATCAGGTCAAGCCTCAAGCCTGCCGATTCAGCTTTAACACCCGCTTGCCTCAGGGCTTGATCGACAAGCAATGAAAATTCTTCCTGGGAATATTGTATAACGCCCTTCTTAAAAGACATGAATCCGAGATTTCTCATGAATCTATGAAAATCTTCAAGATCCAGACTGGAGCGCTTCCGTCGCTCAAACGCCCCTTCTTTGCTAAGGTCATGATCTTGATAAAGAGCATCAAAAACCTGCCTGTAGAAAATATTCTTCTTAATGGGAACAACGGCCTTGTAGTCAAATGCCTTGTATAGCAAAGTCACCAAAAGAGGGATCTTAAGGAACTCATCGACAGCAGGCATACTGTGTACTTTAGAGATGAGATTATCAGCCACTCCTCGATTACCATCATAGCGCCGCAATAGAGAGAAAGCCTCCTCTTTACTGAGGTCAGAAATATCGTATCGCTGATAACCGGCGAAGCCGACCAAGGCTTGGTCTGGACGAGACGTTAGAACAAAATTGCAGTACTGGAATCTCGCGGTCAGAACAGATATTTCTTCGCTTATCTTCTGGCGGACCGATGGGGAGAGTTCATCATATCCGTCGAGAAAGAAGACAAAATTACCCTCCTCCATAGCAGCAATTAGCTCTGCTTCCACGCCATCCCTTGCACCGCCTAGAAAATCTGAGCAGATTAAGCCAATCAGGCTTTCTTCATCTTTGATGCGACGAAGCTCGATGAGGATTGGAATTTTTGTGAGCTCCTTCAGAGCGCATCTGAACATATATTTGCTCAGCGTTGACTTACCCATCCCTGCGTAATCGACGATCAACACGCAACGATTGTCATCGAAGATCTGATGCGGGTAGTCCGAAATCCGAACAGAGGAGTCAAGCTGATCCGCGACCAACTCCAGCGGCTCATATACGTCTTCCAATGCAAACCTTCCGCCCGGAATCGCAATTGTCGGCACATATTTCGTACGTGCCTCCATGTTTCTGTAGTAAGTCCTGGCTGACTTGATCAGCTGTGCCTTTGCCTTCTTACCTGCAAAGAAGGGCGTGACAACTTTCTCGATGAAGTTCTTTACAAGAAGATTTGTTGCCCCTCGAGCAATCGCAGCGACAGCGGGTTTTCCAGCCGCCACAACCAAAGCCTCCGTGATCATGCTCACTCCTTTTCGCAAGTGCACTATGCGGCAGATATATCAATTTCGACAGAATAAAAAAAGGGCGGCCAATGGCCGCCCTTTCTCAAGTCAATTATTTGACGAAATCAAACCCCAACAGGATTAGCCTTCTCCGGATCAATCTTGTACTGCTTGATCGCCCGAGCAACATCCTTCGCGGTCATCTTCCCTTCCTTCGCCAGCGCCGCAATCGCGGCATGCGCGATGTAGTACCGGTCAACCTCGAAGAAGCGACGCAGGTTCGCACGGGTATCCGAACGGCCGAAACCATCGGTACCCAGCACCGTGTACGACATCGGCACGAACGCGCGGATCTGGTCCGCATACGCACGCACATAGTCGGTAGCGGCAATCGCCGGGCCCTGGCGGCCTTCCAGCAGCTCGGTCACGTAGGCCTTGCGCTGCTCGCCTTCCGGATGCAGGCGATTGTGGCGCTCCACATCGAAGCCGTCGCGGCGCAGTTCGTTGAAGCTCGGGCAGCTCCAGATATCGGCGGTCACGCCGAAGTCCTTGTCCAGCAGCTCGGCGGCGGCGATGGCTTCGCGCAGGATGGTGCCCGAACCCAGCAGCTGCACGCGCAGTTCGCCCTTCTTCGGCTTGCCGGCGTCGGTCAGCAGGTACATGCCCTTGACGATGCCCTCGGCTGCGCCTTCCGGCATGTCCGGGTGGGCGTAGTTCTCGTTCATCAGGGTCAGGTAGTAGTACTCGTCTACCTGGTCTTCCATCATCGCCTTGGTGCCGTGCTGCAGGATCACCGTCACTTCGTAGCCGAAGGTCGGGTCGTAGCTGCGCACGTTCGGGATGCCACCGGCCACCAGATGGCTGAAGCCATCTTCGTGCTGCAGGCCTTCACCGTTCAGCGTGGTGCGGCCGGCGGTGCCACCCAGCAGGAAGCCGCGGGTACGCATGTCGGCGGCCTGCCAGGCGATGTCGCCCACGCGCTGGAAGCCGAACATCGAGTAGTAGATGTAGAACGGCAGCATCGGCACGTTGCTGACCGAGTAGCTGGTACCAGCGGCCATCCACGAGCTGATCGCGCCCGGCTCGCTGATGCCCTGCTGCAGCACCTGGCCGCTCTGGTCTTCGCGGTAGAACATCAGCTGGTCGGCGTCCACCGGCTTGTACTTCTGGCCGAACGGCGCGTAGATGCCGATCTGGCGGAACAGGCCTTCCATGCCGAAGGTGCGGGCCTCGTCGGCCACGATCGGCACGATGTGCGGGCCCAGCTCCTTGTCGCGCAGGGTGATGTTCAGGCTCTGCACGAACGCCATGGTGGTGGAGTACGTGCGTTCGCCGCTGCTCTTCAGCAGGCGCTCGTAGGTTTCCAGCTTCGGTGCGTTGAAGCTCTTGTCGGCCTTGCGGCGGCGCTGCGGCAGGTAACCGCCCAGGGCGGCACGGCGCTCCTGCAGGTACTGCACTTCCGGCGAGTCCGGGCCCGGGTTGTAGAACGGCACCTGGCCGTCCTTGAGCTGCTCGTCGGTCACCGGAATGTTGAAGCGGTCGCGGAAGTGCTTGACGGCTTCGTCGTCCAGCTTCTTGGTCTGGTGGGTCGGGTTCAGCGCTTCACCGGCGCTGCCCATGCCATAACCCTTCACGGTCTTGGCCAGGATGACGGTCGGCATGCCCTTGGTGTTCACGGCCTGGTGGTAGGCGGCGTACACCTTGTGCGGGTCGTGGCCACCGCGGTTGAGGCGCCAGATGTCGTCGTCGGACAGGCCGGCGACCATCGCGGCGGTCTCCGGGTACTTGCCGAAGAAATGCTCGCGGGTATACGCGCCGCCGAAGGCCTTGCAGTTCTGGTATTCGCCGTCGACGGTTTCCATCATCAGCTTCTTCAGGACGCCGTTGGTGTCCTTGGCCAGCAGGGCATCCCAGTAACCGCCCCACAGCAGCTTGATGACGTTCCAGCCGCCGCCGCGGAACACGCCTTCCAGTTCCTGGATGATCTTGCCGTTGCCGCGCACCGGGCCGTCCAGGCGCTGCAGGTTGCAGTTCACCACGAAGATCAGGTTGTCCAGGCCTTCACGGCCGGCCAGGGCGATGGCACCCAGGGTTTCCGGCTCGTCCGACTCGCCGTCGCCGATGAAGCACCACACCTTGCGGTCGGACTTCTCGATCAGGCCACGGTTTTCCAGGTAACGCATGAACTGCGCCTGGTAGATGGCGGCCAGCGGGCCCAGGCCCATCGACACGGTGGGGGTCTGCCAGAAGTCCGGCATCAGCCACGGGTGCGGGTAGGAGGACAGGCCACCGCCGTCCACTTCCATGCGGAACTTGTCCAGCTGCTCTTCGCTGATGCGGCCTTCCAGGAAGGCGCGGGCGTAGATGCCCGGGGCGCTGTGGCCCTGGATGAACAGCAGGTCGCCGGGGTGGTTGTCGCTCGGGGCGCGCCAGAAGTGGTTGAAGCCCACGTCGTACAGGGTGGCGCCGGAGGCGAACGAGGCGATGTGGCCGCCCAGGTCGCCCGGCTTGCGGTTGGCGCGGACCACGGTGGCCATCGCGTTCCAGCGGATGATCGAACGGATGCGCCATTCCAGCTCGGCATTGCCCGGGCTCTTGGCCTCGAACTGCGGCTCAATGGTATTGACGTATTCGGTGGTGGGAGAGAACGGCAGGTAGGCGCCCGAACGACGGGTCAGCTCCACCATGCCTTCCAGCAGCTGATGCGCGCGCTCGGAGCCCTCGACATCAATAACGGCCTTCAACGACTCGATCCACTCCTGGGTTTCCACAGGATTCGGGTCGTTGTTCAGCACCTCGTTCAACCAGTTCATTAGCGCTCCCATAACCGCACGCACGCGCGCGACTGTTGTATAGATATCTAGACCGCAAAGTGTAGCGCACCAAGGGCTTTCGTCACTTGGCTACGCTGGCGTATGGACGCATGCAGCCAGTGTCCGCAAGGCATGTCCCGCCTGTCTTCGGCGGGCCAGCAGGCGCGCTGCAGGCCGCTGCGGCGGGCCTTGGACCGCTTCGGGCACGTCGCGATTGCCCGCCTGGCGCATGTGCAGAACGAAGTGTTACCCAGGGCGATGACCGTTGTAGGGCACGGCCGACCGCGTGTGAGCCTACGCCGGGGGCACCGCAGCTGAATGACTGATGCGGTGTCGCGCCTGGCTCTGGACCGGGCTGCGCCTGCCGCGCAAGGTGGCGGCGAGTGTTGGCCCTGCCGCAACGGCCCGCCGTCTGGCTGCCTCGCTCCCTTCCACAGTGGTCCCCGGGGCGCACCGCAAGGGCGCCCTTTCTGTGTACGTGGCCCAAACGCGGCACGGTTGTGGCCGGATCGATGCTTGCCGGCGCCTCCCCTATCGATATATCGTTTCGATACTCGTTACCGATATATCGAAATGAGCCGTTCCCCTTCCCCCAGAACCCGTTCCAGCGAATCGGCCATGCCCCGCCGCCATGGCCAGCCACGCGTGCTGAGCCGGGGCGACCTGCGCCTGCTGGTGCTGGCCCTGATCGGCGAGCAGCCGCGCCATGGCTACGAGCTGATGCAGTTGATCAGCAACCAGTTCCTGCAGGCCTACACGCCCAGCGCCGGCACCATGTACCCGCTGCTGGCGAGCTTCGAGCAGGCCGGCTGGGTGGCATCGGAGGAAGTGGATGGCCGCCGGGTGTTCCGCATCACCGCGGCCGGCGAGTTCGAGCTGAAGGTGCAGCGCACCCAGGTGCGCCTGGCCCAGCGACGGGCCTTCGATCGCGCCCGCGAGATCACCAAGGCATCGCTGCCGCCGCCGCTGGCCAGCGCCCTGCGTGACTTCAAGCGGGCGCTGGTGCATCACCACGGCCGCTGGGCCGAAGGCGAGGCCGAGCAGGTGGCGGCGCTGCTGTCGCAGGCATCGGCACTGATCAACGGCACCACCGGTAGCGAGCCCACCTCTTCAACGACCCAGCCAGACTGACTCCAGCCAGGTCTCCCCCTACGCCGCGCCCCCTGCGCGACACCTTTACAGGTATTCCCATGACTGAGCATCACAACGCGCGCCTGCGCCTGGATGTGAGATTCCGCGAACTGACGGTGCTGCGCACCGAGGTGGTCACCCCGCACATGCGCCGCGTCGTGCTGGGCGGCGATGATCTGGCCGGCTTCGATTCGCCCGGCGCCGACGACCACATCAAGCTGTTCTTCCCAAACGCCAGCGGCGAAATGGTGCTGCCGGTGCTGACGGCCGAAGGCCGCAGCTACCCGGACGGCAAGCAGCCGTCTCCGGCACGCGACTACACCCCACGCTGGTGGGACCACGACGCCGGCGAACTGGCCATCGACTTCGTGCTGCACGACCAGGGCATTGCCGGGCCGTGGGCTGAACGGGCGCAGCCGGGCGACACGCTGGTGATCGGCGGCCCGCGCGGCTCGTTCGTGGTGGCCGACAGCTACGACGCCTACGTGCTGATTGGCGATGAAACCGCGCTGCCGGCCATTGCCCGCTGGCTGGATGTGCTGCCGGAGGGCGCCGAGGTGCAGGCTTTCATCGAAGTGAGCGACGAAGCCGAGCGACAGGACCTGCCGCAGTACGAGAACGTGCAGATTCACTGGTTGGAGCGCAATGGCTTCCCGGCGGCCAGCAGCACGCTGCTGGAAGACATGCTGACCGACTTCGAGGCGCCGGAGGGCGACACGTTCTACTGGATCGCCACCGAATCGCGTCGCGCACGGATGATGCGCAAGTTCATCGAAGGCCATCTGGGCGTGCCGCGCGACTGGATCCGCTCGACCGGCTATTGGAAGGCGCACCCGGACGATACCGACGGCGACTGAGCGCGCCGCGTTTGCCTCAGTCTGCGTGAGCCGGGCATGGCCCGGCTCTGCAGCAGGCAGCCACCGGGATGTGTTGCTGTCGCCATCCGAACCGGTGCGCGGCCCAGATCTCCAGCGCCATCAGCAGCACAACGACCAGCCACGGCAGCAGCAGGCCGAAATACACGCCCGGCATCATGCCGTTGATCTGCGCTTTCACCAGCCGCAACACGCCGCGGGTGTGCAGCAGTTCGTCCACGCGCATCGTCAGCGCTTCGCGCACCACCGTCGGCTCCACGCCCAGTACACCGGCCTTGTCCACCAGAGTGTCTTCCACCAGCCCGCGCAGCACGCCTTCGCGCACCTTGCCGATCACCCAGCCACTGGCGCGTCCCAGTGCGCCATCGCCCAGGCCATCCAGTACCGGCAGCGGGTGTTCGCTGAGGTAGGCCGAGGCGACGGCTTCGGCCACATCGCCCACCGTGCCTTCGCTGTGCAGCGCATCGCGCATGCGCGGGTCGTCAAGCGAGTCGGTGAACCCGTGGCTCCACTGGGCCACGAGCGTCTGCAGATGCGGCTGGAAATGGTCCATCTGCTGGAGCAGCGCGCGGTGCGCGCCCGCGGTGAAACCCAGCTGCAGGCCGAAGAAGGCAGTGCCCAGCGGCAGCAGCAGCGCGTAACTGGCCAGCAGCCAGTGATGCCAGCGCCTGCGCCGCTGCAACCAGCCGCGGCGGCGCAGCGCATACCAGCCGGCCAGTCCGACCATGAGGCCCAGCAGCGCGCCCAGCACGCTGCCCACTGCCAGATCGAGCACGCTCAACCCGGCCCAGAATTCGTTCAACCAGTACTGCACGTCCTGCATGGCCTTCCTTCCGTGGATGAAACAGCAGGCGATTGTAGGACCGGGTTCACCCTCGGTGGCTCTTCGGCCCATGCCACAGGGTCAGACCCCTTGTCCCACGGAGCGGCGCATGACGCCGGCAGCGGATCGACCCGGGCAGATGCGACAATCGCGCTCCTTTCCAGTTGCAACGAGGCCCCTGTGGGCAAACTGACCTTGGCCGGCGTCGATGCGCTGCGCTCCCGCTTCAACGACGACGCCGCCTGTGATGGCGCGCTGGCGGCCTTCGCTGATCCGGCCGCCCTGCGTGCACCGCTGCGGGATCTGTTGGACGCCGAACACCGGTTCCTGCAGGCCGAGTACGAAGTGGCGCAGGTGGCCGATGTGCTGCGCCGCGACCAGAAGTACGCGCCGGTGGGCCGGCCGTCGGTGCATATCGTGCAGCTGCGCAAGCAGCAGGCGGCGACCAGGCAAGCCGCGTTGATCGCACGTCAGGTGGTGGCGCAGGCCGCGCAGACCTTCGTGCGGATGAGTGGCATGACGGTGAAGGCCAAGCAGAGCCCGAGCGAGGCGTGTGCAGCGTGGTTGGGCGCGCTGCGCTGAGCGCGCGTACCCGGTAGTGGCCAACACGCGTTGCCCGCGCTCAAAAAAGAAGGCCCGCTTCGCAGCGGGCCTTCTGCCTTCTCACGACGAGTGAGCGGGGTGCATCAAGCGGCCGGCTTCTCGCCGGTGGCTTCGGTGGTGATGCGGATCTTCACTTCATCGCTGACGTTCGGGGCGTAGGCGCCCACGCCGAAATCGCTGCGCTTGAGGGTGGTGGTGGCATCGAAGCCGGCGGCCGGAACCTTGGCCATCGGGTGCTCGCCACCGCCGTTGATGGTGACGTCCAGGGTCACCGGCTTGGTGATGTCCTTGATGGTCAGATCGCCAGTGACGGTCAGCTTGTTGGTGCCGGCCGATTCCACCTTGGTGCTCTTGAAGGTGGCCGCCGGGAACTTGGCAGCGTCGAAGAAGTCGGCGCTCTTCAGGTGCTCGTCGAACTTGGCGGTGAAGCTGTTGAGGCCGCTCAGCGGCAGCTTCACTTCCACGGTGGACTTGGTCACGTCGGCGGCGTCGTACACCAGGGTGCCTTCGGCGTTGCCGAAGTGCGCGCTCGGGTTGGAGAAGCCGAAGTGGCTCCACTGTGCCAGCACGTCGGTGTGGCTCGGGTCGAGCTTGTAGGTGCCCGAGGCGATCTGGATCGCTTCGGCGGCCGGCGCGGCAGCGGCAGCATCGGCAGCCGGGGTGGCGGCCGGCTGTTCGGTGGCGGCCGGAGCGGCGGCATCAGCGGCCGGGGCAGCGGTATCGGCCGGCTTGGAGCAGGCGGCGATGGCCAGGGTCAGGGCCAGCGGCAGCAGCAGTTTACGGGTGGCGCTCATCTGAGGAACTCTCCGGATCGTAGGGTGGGTACAGGGTGCAGCAATGGCCCGCCGCAACCGGCGGGCCCGAAACCGATACAGCGACTTACGCGATGCGCGCCGCTTCGTCGAACGACAGACGCGGCAGGCGCGGGAACAGGCCCGCCGGGTCACCGTACCCCAGGTTGACCAGGAAATTCGACTTGATGCTGGTGCCGGCGAAGAAGGCTTCATCGACCTTGGCCGGGTCGAAGCCGGACATCGGGCCGGCATCCAGGCCCAGCGCGCGCGCGGCCAGGATCAGGTAGGCGCCCTGCAGGCTGCCGTTGCGGATGGCGGCCTCGTGGCGGCCTTCCTGCGGGCCGTCGAACCAGGACTTGGCGTCGGCGTGCGGGAACAGGTACGGCAGCTTCTCGTGGAAATCCAGGTCGAAACCGATGATGACGGTGACCGGTGCGGCCATGGTCTTGTCATGGTTGCCTTCGGACAGCGCGGGGGCCAGCTTGGCCTTGGCTTCGGCCGACTTCACGAACACGAAGCGCGCCGGGCTGGCGTTGGCCGCGGTTGGGCCCCACTTCACCAGCTCGTACAGTTCCTGCAGCAGGCTGTCGTCCACCGGGGTGTCGAGGAAGGCATTCTGGGTGCGGGCGGTGCGGAACAGCTGATCCAGTGCGGCGGCGTCAAGCGCGTGGGACATCGGTGCATCTCCAGGGCGGCGAAGGGGAGTCAGTGCCCGCGGGCAACGCGGGGCGAAACGACCAGCCGCAGTGTAGAGTGTCGCGACTGTTGCAACACCCAGCAGGGCTGAAACGAATTAATGCCAATGGTGAAACGATCGAGCGCACCGTGGACGGTCACCGATGGCCGTGCAGGCAATGTCCGCCAAGCGGTCGCGCTGGCCTCGGCGCTGCGCCAGGGCACCTATCGACCCGTGGTACTACAGCCTCGGGCGCCCTGGCGCTGGGTCACCCCGCGGCGCCTGCCCGGGGATGCCAACGGCTACGGCGATGCGTTCGCGGCACTGGCTGCCGAGCCCCCTGCGCTGGCGATCGGCTGTGGCCGCCAGGCCGCCGGTGCGCTGCGCGTGCTGCGCGCCCGCGGCACGCAGGTGGTGCAGATCCTCGACCCGCGCATCGGCGCCAGGCATTGGGACGTGGTGGTGGTACCCGAGCATGATCGCCTGCGCGGCAGCAATGTGCTGACCTTGATCGGCAGCCTCAACCCGGTCGATGACGACTGGCTGGCCTGGGGACGGGCCGCGTTCGCCGGCTTCAGCACCCTGCCCGGTCCGCGCACTGCACTGCTGGTGGGCGGCCCGACGCCGCTGGCGCCGTGGGACGAAACGGCGATGGTCGGTGTGTTCCGCGCCCTGGCCGCGCAGATCCGCAGTGAAGGCGGCAGCCTGCTGGCCACCACCTCGCGACGCACCCCGCCGGCACTGGCCGAGATCCTGCGCGCGACCTTCGCCGACCTGCCGCACGTGATCTGGGGCGACGGCGGCGACGGGGTGAATCCGTATGGCGGCCTGCTCGGCTGGGCCAACCGGGTGGTGGTATCGCCCGATTCGGTGAACCTGCTCTCTGAAGCCTGCGCCACGCGCATGCCGGTGATGGTGGCGCTGGCGGAGACCGCGCAGGGACGCCTCGCCCGCTTCCAGCAGCAGCTGCACGAGCGCGGGCGATTGCAGACACGCTGGCTGGACTGGCAGTACGACCGCATCGAACCACTGCGCGAAACCGCGCGCATCGCCGCCGAGGTCAGGGCGCGGCTGGCATTGGGGTAACGCCCCACCGTTGACGGCTGGTGTGTTCCTGAACGGGTGGTTTTGGATTTGCCTTTGGCCGCGCGGATAATGGGCGATTCCCCTTGTCCTCCTGGCTCGCCATGTCCGTGCGTCCCGCCCCCGTTTTTGCCCCGCTGACCCCGCGCGCCCTGGTGCTGGCCGTGCTGGCGATGGGCGCGGTGGTGCTGCTGTCGAACGTGCTGGTGCAGTACCCGATCAACGACTGGCTGACCTGGGGTGCGTTCAGCTATCCCGTCGCGTTCCTGGTGAGCAATCTGATCAACCGTCGCTTCGGCCCGGGACCCGCCCGGCGCGTAGCCTGGATCGGTTTCGCGGTGGCGGTGCTGTTGTCGGTCTGGGTGGCGACGCCGCGCATCGCCATCGCATCGTGCTCGGCCTTCATCGTGGCGCAGCTGCTGGACATCACCGTGTTCGACCGCCTGCGCCGGGGCAGTTGGTGGCGTGCGCCGATGGTAGCCACCACCTGCAGCGCGACGGTGGACACCACGATCTTCTGGTCGATCGCCTTTGCCGGTTCCAGTCTGCCGTGGGTGAGCTGGGCGGCAGGCGATCTGGCCGTGAAGCTGGCCATCGGCGTGTGCCTGCTGGCGCCGTTCCGCGCGCTGCTGTGGAAGATGGCGCCGCTGCGCGCGGAAAGCGCGCGGTGATTCCGCCGGGCATGGCCCGGCGCTACCGTTGCGTTTGTTTGGATGACGCCGGCATGGCGCAGCGCGCCTGTTCGGGTAGTGCCGGGTCGTGCCCGGCGGCCTCGCCGCCGATCAGCCGAACGGCAGGCCGGCCGCCCGGCAGGCCGCACTGATTGCTGCGCAGGCCGCTTCGATGGCCGGTGTGGTCGGTGCCAGCCGCGGGCGACGGTCCAGCGTGCAGGCCAGGCCCACATCCAGCAGCGTGGCATGCGCAGCGTGCAGTGCCTGCGCGGTGGCGACCGGCAGGAATTCCGCTGCGGCCAATGCATCGATCAACGACGGCGTATCGCGGGGTGACAGCAGCGCCGGTACCTGTGCACTGCGCTCGAGCACACCGGTCTGCAGCAGGAACTCCAGGTCCACCACGCCACCGGCGCCCTGCTTCAGGTCGATGCGCGCGGCATCGCTGCGGTCCAGTTCGGTGCGCATGCGCCCTCGCATCTTCAGCACATCGGCATAGAGGGTGGCGGGGTCGCGTGCACGGCCCAGGGTCTGCGCACGCACCTGCTCGAAGTCGGCCAGCAGGCTGGCATCACCGGCCACGCCGCGCGCGCGCACCAGCGCCTGATGCTCCCAGGTCCACGCGCGTTCGCGCTGGTATTCGGTGTAACTGGCCAGCGACGAGACCAGCGAGCCTTTGCCGCCGTCCGGCCGCAGGCGCACGTCGATGTCGTACAGGCGACCGGCGGCGGTGACCGCGCCGAGCAGGGCCATCACCTTCTGTGCCAGCCTGGCGTACCAGCGTCCCGGCTCCAGCGCGCGCGCGCCATCGCTGGCCTCCACGCCCGCCGGATGATCGTGCAGGAATACCAGGTCCAGATCGGAACCGAAGCCGAGTTCGAGGCCCCCCAGGCTGCCATAGCCGATGATCGCAAAGCGCCCGCCGGGAATGCCGCCGTGGGCGGCCTGCATGTCGGACTCGGCCATGGCCAGCACCGTGACCACCACCGCCTGCGCCAGCTCGGCCAGTTGGCGGGTGCTGTCGACCGCGCCCTGGCGGCCGTCCAGCGTGGCCATCGCCATGCGGAAACTTAGGGCCAGCCGGGTTTCGTTGAGCCAGCGCAACGCGGCTTCCGGGTCTTCGACCGTCAGCGCCTGCTGGCATTCGGCCAGCATGCCGGCCGCATCCGGCATCGGGCCGGACACGCGCACGTCCAGCAGTTCGTCCAGCAGCAACGGATAGGCCGCCAGGCGCTCGGCCAGCAGCGCGCTGCGCGCCAGCACATCCACCAGCCGCGCCAGCGCACTGGGCTGTTCGTCCAGCAGGGCCAGATAACTGGTCCGGCGCAGCACCGCCTGCAGCAGGCCGAGTACGCGCTTGAGCGCGGCATCCGGTTGCGGCGAGCGCGTGGCGGCGTGCAGCAGCGCCGGCAGCACGCGGTCCAGCCGCGCGCGCGCGGCGTCGGACAGCGACTTCACGCCGGTGCTCTGCGCGAAATCGCGCAGCGACTGATCGGCGCCGTTCGCATCGAGGAAACCGGCTTCGGCCAGCAACGGCGCGTCACTGCCACCCGGCAGGCTGCGCCAGTAGTTGGCCAGCGCGTCCGGCGCCGCCTGGCCCTTGCGCGGTGCCAGCAATGCAGCGAACTCGGTGCTGACCCGCTGCTGCTGCACGGCCAGTGCAGCGCGCAGCGCCTCCCAGTCCGGGTAACCCAGGCCCAGGGCGATGCGCTCGCGGTCGATCGCATCGCTGGGCAGCACATGCGTCTGCGCATCGCGCAGCATCTGCAGCCGGTTCTCCAGGCGGCGCAGGAACAGGTAGGCCTGCTCCAGCGATGCGCCGTCCTCGGGCGCGATCTGGCCCGCCGCCACCAGCGCCTGCAGCGCCACCAGCAGACGACGTTCACGCAGGGCCGGTTCGCGGCCGCCACGGATCAGCTGCAGTGCCTGGCACAGGAATTCGATTTCGCGGATGCCACCGGCACCGCGTTTGATGTCTTCATGCAGTTCGCGGCGGGCGACTTCAGCCGTGATCGCAGCCTTCATCTCGCGCAGTCCGTCCAGCGCGGTGAAGTCCAGATAGCGTCGATAGACGAACGGACGCAGGGTCTGCAACCACGCCTCACCGGCGGCGACATCACCGGCCACGGCACGTGCCTTCAACCAGGCGTAGCGCTCCCAGTCGCGGCCTTCCCGCTGGAAGTACTGGTCCATCGCAGCGAACGACAGCGCAACGCGGCCGGCACTGCCGAACGGGCGCAGGCGCAGGTCGACGCGGTGGCTGAAGCCATCGACGGTGGTTTCATCCAGCAGCTTGGCCAGGCGCTGGCCGAGCCGCGCGAAGTACTCTTCGGCGGCCAGCGGACGCGGTCCGTCCGATTCACCGCCCTGCGGGTAGGCGTAGACCAGGTCGATGTCGGAGCTGAAGTTGAGTTCGCCACCGCCGAGCTTGCCCAGGCCAAATACGACAAGTTGCTCGACGCGGCCCTCGTCATCACGGATCACGCCGTGGCGCTGTGCGAATTCCTGCTGCAGGGCGTCCAGCGCCAGCCGCAGGCAGTCTTCGGCCAGGGCGGTGGCGCCGGCCAGGATCTGCGCCACGTCATCCAACCCGGCCAGATCGCGCCAGACCAGGCGGGTCGACATCGCTGCACGCCAACGCCGCAGCTGCGCCGGCCATTCACCGGGCTGCACCGGGTCGAGCACCGGCGTCGGCAACGGCGGGCACCCCGGCTGGGCCAATTGCGACAACAGGCCGGGCTGCCGCACCAGCGTGTCCAGAGCGAAGTCACTGGCGATGGCCAGGTGGGTCAGCAGGGGCCGCAGATCGGCCGGAATCGGTTCCGGAACCACCTGGGCCAGGCGCGACAGGGCACGATCAACCAGGGGCTGCAGCGCGGCGGGCAGTTCGGCGGGGGCGAGGGTCATGCGTTGATTCTCGCGGCGCCGGGCGCCTTTGCCAACGGCGGGAAGTCGCTGCGCCGCCGTCCATCGCGCGCATTCATCCTGGGCAGCGGGCAATAAAAAAGCCCGCTTGCAGCGAACTGCCAGCGGGCTCTGCTCCCTCCCCCACGTCGGGATGCAGGGCCATCCTGCGGGCTGCGAAAGGACTTTGCACGCTGCACTGCAAAACAGAACCGGCGGGTATGGATAGCCCCGCCCGCGAAAAGCCATTCCACGAAGGTAGCCCCCCCGTACGCCGGGGGATGGCCGATAATCGAGGCTCCCCCCAGAAACACTGTCGTCATGTCTGTTGATCGCATCGCCAACGCGCGTCTCCGCGACCGCGTGGTCTCCGCCGAGGCCGCAGCCGCGCTGATCCAGCCGGGTGAAACCGTGGCCATGAGCGGGTTTACCGGCTCGGGCTATCCCAAGGCCGTCCCCGTGGAACTGGCGCGCCGCATCGAAGCGGTGCATGCCCAGGGCCAGCCCTTCCAGATCAAGCTGATGACCGGCGCCTCCACCGCGCCGGAGCTGGACGGTGCGCTGGCCAAGGCCGATGGCATCGCCATGCGCATGCCCTTCCAGAGCGACCCGGATGCGCGCAACCGCATCAATGAAGGCAAGCTGGATTACATCGACATCCACCTCAGCCACGTCGCCCAGCACGTCTGGTTCGGCTTCTACGGCGAGATCGACACCGCCGTGGTGGAAGTCTCGGCCATCCGCGAGGACGGCTCGCTGGTGCCGTCCACCTCGGTCGGCAACAACAAGACCTGGCTGGACCTGGCGAAGAAGGTGATCGTCGAGGTCAACGAGTGGCAGCCGGCCGGCGTCGATGGCATGCATGACATCTACTACGGCACCGCGCTGCCGCCGCATCGCAAGCCGATTCCGCTGGTCAACGCCAACGACCGCATCGGCGATACCGCGCTGCGCTGCGACCCGGACAAGATCGTGGCGGTGGTCCGCACCAACGGCCCGGACCGCAACAGCCCGTTCAGCCCCATCGATGCGACCAGCGAGCAGATCGCCGCGCACCTGATCGACTTCCTCAAGCACGAAGTGAAGCACGGCCGGCTGCCGCCGAATCTGCTGCCGCTGCAGTCCGGCGTGGGCAACATTCCCAATGCGGTGCTGGCAGGCCTGGCCAGCAGTGGTTTCCGTGATCTGGCCGCGTTCACCGAGGTGATCCAGGACGGCATGCTCGACCTGCTGCGCGACGGCGTGCTGAGCTATGCCTCGTGCACGGGCTTCGCGCTGAGCCCGCAGGCCAACGAGACGTTCAAGGAGAACATCGACTTCTACCGCGAGCGCATCATCATGCGCACGCAGGAAATCTCCAACCATCCCGAGCTCGTGCGCCGGCTGGGCTGCATCGGCATGAACGGCATGATCGAGGTGGACCTGTACGGCAACGTCAATTCGACGCACGTGATGGGCACGCGGATCATGAACGGCATCGGCGGCTCTGGTGACTTTGCCCGCAACGGGTTCCTGTCGGCGTTCCTCAGCCCGTCCACGGCGAAGAACGGCACCATCTCGGCGATCGTGCCGATGGCCAGCCACGTCGACCACACCGAACACGATGTCTCGGTGATCGTCACCGAGCAGGGCCTGGCCGATCTGCGCGGCCTGACCCCGCGCAAGCGTGCGCAGGTGCTGATCGACCGCTGCGCGCACCCGGATTTCCGCCCGCAGCTGCAGGACTACTTCGACCGCGCCAGCCGTGAGAGCTATGGCAAGCACACCCCGCACCTGCTGCCGGAAGCGTTGTCCTGGCACCAGCGGTGGCTGGATACGGGCACGATGAAGGGTTGAGGCATAGGGTTCGCCGGGCATGGCCCGGCGCTACCCGTGCCGGGCGGTCGAGCAGGTAGCGCCGGGCCATGCCCGGCGAGCGCGCTACCCGTGCCGGGCGGTTGAACAGGTAGCGCCGGGCCATGCCCGGCGAGCGCGCAGCGCGGGATGAGGCGCGGCGGTCAGGGCGTGTCGCGCACCAGCGCGTCGGCCTCGACCACGCCACCGTCCTTGCCGTGCAGGTACAGATGCATGTCCTGCTGCGGGTAAGGAATGTTGATACCAGCCTTGTCGTAGCCCAGCTTGATCTGCTCGAGCAGCGTCACCTTCGTGCCGAACCAGTCGGCCGACTTCACATAGCAGCGGATGCCCAGATTGATCGCGTGCGCGCCCAGCTCGTAGACCACTACATCCGGCACCGGCGTCTGTAGTACGCGCGGGTCGGCCTTCATCAGCGCGAGGGCGGTATCGCGCGCCAGCTGGATGTCGTCGTCGTAGCCGATGCCGACCACCAGCTCGACGCGACGGGTCGGTTCGGCCGTGAGGTTGATGATCGGCGCCGCGGTGATCAGGGTGTTCGGAATGGTGGTGTGCTGGTTGTCAGCGCCGGTGATGACGGTCTGGAAAATGCGCACTTCGCGTACCGTGCCGGTCTGGCCGGCGACCGTCACCACATCGCCCACGCGGAACGGGCGCAGGGTCACCAGCATCACGCCTGAAGCGATGTTGGACAGCGAATCCTTCAGCGCCAGGCCGACGGCCAGGCCTGCGGTACCGAGCACGGCCAGCAGCGGGGTGATCTGCACGCCGAGCGTGCCGATGGCCAGCACCACCACGATCACCAGCGATGCGGCGTAGACCACGTTGCGCAGGAAACTGCCCAGCATCGGGTCCACGCCCATTCGCGCGGTCGCGCGCGGCATCGCGTTGGACAGGCGGCGTGCCACCCACAGGCCGACCAGCAGCACCACGATGGCGGCCAGCAGTGGCACGCCATAGGTTTCCAGCAGTCGCTCCCAGTTCAAGGTGTGGAACCAGGATGACGTGGCGGGCGTAGCGGGTGCGGCGGCGATCATGCGGGTGGTCCTCTGCTGCGAAAGGGAGTTGCCCAGGGCAGGGCAGGGCGTGCGCGCACGCCAGAAACAGCAAGCCCCGCAGAGGCGGGGCTTGCATGCAGCAGCAGTATGGGCGGACGTCGATGAAAACGACGTCAGCCTGCAGCCTTCAACGCATCATGCGCTGGCCTTCAGCTTGGCCAGGCGCAGCCAGGTATCGACCACGGTGTCCGGGTTCAGCGACACCGATTCAATGCCTTCCTGCATCAGCCATTCGGCCAGGTCCGGGTGATCGGACGGGCCTTGGCCACAGATGCCGACGTACTTGCCCTTGGCCCGTGCCGACTTGATCGCCATCGACAGCAGCTTCTTCACTGCCGGGTTACGTTCGTCGAACAGATGGGCGACGATCGACGAGTCGCGGTCCAGGCCCAGGGTGAGCTGGGTCAGGTCGTTGGAGCCGATCGAGAAGCCGTCGAAGATCTCCAGGAACTCATCGGCGAGCAGTGCGTTGGACGGCACTTCGCACATCATGATGATCTTCAGGCCGTTCTCGCCCTGCTTCAGGCCGTTCTGGGCGAGGACTTCCACCACCTTGCGGCCTTCTTCCAGCGTGCGCACGAACGGAATCATGACCCAGAGGTTGTCCAGGCCCATTTCGTTGCGCACGCGCAGTACGGCCTTGCACTCCAGCGCGAAGGCAGCCGAGAAGCTCGGATCGACATAACGGCTGGCGCCGCGGAAGCCGATCATCGGGTTCTCTTCGTGCGGCTCGTAGTTGCTGCCGCCGATCAGGTTGGCGTACTCGTTGGACTTGAAGTCCGACAGGCGCACGATCACCGGGTTCGGCGCGACCGACGCGGTGAGGGTGGCGATGCCCTCGGCCAGGCGGTCCACGTAGAAGCTGACCGGGTCGCCATAGCCGGCGATCTTCTCGTCGATCTTCTTCTTGGTTGCCGCGTCCTGGCGGTCGTACTCCAGCAGCGCGTTCGGGTGGATGCCGATGTGGCTGGCGATGATCATTTCCAGGCGCGCCAGGCCGATGCCGGCGTTCGGCAGCTGGCCGAAGTCGAAGGCACGTTCCGGGTTGGCCACGTTCATCATGATCTTCAGCGGAGCCGGCGGCATGTTGCCCAGATCGGTGGTGGTGCGCTCAAAGCCGAGCTTGCCTTCGTAGATGAAGCCGGTATCGCCTTCAGCGCAGCTGACGGTGACCAGCTGGCCGTCTTCGATGACCTTGGTGGCGTTGCCCGAGCCGACCACGGCCGGTACGCCCAGCTCGCGGGCGATGATCGCGGCGTGGCAGGTACGGCCACCGCGGTTGGTGACGATGGCCGAAGCGCGCTTCATCACCGGCTCCCAATCGGGATCGGTCATGTCGGCAATCAGCACGTCGCCCGGCTGCACGCGGTTCATGTCGTCCAGCGTCTTCACCACGCGGGCCACGCCCGAACCGATCTTGGCGCCCACGGCACGGCCTTCAGCCAGCACGTTGCCGCCCTTTTCGGTCAGCGCGAAGCGCTCGATCTGGGTGGCGTGGCTGCGCGACTTCACCGTCTCCGGGCGCGCCTGCACGATGAACAGCTTGCCGCTGACACCGTCCTTGGCCCACTCGATATCCATCGGGCGGCCGTAGTGCTTTTCGATCACCAGCGCCTGCTTGGCCAGTTCCTGCACGTCCTCGTCGCTGATCGAGAAGGTGTTGCGCAGTTCGGCCGGAGTGTCCTCGATCCTGACGCGCTCGCCGGGAACGTCCGAGTACACCATGCGGATCGCCTTGCTGCCGAGCGAGCGGCGCAGGATCGCCGGCTTGCCGGCCTGCAGGGTGGGCTTGTAGACGTAGTACTCGTCCGGGTTGACCGCGCCCTGCACGACCATTTCGCCCAGGCCGAAGGACGAGGTGACGAACACCACGTCGCGGAAGCCCGATTCGGTATCCAGGGTGAACAGCACGCCGGAGGAACCCACGCCCGAGCGCACCATCAGCTGCACGCCGGCGGACAGGAACACGTCCTCATGCTTGAAGCCGTGGTGTACGCGGTAGGCGATGGCGCGGTCGTTGTACAGCGAAGCGAACACTTCCTTGACCTTGTGCACGACATCGTCGGCACCGGTGACGTTGAGGAAGGTTTCCTGCTGGCCGGCGAACGAGGCGTCGGGCAGATCTTCGGCGGTGGCCGAAGAGCGCACCGCCACGGCCACGTCGCCGCCGCCGTTCTCGGCGCTCAGCTTGGCGTACGCGGTCCGGATGTCCTGGTCCAGCTGCGGCTGCAGCGGAGCGTCGATGACCCAGCCACGGATTTCCTTGCCGGCCGCGGTCAGCGCGGTAACGTCCTCGACGTCCAGCGTGGCCAGCTTGTCGAAGATGCGCTTGGACAGATCGTTGTGCGCGATGAAGTCCTTGAAGGCTTCAGCGGTGGTGGCATAACCGCCTGGCACCGACACGCCCAGACCGGCCAGATTGCCGATCATCTCGCCCAGCGACGAATTCTTGCCGCCTACGCGGGCCAGGTCGGCCAGACGCAGTTCGTGCAACCACAGGATGTTCTCGTTCAAGCGCGATGCTCCGTTTGGCCATCGCCCGAGGCGGGCTGTAATGGCCGCGTCCGTAGGAAGAAGCCGATATGATGCCGGGCAGAGTACCGTCGGCACAAGCTTGTGCTGGCGGCCTTTTTAGGCTTCGTAGGGGGTAAAAGCGCGCATGTCGACCATCCGCCCGGTGTTCTATGTTTCCGATGGAACCGGTATCACCGCTGAAACCATTGGACATAGCCTGCTGACCCAGTTCTCCGGGTTCAGCTTCATTACCGATCGCATGTCGTTCGTCGATGACCCCGAAAAGGCCCGTGAAGCCTGTGCCCGGATCCAGGCGGCGGGGGAGCGCTACCAGGTCCGGCCGATCGTGGTGAACTCCTGCGTGGACCAGAGCCTGAGCCTGATCCTGGCAGACAGCGGGGCGCTGATGCTGGACGTGTTCGCGCCGTTCATCGAGCCGCTGGAGCGGGAACTGTCCAGCCCGCGCCTGGCCCGGGTCGGCCAGGCCCACGGCATGGTCGATTTCGACACCTACCACCGCCGCATCAATGCGATGAACTTCGCCTTGACCCACGACGACGGCATCGCGGTGAACTACGACGATGCCGACGTGATCCTGGTGGCGGTGTCGCGGGCCGGCAAGACCCCGACCTGCATCTACCTGGCCCTGCACTACGGGGTGCGCGCAGCCAACTATCCGCTGACCGATGAAGACCTGGAAAGCGACCGCCTGCCTGCGCGGCTGCGCAACTACCGGCGGAAGCTGTTCGGCCTGACCATCGACCCGGACAGGCTGCAGCAGATCCGCCAGGAGCGCCGGCCGAACTCACGCTACGCCAATCTGGAAACCTGCCGGCGCGAAGTGGCGGCGGCCGAGACCATGTTCCGCATGGAGAGAATTCCGACCCTGAGCACCACCCACACCTCCATCGAGGAAATCTCCAGCAAGGTGCTGGGCACGCTGGGGCTGCAGCGCGAAATGTACTGATCCTCTCCCGCCGGCGCCGGCGATGCCGGGCCACGCTGGATGGCTGCGCTGCGTGCTCGCCGGGCATGGCCCGGCGCTACCCGTCGGCGCGTGGCTGGACAGGGACGATCGCGGCCGGTGGGTTGGCTGCGGCGTGAACCGCCCCCACGTTGAACCACCAACGTGTAGGATCGACCCATGGCCCGAGCCTTGCCCCGAACCGAACGCATTCCCCGCCTGAGCCGGCTGAGCTGGCTCATGGGCCTGTATGCGGAAAACTACCGGCACCTGGTGCGCCTGTTCGCACCGGCCGAGCTGGTTGCGGGCAGCTACATCTCTTCGGTGGGTGATGGTCTGGATGTGCGCCTGGACGTGATCGAGTGCCATCGCTACACCGTCGAACTGCGCCTGACCTACGACCTGGCCGACCCGGTGACCGGCGAGCCGGACCCGTCGGCCTATGTGCGCCTGTACCGCGACGCACGCCAGGCTGAAACCACCCATTGCTACGTCGGCCGCCGCTGGCAGGACACCATGGGGCTGTATCCGCCGCCGGCCGAACTGATCAGCCACCGCATGCGGATGAACACCTTCCTCGGCAAGTGGCTGGAATACCTGGCCGAGCGTGGCCATGGCGTGGCCACCCTGCGTCGCGATCCGGACGGCAGCGCGGCAGCCGATGGCGAGCGTCGCCTGTCGCTGGTGCGCTGATCGGCCATAATCCGGGGCTGACCTGCCGCCGGATGCCGCCATGCCGTATACCCCGATCGTCGCCACCCTGGGCTATGTGCTTTCGCCCGACGGGCGCCAGGTGCTGATGATCCATCGCAATACCCGCCCCGGCGACCACCATCTGGGCAAGTACAACGGCCTGGGGGGCAAGATCGAGCCGAGCGAGGACGTGGCAGCCGGCATGCGCCGCGAAATCGCAGAGGAAGCCGGCATCGCGTGTACCTCGATGCGTCTGCGCGGCACCATCAGCTGGCCGGGTTTCGGCAAGCACGGTGAGGACTGGTTCGGGTTCGTGTTCGTGATCGACGGCTTTGAAGGCAGCCCGCACGGCGGTAACCATGAGGGCACGCTGGAGTGGGTGGACCTGGACAAGCTCGACACGCTGCCGATGTGGGAGGGCGACCGCAATTTCCTGCCGCTGGTGTTCGACGCGGATCCGCGTCCATTCCACGGGGTGATGCCGTACAAGGACGGACGCATGCAGAGCTGGTCGTTCAGCCGGCTGTGAGCCGCGTCGAGGCAGTGCGGATTAATACCCGGGTGATATTGACGCCATAAAATTGCCCGGGTAATATTTCCGCATCGCCCCGGTGCCCGTGCCATGTCCAATGCTCCCCTTCCGCCGTTCAGCTGCTTCGACGGTCATCGACTTGTCGCTTCCGGTACGCCGGACGTCGCCGCGCTGGCGCTCAGGCAGCTGCGTGCCGATGCGGCTGCCGGCCCGCTGCTGGTGTTCGACAACGCCACCGGCCTGACCCGGGATTTCGACACGCGTGGCAGCGTCGCGCAGCTGCTGGTGCGTATCGCCCAGGCCTTCCCGGCATCACGCCCGGACGCCGATGTGCAGACGGCGGCCACCGATGAACCGGTGGTGGCGCGCGGGCGCGGGCGACCGAAACTGGGTGTGGTCGCGCGCGAGGTCACGCTGCTGCCGCGTCATTGGACCTGGTTGGCCGGACAGCCGGGCGGCGCCTCGGTGGCGCTGCGGCGGCTGGTGGAAGCGGCCAGCCGGGCCGGTGCCGATCTGGACCGGCAGCGCCGCAACGCCGAGCGCGCGTATCACTTCCTGCAGACCATCGGCGGCGATCTGCCCGGCTTCGAGGAAGCCACGCGTGCGCTGTTCGCGCACGACCGCGCGCGCCTGCAGGCTGTGCTGGAAAGCTGGCCCGTCGACGTACGCAGCCACGCTTTGCGTCTGGCCTTCGACGAACCTGCCGGCAGCACCGACGACTGACCTGCCGCCTCGCACATGCAAGCGGCCGCGCTGACCGCGGGCCGTTACTCCTCCCACCTGCGTCTCCTGCTGGCCCGTTGGCCGGGCAGGGCAACGCTTTGCCCATGGAATGCCCATGAATCCCCCATCACTGTCCGCAGCGCCTGTGTCGCCCCCCCTGTGGCGCGCCTATCTCGGGTTGTTGCTGCCGATGCTGTTGACCAACGCTCTGCAGCTGGCCTCCGGGACGCTCGACAACATCTACCTCGGCCACCTGCTCGGTGCACATGCGGTGGCCGCAGCGGCGGCGGTGTTTCCGATGTTCTTCCTGTTGCTGGCCCTGGCGATGGGCCTGGCCACGGGCGCCACGGTGCTGATCGGGCAGGCGTGGGGGTGCGGTGATGTGGTGCGGGTGCGGCGGGTCGCCGGAACGGCGGTCGCGCTGATGCTGGCGGTGTCGTTGCTGGTGATGGTGGTCGGCAACCTGTTCGCACCGCAGCTGCTGCAGGCGCTCGGCACACCGGCGCCGATCCTGGGTGAGGCCATCGCCTACGCGCGCATCATGCTGAGCGGCGTGCCGATGATCTTCCTGCTCTGGCTGGCAACGTCGGTCAGCCGCGCGGTGGGCGATGCGATGTCGCCGCTGCACGCGTTGCTGATCGCCACCTTGATCGGCCTGCTGTGTACACCCTTGCTGATCGTCGGTGCTGCAGGCCTGCCGAGGATGGGAGCAGCCAGCGCCGCATTCTCCGCGGTGCTGGCTTCCACGCTAGCGTTGGCCTGGCTGTCGTGGCGCTGGCGCCGACAGGGGCATCCGCTGGCACCCGATCGTGATCTGCTGCGTGCGGTGCGCGTGGATGCGGGCACGGCGCGATCAATGTTGCGGATCGGGGTGCCGTCGTCGCTGCAGATGCTCAGCCTGGCCGTTGCCGAAATCGTACTGCTGGGCTGGATCAACCGGCACGGTTACCTGGCGACCGCCGCCTATGGCGCGGTCAACCAGCTGATGAGCTGGGTGCAGCTGCCGGCGATGTCGCTGGGCATCACCGCCACTGTACTGGCTGCGCACGCGATGGGCGCAGGGCGCGTGGCGCGGCTGCCTGCGATCGCCCGCACCGGTGCGTGGCTGGGGGGCGGGCTGCTGGCTGCGGTGGTGGGGCTGGTGATGCTGTCGGCACCGTGGCTGGTCGGCCTGATCCTGGACGCACCGGACGTACGCGCGCTGGCGACAGAGCAGCTGCGCACGGTGGCCTGGGGCGTGCTGGCAATGGGCGGCGCCTCGGTGCTGGTGGGCGTGATGCGCGGCAGCGGCACGGTCGTGTGGCCGGCGCTGCTCGGAATGGCGGCCATCGTGCTGCTGGAACTGCCGCTGGCGGCTTGGCTGCATGCGCGGCATGGCCTGGCGGGACTGTGGTGGGCCTGGCCGCTGGGACTGGTGATGATGCTGGTGCTGCAGCTGTTCTGCTTCGCCGGTTGGCGGCGCCGGATTGCCGGCTGAGCGCCTGGGCGCCTGGCGGCTGCGCTCGCCGGGCCATCCCCGACGGAAAACGATCACTGCCGGTGCGCCAGCAGCAGATGGAAGTGCTTCTCGCGCTGCTGGCCATCGTTGCCTTCCGCGGTTTCACGGTGTGCCCGCCAGGCCGAAACACGGAAGCCCGAGATCCGCAGCGCGCGTTCCACCGCCTCCAGTTCGTGCAGGTGGAAGGTCGAGGCAAACGGCAGACCGCGCATGAAAGTGGCATCGCCGAACGCCAGGCACAGGCGGCCGCCAGGGCGCAGCACCCGCGCCAGTTCGTCCAGCACCGGCGCCAGGTTCGGCCAGAAGTAGAGGGTGTTTACGCTCAGCGCCGCGTCCACGCAGGCATCGGTGACGGGCAGGGCGTGGGCGTCGCCATGGCGCAGTTCCGCGCGATCACCCAGGCCGGTCGAGGCCAGTCGCTGGTTGCCGGCCGCAACCATGGCGGTGGACAGTTCGATACCGAGGTAGCGGCTGTTGGCCGCTTGCAGCAGCAGGGGCGCGAACGCGCCATTGCCCGGGCCGATTTCCAGCACGCTCTCACCTGCAGCGGTCGCGAGCAGGCGGATGGCGGCCTGGTTGAGCCCGCCATTGCTGCGGTTCATCGCGTCGGCCACGTCCAGGGCGTGGTCGCCATGGGGCATCCGCAGTTGAGCGGCCAGGGTGGCTGCGTCCAGCATCGGCATCGTCCGGTGAGGGGATCAGGACGTGGCGACGGCGGGTCCGCCGCTGACCATAGCGCCAGAGAGCCGGCTTGGGAAGGGCGGAAACCCCGCCAGAAGTGATGAGCAAATGTCCACCGTCGCAGTCGGTGAGAACGGGTTGTCCACAGGGGGTGTGGATTACGCGTGGGCAACTTTGTGGATAAGCCTCGACAGGCGCCACCCCCCTAGGCTGTCAAGATGGGTGGCGAAAAATTCACCGCTGGTGACGATGCGTGAGCGACCGGTGAAGGGGGAACGCGGGCCGTGCTGTCGCCAGCGGCTGCGCTCGCGGTAACCTGTGGCCCTTGATGCCCCGTGAGACTTCATGAAACGTCACTTCTCGATGCTGCGCGAGTTCCAGCTGGCGGACTGGTTCACCCTGGCCAACGCCTTCTGCGGCACCGGCGCGGTGTTCGCCGCCATGCGCTTCCTGCAGGATGGCGAGCGTGGCTACCTGCTGTTCGGCATGGCGTTGATCCCGCTGGCCTTCATCTTCGACGCGCTGGACGGCCGCATCGCGCGCTGGCGCAAATCCAGTTCGACGCTGGGCCGCGAGCTGGATTCGCTGTCCGACGTGATCTCCTTCGGCGTGGCCCCGGCCGCGCTGGCCTATGCCTGTGGCATGCAGGGCGGGTGGGACTGGCTGGTGCTGAGCTACTTCGTCTGCTGTGGCGTCAGCCGCCTTGCCCGCTACAACGTGACTGCCGAGGCGCTGGCCGGCGACGAGGGCAAGGTGAAGTTTTTCGAGGGCACCCCGATCCCGACCAGCCTGGTGCTGGTGATCGTGCTGGCGATCGCGGCGGGTACCGACGCGATCGGCCCGGACATCTGGCTTGGCCAATGGCAGCTGGGTCCGTGGCAGTTGCATCCGATGGTGCTGCTGTTCGCCCTGTCCGGGTCGCTGATGATCAGCAAGACCCTGCGTATTCCCAAGCCATGACGGCATCCTGCGGAGGCCTGCGATGACCAGTTCGGCCCATGACGCCGGCAGCAGCGATTTCGAGACTCTGGCCCGGCAGTATTTCGGGGCTTGGGGCGATGCCCTGCGCCATGCCTCCGCCGCCGGTGCGCCGGGCAGCGGCGATGCCGGCAGCTGGCAGCGCCTGTTTGACGGCTGGAGCCAGATGCTGCCCGAGCAGGGGCCGGGTGCGCCGGAGGACGCGGTGCGCCGGTTCCGCGAGCAGGCGGGCAGCTGGTACGGCACGATGCAGGAGGTCGCCAGCCGCTTCGCCGGTCGCGATGCCAGCAGCGCAGAAGTGGCACAGGCCTGGCGTGAGGCAGTGCAGGGCCAGGGGGATGGCCTGCTGCAATGGATGCTGCAGGGCGCGCGCGGCAGCACCCAGGCCGGCGGTTCGTTGCCGGAGTTCGCCAACTGGCTGCAGCAATGGCAGCTGCAGGCGGGCCCGTGGCTGCAGAGCCCCGCCTTCGGTCCCGGCCGTGAACACCAGGCGCGCTGGCAGGCCCTGCTGCGCGCGCAGGAGGATTACCAGCAGCAGTCACGCGCCTATGTCGAACAGATCCGGCAGGCGCTGGACGAGGCCTTCGAGCTGTTCGAGCAGCGGCTGGCCCAGCATGAGCAGCCCGGCAGCCAGTTGACCAGCGCGCGGGCGATGTTCGACCTGTGGATCGAGGCGGCCGAAGAGGCTTACGCCAAGGTGGCCCTGTCCGAGCCGTTCCAGCAGGTCTATGCCGACCTCGGCAACGCACAGATGCGCCTGCGCGCTGGGCTGCAGCGCGAAGTGGAGCAGGTAAGCGAGCGGATCGGCCTGCCGACCCGTTCCGAAATGGATGCCGCGCACCGTCGCATTGCCGAGCTGGAGCGCAGCCTGCGTCGCCTGCAGGCGCAGGTGACGGTGCTGGCGGGTACGGCGACGGTGGATCCGGCCGCACAGCCGGCCCCGGCCAGGGTGAAGCCTGGCACTCGCAGGGCGGCCGCGAAGAAGGCGGCGCCAGCGCCGAAGGCTGCAGTCAAGAAGGCTGCAGTCAAGAAGGCTGCAGTCAAGAAGGCTGCTGCAAAGCGTGCGCCAGCCAGGAAGGCGACATCCCGTACTTCCTCGCGGAAAACATGACCGATGAAGGGACCTCTGGGCTTCAATGCCGATGACCTGATGCAGGAGACCCTGGCCATGCAGCGCAAGCTGATGGAAGGGCTGAAGCTGCTGCCGCAGGTGGAAGATGTCGATTACGGGGTGACCGCCCGCGAGGAAGTCTGGCGTGATGGCAAGGTGGTGCTCTATCGCTTCGTCGGCGAACAGGCACCGACCCGGCGGACGCCGCTGCTGATCGTCTACGCACTGGTCAACCGCCCCTACATGGTTGACCTGCAGGCCGATCGCTCGCTGGTGCAGAAGCTGCTGGCACTGGGGCAGGACGTGTACGTGCTGGACTGGGGCTACCCGGATCGATCCGAACGGTTCCAGACGCTGGAGGACTACCTGCTGCGCTACATCGAGGGCGCGGTGGATGCCCTGCGCGCGCGCAGCGGCGGCCCGGTGGACCTGCTCGGCATCTGCCAGGGCGGTGTGTTCGCGCTGTGCTATGCGGCGCTGCGCCGGCAGAAGCTGGGCAAGCTGATCACCATGGTGACGCCCGTTGATTTCCACACCGCCGACAACATGCTCTCGCACTGGGCGCGGCAGGTGGACGTGGACCTGCTGGTGGACACGCTGGGCAACATCCCGGCCGACCTGATGAATGCCAGTTACCTGATGCTCAAGCCGTTCCGCCTGAACGTGCAGAAGTACGTGGGCCTGCTGGACATCCTCGATGACAAGGCCGCGCTGGAGGATTTCCTGCGCATGGAGAAATGGATCTTCGATTCGCCGGATCTGGCGGGCGAGGCGTTCCGCGACTTCATCAAGCAGTTCTACCAGGACAACGCGCTGGTGAACGGTACGGTGCGGATCGGCGAGGAAGCTGTGGATCTGTCGCAGGTGACCCTGCCCGTGCTGAACATCTATGCCGAGCAAGACCATCTGGTGCCACCGGATGCGTCGCGCGCGATGCGGGGGCGCCTGGGCACGGAGGACTACACCGAGTCCAGTTTCCGCGGGGGGCATATTGGAATCTACGTGTCCGGACGGGCGCAGCGCGAAGTGCCAGCTACGATTGATGGCTGGTTGAAGGCCCGGGACGGGAAGGGCTAGTCTCAGGCGCTCTGGACGGGCTGGAGCCAAGGATGCTGTCGCACAAATCACTGCTGGTTGCAGCGCTGCTGCTGACCCCTGCATGGGCCCCTGCGGCCCCGGGCCCCGTAGCGCGCGGCGAAATCGCGCAGCTGATCTCCAGCCTGGACGGCTCCCAGTGCCGTTTCCAGCGCAACGGCCGCTGGTACGACGGCAGCAGTGCGCGCGCGCACCTGCAGCGCAAGTACGACTACCTGCTGAAGAAGGACCTGGTGGACAGCGCCGAGCAGTTCATCGAACGCGCCGCTACCCAGAGCAGCATGAGCGGCAAGGCCTACCGCATCCAGTGCCCCGGGCAACCGGAGCAGGCGTCGGCTGCATGGTTCAGCGCACGGCTGCAGGCGCTGCGCCAACGCACGCCGTAGACAGGGGGCGGTGTAGAGTCGAGCCCTGTTCGACTGCCTTATGCACTCCCAGGAGGATCCGCCATGAGTACCGCGCCCCGCACGTTGTCGCGTTCGCTGAACGACCGGATGATCGCCGGGGTGATGGGCGGCATCGCGCATCGCTTCGGCTGGAATTCCACGCTGCTGCGGGTGGTCTTCGTACTGGTGTCGCTGGCATCGGCGGCATTCCCCGGCATCCTGGTCTATCTGATCCTGTGGCTGCTGATTCCCAACGAGGCCGATTGAACCGTCCTGCCATGGTCCGGCCGATCTGGCTGCGTGCGTTGCAGGTGCTGGGTGCAGCCTGGACCGTCCCCAATTCGCTGATCGGCCTGGTCGGAGGCCTGGCCGGGCTGCTGGGCGGTGCGACGGTGCGCTGGAGCGGCCTTGACTGCGCGCTGGTGTTCGACCGCTGGCCCTGGGGTCCCGGCGGGGCGATCACCCTGGGCAACGTGATCCTGCACACCGGGCATGACCTGGGCATTTCCTGCCGCACCTATGCGCATCAGGCGGGGTGGGGCGTGGAACCGCTGATCCGGCTGGATGATCACGAACGTGCGCACGTGTACCAGTACATGGTGCTGGGGCCGTTGTACCTGCCGGTGTACCTGTTGTGCGGTGGGGTGAGTGCGCGCAACCCGTTCGAGCGGGCGGCGGATCATTACGCCCGGTTCGGGCACGGCTGGTGGCCGTAGTCTGCAGCCAACGGCACAGCCCCTCGTGGGCGGCAATGGACGCCGTGAACCGTTCCCTGGGGGCTTGGCCGCGGCATCCATGCCGCGGACACCCCCGCGACCCCAACCCGACCGCCCTCTGATAGAGGGCTGTGGCCTGCACCACCCACGGAAAAGAAGAAAGAACAGCAGAAGCCGGTCGCCCGCTGCACGTGCTCGTGTAGAGCCGAGCCTGCGCTCGGCTTCGTGGACTGACCTGAAAGCAGCCGAGCGTGGGCTCGGCTCTACAAAATGCAGCCGGCCAGGCTGCTTTTGCTTTCGATCTTCTTTTTCTTTTCCGTGGGTGAACGTGCCCGAAGAACTGTCAGGGGCCGGGCGGGGTGGGTTCGCGGGAC
>NZ_JAOCKC010000012.1:0-82036 GCF_029844625.1 Stenotrophomonas sp. GD03680 | reverse complement strand
ATCCCGGTAGCGCCGGGCCATGCCCGGCGAGCGCAGCGGCGTATCAGAGCCCGTCGATCCCGGTAGCGCCGGGCCACGCCCGGCGAGCGCAGCGGCGCATCCCGATCAGTACCCCGCCGCAGTGAACGCGTCGAGCACCACATCGCGCAGCGCATCAGGCAGCGCCTCGATGTCCATCGCGCGATCATCCAGGTGCAGCCGTGGGTCCAGGCTGCTGATGCGGTCCTGGGCCAGCGCCTGCAGCCACAGCAGCACGCAGATCACGAACTCGCGCTCGTGCCCCGGGTGCAGGTGGCGGGCACCGCGTTCGATCACCTCGAACGGGTACCACTCCTGCTCATCGTTGAGGATGCCGCCCTGCTGCATGAGCACCTGCAGCTCCTGCAGATGGCGCCGGGCATCATCGCCGGGATCGCACAATGTGGCGATCCAGGACAACTCCTCCGCGCTGGCAGACAGCGCCAGCGACCGGACCGGCAACGCGGTTGCAACCTGAGCCAGACCTTCCATGTGGGGCCTCTATCGGCATGTTCCGCTGCGGACTCCCCCGCAGCCAGAGCTTCCGCGCGACCCCGTAAGGCCGACGTGAATGATCGGCGCGCCCCCCTTGTCTGCGGCTCCGGCCAGCGCCATATCGACTGGGCTGCCCGCTCCTCGGGCCCGTAACTGGAGATCTGCCGTGACCGCTGCCAACCCCCTGCTCGATTTCTCCGGCCTGCCGCGCTTCGAGGCGATCCGCCCCGAGCACGTGGCGCCGGCGCTGGACGTGCTGCTGGCCGAGGCCGAGGCCGCCGTCAACGCAGCCGAGCAGGTGCAGCCGGTCCGCTGGGACACCTTCGTGGTCCCGCTGGACGATGCCACCGAGCGGCTGTGGCGCGCCTGGGGCCTGGTCGGCCACCTGCAGGGCGTGGTCAACACGCCGGAACTGCGCGAGGCCTACAACAGCAACCTGCCGCGGGTGACCCGCTTCGCCAGTGCGCTGGGCCAGAACCTGGCGCTGTACCGCCAGTACCAGGCATTGGCCACCGGCCCGGAGGCGGGGTCGTTCGATGAGGCCCGGCGCAAGGTGCTGGACAATACGCTGCGCGACTTCCGCCTGGGGGGCGCGGAGCTGGCGCCGGACGCCCAGCAGCGGTTCGCCGCGATCAAGGAAGAACTGTCGGCGCTGTCCGCGAAGTTCTCGCAGAATGTGCTGGACGCCACCGATGCGTGGTCGTTGATCGTGGAAGACGAAGCACGCCTTGCCGGCGTGCCGGACGACGTGAAGGCTGCCGCGCGTGCGGCAGCGGCGAACGATGGCAGGGACGGTTGGAAGTTGACGCTGCAGATGCCGTGTTACCTGCCGATACAGACCTGGGCCGAAGATCGTGACCTGCGCGAGATCCTGTACCGGGCCAGCGCGCAGCGCGCTTCCGAATTCGGCGATGACGCGTTGGACAACAGCGGCAACATCGACCGCATCCTGGCCCTGCGGGCTGAACTGGCCGCACTGCTCGGCTTTGATTCCTACGCCGACTACTCGGTGGCCACCAAGATGGCGCAGGACCCGGCCGAAGTGCTGGGCTTCCTGCGTGACCTGGCGTCGCGCGCCAAGCCGTTCGCGGCCAGGGACCGTGCCGAACTGGAGCAGTTCGCGCGTGACCACCTGGGCATCGACAGCCTGCAGGCCTGGGACCTGGCGTTCGCGGCCGACCGCCTGAAGCAGGCGCGCTACAGCTATTCCGAGCAGGAGGTGAAACAGTACTTCACCGAGCCGAAGGTGCTGGGTGGATTGTTCTCGGTGATCGAGCAGCTGTATGGACTGCGCGTGCAGGAGGACAGCGCGCCGGTCTGGCACGAGGACGTACGCTTCTTCCGCCTGGTCGATGCGCAGGACGCGCTGGTAGGCCAGTTCTACCTGGATCTGTACGCCCGTGAGGGCAAGCGCGGCGGTGCGTGGATGGACGATTGCCGCAACCGGCGCGAGCGTGCCGATGGCAGCGTGCAGACGCCGCTGGTGTACCTGGTGTGCAACTTCGGTCGCGGCGCCAACGGCAGGCCTGCTACGTTCAGCCACAATGAAGTGACCACGCTGTTCCATGAAATGGGCCATGGCCTGCACCAGCTGCTGACCCGGATTGGTGAGCTGGGCGTGGCCGGCATCAATGGCGTGGAATGGGATGCGGTGGAGCTCCCCAGCCAGTTCATGGAGAACTTCTGCTGGGAATGGGACCACCTGCAGCGCATGACTGCGCACCTGGAGACGGGTGAACCGCTGCCACGTGCGCTGTATGAGCGCATGCTGGCCGCGCGCAATTTCCACAGCGGCATGGCGACTGTCCGCCAGCTGGAGTTCGGTCTGTTCGACATGCTGCTGCACAGCCAGTTCGAGCCCACGCAGGACAGTGTGCTGGCACTGCTGGAGCGCGTGCGCGGCGAAGTGGCGGTGAATCATCCGCCAGCCTGGAACCGCTTCCCGCATCAGTTCAGCCACATCTTCGCCGGTGGCTATGCGGCCGGCTACTACAGTTACAAATGGGCCGAGGTGCTCAGTGCCGATGCCTATGCGGCGTTCGAGGAAGCACCGCAGGCGTTGGCCGCGACCGGTGCACGTTTCCGCGACGAGATCCTCTCGCGCGGGGGCAGCCGTCCAGCGGCCGAGAACTTCAAGGCCTTCCGTGGCCGTGCGCCGCAGATCGATGCGCTGCTGCGCCATTCGGGCATGGCCTGATCCCACGTCGGCTGTGAGGGGTGCCCCCCATGGCGGGCACCCCTCGACGGGCATCGGTCACTCGGCGTAGATCATCCTGCGGGTCATGCCGCCGTCGACGATGAAATCCTGGCCGGTGGTGAATCCGGACAGCGGCGACAACAGGTACACCGCCAGCGCGCCGATGTCTTCCGGGCGGCCGACGCGGCCGACCGGATGCTGTGCGTGGTCGATGGCCGAATACTCGGGCGCATGGCGCCGGGGGGGCGCCTGCCACTCGCTGGTGCCGATCCAGCCCGGACTGATGCTGTTCACCCGTACAGCCGGTCCGGCGCTGATTGCCAGCGCGTGGGTGAATGCCACCAGTCCGCCCTTGGCCGCGGCATAGGCTTCGCTATGGGCTTCGGACTGCCGGGCGCGGGTCGAGGCGATGTTGATGATGGCGCCGGCGCCACCGGATGACAGTGCCGGCAGGGCATGCCGGCTGCACAGGAAAGCGCCATGCAGCGATGACAGGCGGCGCTGCCATTCGTCCCACGCCATGTCCTGCAGTGGCGTACCGTGCGCACCGGCGATGCCGGCATTGTTGACCAGGCCATCGATGCCGCCAAACCGCTGCACCGCCGTGGCGATGAACGCGCGCACGCTGGCTTCGTCGGTGATGTCCAGGGGCTGGAACGCCGCATCGTCATCGCGATGCCATTCGGCCAGGCAGGCGTGGCCGGCTTCCGTATCCAGATCACCGATCAGCACGCGGCCGCCGGCACCGAGCACGGCCTGGGCGATGCCGCGGCCGATGCCATTGGCGCCACCGGTGACCAGCACCACCTTGCCCGCCAGCGGCGCGGCAGGCCAGGCAGCGATCGGCGGAACCGCGCTCATGACAGGTCTTCGCCACGCAGGCGGCGATGCCAGCCGTCCACGCCGATGCGGTCCAGCGTCTGGATGTTGCGCTCGACGATCACGTCCGGATCGGGGAAGGCGTCCACCGCGCGTGCCACGCTGTCCTCGCGCAGCAGGTGCAGCGTGGGATAGGGCGCGCGGTTGGTGTAATTGCTGGCGTCGTTGGCGGCCACGCCTTCGAACTGGTAGTCCGGATGGAAGCTGGCCACCTGCAGGATGCCCTGCAGATCGAGCGCCTCGATCGCCGCGTCGGCGTTGTCGAGGAAGTCGTTGTAGTCCAGGAAATCCGTCAGCACCTGCGGGTGCACGATCAGGGTGGTGTCGATCTGCTCGGCCGGCGTGTCCCGCAGCAGCACCAGTTCCTCGGCCAGCTGTTCGACCAGTGCTTCGGGGGTGGTGGCATCACTGAGCACGAAGCGGACCTGGTCCTTCACATATACGGCCTTGGCGAACGGACACAGGTTCAGGCCGATGACGATGCGCTCCAGCCACAGGCGGGTGGCGGCGATCGGGTCGTCGGTGGGCAGGGCGGTATCGGTCATGGCGGGCACATCGGCGGGCGAGGTCGCCATTGTAGGCAGTGTGCCGCCGCTGCGCTGTTCACTGTGCAGGAACTGGACAGTCGCCATGCTGCAAATCCCCGCCGATTCAAGCCTTTGCAGGCCACCGGCAGATGGCCGATTGCCTGCTGCGGGCGGTAGGCGTGGAATGGACGCACGACACAGGAGGACACCCATGACTGCATCTTCTCCGTGGCTGCCGGACGCCCTTTGGGCCGGCGCCCTCTTCGACGGCCGGTGGCAGGCGGCCGCGCAACGGCAGCCGGTGATCGAGCCGGCCACCGGTAACACGCTCGGCCAGATCGGCCTGGCCGACCCGGCGCAGGTGGCGCGCTCGGCGGCGGCCGCTGCGCAGGCGCAGCAGGCGTGGGCGGCGGCTCCGTACGAACAGCGCGCTGAAGTGCTGCGCAAAGCGGCACGCCTGGCCGAAGAACACATCGACACCCTGGTCGAATGGCTGGTACGCGAAAGCGGCTCCACCCGCCTGAAGGCAGGTTTTGAGGCCAAGGTGACCATCAAGGCACTGCACGAGGCTGCGGCGCTGCCGTCGCGCAGCACCGGCGAGATTCTGCCTTCCGAGCCGGGCCGACTGAATCTGGCGCGGCGCCGACCGCTGGGTGTGGTGGGGGTCATCTCGCCTTTCAACTTCCCGCTGTATCTGGCCATGCGCGCGGTGGCGCCGGCCATCGCGCTGGGCAACGCGGTGGTACTCAAACCTGACCCGCGCACAGCGGTGTGCGGCGGGGCGGTGATCGCACGCCTGTTCGAGCAGGCCGGCCTGCCGGCAGGCGTTCTGCACATGCTGCCCGGTGATGGCGCGGCCGGCGCTGCGCTGACCAGCGATCCGCACGTGGCGATGATCCAGTTCACCGGCTCCACCGCCGCCGGGCGCAAGGTCGGAGAAGCGGCGGGCAAGCATCTGAAGAAGGTCTCGTTGGAGCTGGGCGGCAAGAACTCGTTGATCATCCTCGATGATGCCGACCTCGACCTGGCGGTGGCCAACACCGCGTGGGGGGTCTACCTGCATCAGGGCCAGATCTGCATGGCGACCGGCCGCGTGCTGGTGCAGCGGAAGATCCACTCCGCGTTCCTGCAGAAGCTGGTGGCCAAGGCCAATTCATTGAAGGTGGGCGATCCGGCGCGCGAAGACGTGGCGATCGGTCCGCTGATCAATGCCGGCCAGCGCGACCACGCCACGCGCGTGGTCGAGCAGGCAGTGCAGGCCGGTGCCTCGCTGGAGGCCGGAGGTACCCATCGCGATCTGTTCTTCGCGCCGACCGTGCTTGGCAACGTCGCTGCTGACAATCCGGCGTTCAACGAAGAAATCTTCGCGCCGGTGGCGGTGGTGGTGCCGTTCGACGATGACGACGATGCAGTGCGCCTGGCCAACGACAGCGAGTACGGCCTGTCGATGGCCATCGTTTCCAGCAATGTCGGCCGCGCACTGAAGCTCGGTGAGCGCCTGCGCACCGGACTGCTGCACATAAACGATCAGACCGTGAACGACGAGGTGATCAATCCCTTTGGCGGTGTCGGAGCATCCGGCAATGGCACCAGTATCGGCGGCCCCGCCAACTGGGAGGAGTTCACGCAGTGGCAGTGGTTGACCGTCAAGGGCGAGGCGCCCGCTTATCCGATCTGATCGAAGGAGCCATCACGATGAACGACAATACGGCAACACGCGAGATCACCGCCGCAGTGGTCCGCGGCAAGGAACAACCCTTCGTCATCGAGCAGGCCCGGCTGCGCGGCCCGCAGGAGGATGAGGTCCTGGTGAAGGTGGTAGCCACCGGCCTGTGCCACACCGACCTGATCGTGCGCGATCAGTACTACCCGGTGCCGTTGCCCGCGGTGCTGGGTCACGAAGGCGCCGGCGTCGTGGAGGCGGTCGGCCCCAACGTAAAGGAACTGAAAGCAGGGGATCACGTGGTGCTGACCTATGGCGCCTGCGGCCACTGCAATCCGTGCCGGGGCGGTCATGGCGCCTACTGCAGGGATTTCTTCGCGCTGAACTTTGGTGGCGATGATGGCCACGGCCATACCGCCATCACCGATGCGCAGGGTCAGCCGTTGCACGACCATTTCTTCGCGCAGTCTTCGTTTGCCACCTATGCGCTGGCGCGCGAGATCAATGCGATCAAAGTGCCCGACGATGCGCCTCTGGAACTGCTGGGCCCGCTGGGCTGCGGCATCCAGACCGGTGCCGGCGCGGTACTCAATTCGCTGAAGGTACGCTCGGGCAGCAGTTTTGCCAGCTACGGTGCCGGCGCAGTCGGTCTGAGTGCGGTGATGGCGGCCAAGGTGGCCGGTGCCACGACCATCATCGCCATCGATGTGGTGCCGTCGCGGCTGGCACTCGCGCTGGAGCTGGGCGCCACCCACGTGGTCAACAGCCGCGAGACCGATGTGGTCGAGGCCGTGCGCGCCATCACCGGCGGTGGCGCCGATTTCGCGCTGGAATCGACCGGTCGCCCTGAAGTGCTCTCTGCCGGTATCGAGGCCTTGGCGGGCTTGGGCATGATGGGCGTGGTCGGTGCACCAAAGCTGGGCACGACCGCCAGTTTCGACGTGAACAACCTGCTGCTGGGTGGCCGCAGCATCCGTGGCATCGTGGAAGGCGACAGTGTGCCGCAGGTGTTCATTCCGCAGCTGGTCACGCTGTTCCAGCAGGGCCGCTTCCCGTTCGACAGGCTGGTGAAGTTCTACCCGCTGGAGCAGATCAACCAGGCGGCCGAGGACAGCACCCGGGGCATCACCCTGAAGCCGATCCTGCGCATCGCGGCGTGATCTGAGGGCAGGGCTGCAGGGCTTCGCCCTGCACCTGCCGGATGGGCGGCAACCGCAGGCAAACACCTCATCGGAGCGTAACGTGGCGTTGCCGCTGGCCGGTGTACGCTGCGCCCATGATCGCAACCTCCGTCGGGCAACAGCAGCTGGTAGCGGTACGCGCGGCCTTTGCCGAGGGCGATGCGCGCTCATTGAACGTGTTGCCGCAGCCGTTGCAGCAGTCGTGGATGCGCTCGCGCGCGGCTGGCCTGCAGCCCGGGCAGGAACCGGTCTACCTGCCGCTGCAGAGCGATGGCCGGCATCTGCCACAGCGCGACGACCGTCGCCTGGCACGCTGCGTGCAACCGGAGCTGGAACAGCTGTGGGCCGCTTTCGGCGGACGTGGCTGGACGATGTTCTGCGCCAACCGCGAGGGCATGGTGATCGCGCAGCAGGCGCATGGCCTGGAAGACTCGCCCCTGCTGCGGCCGATCCAGGTCGGGCGGCGGCTGGGCGAAAGCGAGATCGGCACCACCGCGCCGGCGGTCAGCCTGGCCGACGACCTGCCAGCGCTGGTGCGCGGCAATGAACATTACCTGCAGCGTTTCGCTCCGGTGTTCTGCCTCAGTGAACCCCTGCACGATCTCGACGGGCGGGTATGCGGAGTGATCGATATCACCGGGCTGGGTGAGCGCGATCCTTCGCTGCTGCAGGGCTATTTCCGGCAGGCCGCACTGGCCAGCGAGAATCGCCTGTTCCACACGCTTGCCGATGTGCACCTGCTGGCGCTGCAGCATGATCCGCGCTGGCTGGCGTCACCCTTGCAGGGGCTGCTGGCGGTGCAGGAGGATGGCCAGCTGCGCGCCGCCAACCGTGTAGCCCGGCGTCTGTTGGGCCTGCCGCGGCGCGGGCCACTGCCGTTGCTGGATATTGCAGCGGTGTTTGCCGACGCCAGTGCCGCACAGCGGCGGCGCCTGCTGCAGCCGGGGGCGCCGCATCGGGTCCGGTTGGGCGAGGGCAGTGCGGTCTACCTGCAGCATCTACAGGCGCCGCGCAAGGTCGCTGGCAACAGCGTGCGACGGTCTTCACCGGCGACGATGGCGGCGCCGGCGCTGCGCGATCAGCAGCGTGAAGCGGCGCGCCGGGCGGCGCAGGCGGCGGACGGCAATCTCAGTCTGGCCGCACGCCAGCTGGGCATCTCGCGCACCACGCTGTACAAGCTGCTGCGTGATTGATCGAGCGCGGTGCCGGGCCACGCCCGGCGGAGCCGTCAGTCGCGGAAATTGTTGAACTGCAGCGGCAGCTCGAACTTGCCGGCCTTCAGTACTGCGATCGCGTCCTGCAGATCGTCGCGCTTCTTGCCCTGCACGCGCAGCTTGTCGCCATTGATCTGGCTTTCCACCTTCAGCTTGGCGTCCTTCAGTGCGGCGGCGATCTTCTTGGCCAACTTCTGCTCGATGCCCTGCTTGACGGTGATCTTCTGCCGCGCCTGCGCCAGATTGGTCTCGATGTCGCCGAACTCCAGGCTCAGCACGTCGATGCCGCGCGCTGCCAGACGCGCACGCAGGATGTCGTTCATCTGCTTGAGCTGGAACTCGGTCGGCGCGAACTGGTTGATGACATCGCCATCACGCTCGAACTTGGCGTCCACGCCCTTGAAATCGAAGCGGGTGCTCAGTTCGCGGTTGGCCTGGTCGATGGCGTTGGTCAGCTCGTGGGTGTCGACTTCGGAGACGACGTCGAAGGAAGGCATGGGCGATGCTCCACAGAATTCAGTGCGGACATTCTATCGCGCCGGCCAGCCTGCCCGCTTTCCGTGGCGCTGGGCATCGCTGCAACGGCATCCCGCCGCCGGCTCGGCGATAATGGGCCATGAACGTGCAACGCTCCCCCTCGCGCGCGGTGGCCTGGATGGTCGCCGCGGTCGCCTGCTTCTCCCTGATGGACGCCGGCATGAAGCAGCTGGCGGCCAGCTATCCCACCCTGCAGGTGACCTTCCTGCGCGGCGCGGCGTCGTTGCCGTTCGTGCTGGTCTGGGTGCTGGTCAGCGCGGGCCCGCGTTCGCTGGTGCCACGTCGCTGGGGCCTGCATCTGCTGCGTGGCGCGCTGGGCATGGCGATGATCGGCTGCTTCGTGTTCGCGTTGCGCGATCTGCCACTGTCCACCGCCTACACCATCTACTTCGTCGCGCCGCTGCTGATCGCGGCCCTGTCGGTGCCGCTGCTGGGCGAACGGGTCGGACCGCGTCGCTGGGTGGCCATCGGCATCGGCCTGGTCGGCGTGCTGGTGGTGCTGCGGCCCGGCGTGGATGGGTTCATCTCGGTGCCGGGCCTGATGGTGCTGGCCGCGGCCACCGCCTACGCCGTTGCCGCGATCACGGTCAGCCTGCTGACCCGTACCGACACCTCGCAGTCGATGGTGGTCTGGTTCCTGGTCATCATGGCGATCGGCGCGGGCCTGCTGGCGATTCCCGGCTGGAGGCCGCTGCTGCTGGCGCACGCGCCGCTGATCGCGGGCATGGGGCTGGCCGGTGCGCTGGGTCAGATCGCCCTGACCAAGGCCTTCCAGCTGGGCGAGGCATCCATGATCGCGCCCCTGGAGTACAGCGGCCTGGTCTGGGTGATCGGATGGGATCTGGCTTTCTGGGGGCAGTTGCCGGACGGCTACACCTGGGTGGGGGCGGCGATCATCGTGGCGTCGGGCCTGTACCTGCTGCACCGCGAGCGGGTGAACCGCCAGCAGCCGCCGAAGCCGCTGGATCATCCCTGAACCGGTTTGGCCGGGGAGCGGGGTCAGAGCCCCTGCGGGGATCCGACCCCGGGGTCAGATCCCACAGGGGCTCTGACCCCGGAACCCGGCCGGAGTAGGTGTCTTAGAACCAAAAGGAATAACATTCTGGCCCATGGCGCAGGCGCGCGACCGCCGGCGCTGGTAGGCTGCACGCCCCCTTCTGTCGCCTGCCGGTGAGCCGCTCCCGTGATCGAGTTCCAGCGCCTGCACAAATCCTATGCCGTTGCCGGCCGCGCGGTCAGCGCGCTGCAACCGCTGGACCTGACCATCGAGGCCGGCGAGGTCTTCGGCATCATCGGTCATTCCGGTGCCGGCAAATCGACGCTGATCCGCATGATCAACCGCCTGGAAGAGCCTTCCGGTGGCCGATTGCTGATCGGAGGCGAGGACATCACCACGCTGGATGCCGACGGCCTGCGCTCGCTGCGCCGGCGAATCGGCATGATCTTCCAGCACTTCAACCTGCTGTCCTCGCGCACGGTGGCGGGCAACGTCGCCTTCCCGCTGGAGCTGGCCGGTACACCGAAGGCGGAGATCGACAGCCGGGTGGCCGAACTGCTGCAGACCGTCGGCCTGCAGGCACACGCACAGAAGTACCCGGCGCAGCTGTCCGGAGGCCAGAAGCAGCGCGTGGGCATCGCCCGTGCCCTGGCCACCCGCCCGCAGATCCTGCTGTGCGACGAGGCCACCAGTGCTCTCGACCCGCAGACCACCGCGTCGGTGCTGGCGCTGCTGTCGAAGATCAACCGCGAGCTGGGCCTGACCATCGTGCTGATCACCCACGAGATGGATGTGATCCGCCGCGTCTGCGACCGGGTGGCGGTGCTCGATGCCGGCCAGCTGGTGGAGACCGGTCCGGTCACCCAGGTGTTCCTGCATCCGCAGCATCCCACCACCCGCCGTTTCGTCAGCGAATCGGAGCATGTGGACGAAGGAACGCTGCACCGTGATTTCGACGCCGTGAGTGGGCGCATCGTGCGCTTGACCTTCCTCGGTGGCGATACCTACGAACCCCTGCTGGGCAGCATCGCGCGCCAGACCGGGGTCGATTACAACATCCTGTCCGGGCGTATCGACCGGATCAAGGACACACCGTATGGCCAACTGGTCGTGGCCCTGGTCGGTGGCGATCACGCCGCCGCGCAGGCCGCGTTCGTGGCCGCTGGCGTGCATGTCGAGGAACTGCGTCGATGATCATTGCTGCTGCGGACGGATTCTTCCGCCACCTGGACGCCGGCAAGTGGGCCGATATCGGCCAGGCCACCATCGACACCCTGCTGATGCTGGCCGGTTCGCTGCCCTTGACCCTGGCCATCGGGCTGCCGCTGGGCGTGCTGCTGTACCTGTTCGGTGCGCCGCAGATGAAGCGTCGTCCGTTCGCCTATGGCGTGCTGGCGCTGGTGGTCAACCTGCTGCGCTCGGTGCCCTTCATCATCCTGATGATCGTGCTGATTCCGGTGACGCTGTTCATGATGGGGACGTCGCTGGGTGTTCGCGGTGCGATCGTGCCCCTGGTGATCGGCGCCGCACCGTTCTATGCGCGGCTTGTGGAAACCGCGCTGCGCGAAGTGGACCGTGGGGTGATCGAGGCGACCCAGGCGATGGGCGCAACCACCTGGCAGCTGGTCACCCGTGTACTGCTGCCGGAAGCGCGGCCGGGCCTGATCGCAGGTGCCACGGTCACCACCGTTGCGCTGATCGGCTTCACCGCCATGGGCGGTGCGATCGGCTCGGGCGGCCTGGGCGATCTGGCGTTCCGTGATGGCTACCAGCGTTCGCACACCGACGTCGCCCTGGTGACCGTGGTGCTGCTGCTGGTGCTGGTGCAGCTGCTGCAGATGCTCGGCGACCGGTTGGTCGCACATTACACCCGCAGGTAACCGGCACGTCCGCCGGGCATGGCCCGGCGCTACCCTGCCACGCGGACGTTCCAGTAGCGCCGGGCCATGCCCGGCGGCGTCGTCTCACCGCGCGTTGGGCACTTCATAGCCCAGTTTGCCGACCTGGTCCGGGCGCTGCGGCACCCGCTTGAGCTTGTCGGTATTCACTCCGTACTCGTCGCGCAGGCGCTCGGCCAGCTCCTTGTACAGCGTCTTGTCCATGTCAGGCCGACGGGCAAAGATCCACGCCATCTCGCGGCCCGGATAGCCGATCAGTGCCCAGGAGTAATCCGGCGCCACTTCCAGAACGCGCGAATGGGTCGGCACCACGCGGTAGAACCAGGTCCGCCAGCCATGGTTGCCGCTGTCCGGGTCGACGCTGGCACGGGCGCGGATCTCCTGTTGCGGTTCGCTGAAGCCGTTGCGGTAGCGGTAGGTGATGGCAACCTTGTGATCGTCGCGCAGCGCGTACTCGTTGACGCTGGCAACGTGACCGCGCTCGACGAAGTTCGGCACGCGGCCGATCACGTACCAGGTGCCCATGAAACGTTGCAGGTCGATCGGCGCGTTCGGATCGGGGGCGCGGGGCGCCGCGGCACGCGGCGACGGCGGATCGCTGGCAGCCAGCGCCGGGCCCGCCAGGGACAGGGCCAGCAGCACGGCGCAGAGCGGGCGGATCGAAGTCATGCGGGAGCGGGCTCCAGTGGGCTTGCACGCGCATGGTCGACTGTGTGCACGCGGTCCGTCAATGGTGTCGCAGCGTATGAGAAGGCCCTTGCCCAAGCTGTGTTGCATTGTCCACCGGAGAAACCCGCATGAGCGCACGCCTCACACGCCGCCCCTCGACTGAACGCGTCAGCGAACGCGCCGATCCGCGCCTGCTGCGGGATGTACAGCACCTGGCACTGGCCGGCGTCGCACTGGTCCTGGTGTGGCCGGCCGCCCGTGGCAGCAGTGCCTGGCTGGGTTGGCTGCCCCTGTGGCTGATCGGCATGCCGCTGGTGGCCTGGTGGGCGTTGCTGCGCTGCCCATTGCCGTCGCTGCGGCGGCGGTCGTCGCGTCGTACCGGTGGACAGGCGCGCCGCAGCAGGGCAGCCGGCGCGCGCGTCCGGCGCGGCGCAACGGCGGCGGCCTGACCTTCGACACGGGGGGCGGTGTCCGGATCCGTGCTAGCGTTCCACGGCTTATGACTGCCTGGAGCTGCAATGTCACGACTCGCTTCCGCCTGCCTGCTGGCTGGCATGATGACCGCTGCCTCGGTGGGGACCGCCGTGGCTGCTGAAGATACCGACCGTTACGCCTGGCTGGAGGACGTCACCGGCGACAAGCCGCTGTCCTGGGTCAAGGAACAGAACGCCAAGGCCGAGGCGCGCCTGGCGCAGACTCCGGCCTTCAGGCAGATGGAGGCCAGCATCCGTGAGGTGCTCGATTCGGATGCCAAGATTCCCGGCGTGCAGAAGATCGGCGACTACTACTACAACTTCTGGAAGGACAAGCAGCACGAACGTGGCCTGTGGCGGCGCACCACCCTGGCCGAGTACCGCAAGGCCTCGCCGCAGTGGGAAACCGTGCTTGACCTGGACGCACTGAACAAGGCCGAGGGCGAGAACTGGGTCTGGCACGGCGCCGACTGCCTGCGCCCGGACTACAGCCGCTGCCTGATCGCGCTGTCACGCGGCGGCGCGGATGCCGATGTCACCCGCGAGTTCGATCTGTCGACGAAGCGCTGGATCGAGGATGGCTTCTTCCGTCCCGAGTCGAAGGGCGGCCTGAACTGGATCGATCGCGATACCGTGTTCGTCTACACCGATTTCGGTGCCGGCACCATGACCACCTCCGGCTACCCGCGCGTGGCCAAGCTGTGGAAGCGTGGGACGCCGATGTCGTCGGCCAGCGTGGTGTACGAAGGCAAGCCGGAGGACATGTACATCGCGGCGATGCACGATGACACCCCGGGCTTCGAGCGCAACCTGGTCAGCCGCACGCTGGCGTTCTACAACAATGAGGTCTACCTGCGCGGCGACGATGGCACGCTGACCAAGATCGATGCGCCGAACTCCGCCGAGAAGGGCCTGCACAAGCAGTGGCTGACCCTGGAGCTGCGCGACGCCTGGACCGTGGGCGGCAGGACCTACGCATCCGGCTCGCTGCTGGCGACCCGGCTCGATGACTTCCTGGCCGGCAAGCGTGACTTCGAGGTCCTGTTCACCCCGACCGCGACCACCTCGCTGGCCGGTGCGACCTGGACCAAGAACCACCTCGTCCTGAACGTGCTGGACGATGTGAAGAATCGCCTGTCCGTGCTGACCCCGGGCGCCAATGGCTGGCAGAAGAGCGCGTTTGTCGGCGCGCCGGCATTCGGCACTCTGGCCGTGGGCGCAGTGGACAGCGACGACAGCGATGCGGTCTGGCTGACCGCCACCGACTATCTGACGCCGACCACCCTGGCTTTGGCCGAGATCGGCAAGGCACCGGAAACGCTGAAGACCATGCCGGCCTTCTTCAATGCCGAGGGCAAGGTGATCGAGCAGCACTTCGCCACCAGCAAGGATGGCACCCGTGTGCCGTACTTCGTGGTGCATGCCAAGGACATGAAGCTGGACGGCTCCAATCCGACCCTGCTGTACGGCTACGGCGGTTTCGAGATTTCGCTGACACCCAGCTATTCCGGTGGCATGGGCCGCGCCTGGCTGGAGAAGGGCGGTGTGTACGTGGTCGCCAACATCCGTGGTGGCGGTGAGTACGGCCCACGCTGGCACCAGGCGGCGCTGAAGCAGAATCGTCACAAGGCCTACGAGGACATGGCCGCGGTGGCACAGGATCTGGTCAAGCGCAGGATCACCAGTGCCAGGCACCTGGGCGTGCAGGGCGGCAGCAACGGCGGCCTGCTGACCGGCAACATGCTGACGCAGTACCCGGAACTGTTCGGTGCGGTGGTGGTGCAGGTTCCGCTGCTGGACATGAAGCGCTACAGCCACCTGCTGGCCGGCGCGTCGTGGATGGCCGAGTACGGCAACCCCGATACCAGCGACTGGGAGTTCATCAAGACCTTCTCGCCGTACCACCTGTTCGACGCGAAGAAGAACTACCCGCCGGTGCTGTTCACCACCTCCACCCGCGATGACCGCGTGCACCCGGCCCATGCCCGCAAGATGGCGGCGAAGATGATCGATGCCGGCAAGGATGTGACCTACTACGAGAACATCGAAGGTGGTCATGGCGGCGCAGCCAACAACGCGCAGGCCGCGCACATGGCGGCCCTGGCCTACAGCTTCCTGTGGGAGCGCCTGGGCGGTAAATGACGAAATGAAAAACGCCGCCCCCGGGCGGCGTTTTTCATGGGCGGCGCTGCGCGCTCGCCGGGCATGGCCCGGCGCTAGCGGAAATGTTGCAGCCCGCGCGCGATGCGCTCCACCGCTTCCTGCAGCCGCGGTATTTCCTGGGTATAGGCCAGGCGCACATGCTGGTTGGCGCGGTGGAAGCCGAAATCCAGGCCCGGGGTGAAGGCCACATGCTCGGTTTCGAGGAAGTGCGCGCAGAACGCCTGGGCATCATCGGTGAACGCACTGACATCGGCATACAGATAAAACGCGCCCTGCGGCTCCACCTCGATGCGGAAGCCCAGCTCGCGCAGCGCCGGCAACAGGAAATCGCGACGCTGGCGGAAGGCCTCCCGTCGCTGTTCGAAGATCGCCATCGATTCATCGGTGAAACAGGCCAGGGCTGCATGCTGGGCGATGCTCGACGCACTGATGTACAGGTTCTGCGCCAGCTTCTCCAGTTCGGGCACCGCTGCGGGCGGCGCCACCAGCCAGCCCAGGCGCCAGCCGGTCATGCCGAAGTACTTCGAGAAACTGTTCAGCACGAACGCGCTGTCATCGACCTGCAATACGCTGGCGGCGTCCACGCCGTAGGTCAGGCCGTGATAGATCTCGTCCACCACCAGGTGCCCGCCGCGTGCGTGCAGTGCGCGTGACAGCGCCGCAAGTTCATCGGCCGACAGCACCGTGCCGGTGGGGTTGGCCGGCGAGGCGACGAGTGCGCCGACGCTGTCCGTGTTCCAGTGCTGTTGCACCAGCGAGGGTGTGAGCTGGTAGGCGGTCTGTGGACCGACCGGGACCAGCTGTGCGGCACCTTCCACCAGGCGCAGGAAATGCCGGTTGCAGGGATAGCCGGGATCGGCCAGCAGCCAGTGCCAGCCCGGGTCGACCAGCAGGCTGCTGGCCAGCAGCAGCGCGCCGGAGCCGCCAGGAGTGACCAGGATGCGTTCCGGATCCACATCCAGCCGGTAACGGCTGCGATAGAAACCGCTGATCGCCTGGCGCAGCGCAGGCAGGCCGCGTGCGGCGGTGTAGCGCGTGTGCCCGGCGGCCAGGGCCGCCTGGCCGGCACGCACCACCGGCCCGGCCGTGGTGAAGTCCGGTTCGCCGATCTCCAGGTGGATGACATCGTGGCCGGCCTGTTCCAGCGCCTGCGCGCGGGCCAGCAGGGACATCACGTGGAACGGAGCGATTTCATGGCTGCGCCGGCTGTAGACCGGCGGGTGGGGCAGGGTACTCATGCGCCCATGGTACGCCGACCGCTGCCGGCGGGTCCGCACCGTGACGACCTGCAGGGTTGTGGTGCCGACGGGATTGGGGTCAGATCGCTGTTCGGGGAAGGGAACCGATCCCGTCGAAGACCATTGCATTGAAGCGCCTGGAGCCTTATCTCATGAAGTCCACCCTCTGCCTGTTGCTCGCCAGCCTGATGACCAGCACCGCTACCGCCGCCCCCCTGCCTGTTCCGCCGGACGCCGCCCGGCATCCGCACGAGGTCAAGGCCCCGTTCGGCGCGACCCGCAACGACGACTATTACTGGCTGCGTGACGACAAGCGCGCGAACAAGGACATGCTGGCCTACCTGCAGGCCGAGAACGCCTATGCCGACCAGGTGCTGGCGCCATTGAAGCCGCTGGAAGACGCGCTGTACAAGGAAATCGTCGGCCGCATCAAGCAGGATGATTCCAGCGTGCCGGCGCGCGAGCGCGGCTACTGGTACTACAGCCGCTTCGAGACCGGGCAGGACTACCCGATCCACGCACGCCGCAAGGGCAGCATGGATGCCGCCGAAGAAGTGCTGCTGGATGTCAACGCAATGGCCGCCGGCAAGGGCTACTTCAATGTCGGCTCGATGGAAGTCAGCCAGGACAACCAGCTGCTGGCCTGGGCCGACGATGACGTGGGCCGTCGCCAGTACACGATCCGCTTCAAGGACCTGCGGACCGGGCAGGTGCTGCCCGACGTGATCACCGGCAGTTCCGGCGACCTGGTCTGGGCCGACGACAACCGCACCGTGCTGTACGTCGAGAACGATCCGGAAACGCTGCTGACCGTGCGCGTGAAGAAGCACGTGCTGGGCACCCCGGCCAGCGCCGACACCGTCGTCTACGAAGAGAAGGACGACAGCTTCTACATGGGCATCGGCCGCACCCGCGACGACCGCTTCATCACCATCGGCGTGCACAGTACCGTGTCGTCGGAAGAGCGCTACGCGCCGGCCAGCGACCCGACCACGTTCACCGTGCTGGCGCCACGCCAGCGCGACGTGGAGTACGACGCCGACCACTACGATGGCCGCTGGGTGATACGTACCAACGACAGTGCAAAGAACTTCAAACTGGTCACCGCACCGACCGATGCCACCTCGCGTGCGCAGTGGAAGGACTGGATCGCGCATGACGATGCGGTGTTCATCGAAGGCTTCGAGCTGTTTGATGGCTTCACCGCCATTGCCGAGCGTTCCGAAGGCCTGGAGCGCATCCGCCTGCTGTTCAAGGATGGCCGCAGCGACTACGTGAAGGCCGATGAGCCGGCGTACTCGATGGGCCTGGGCGACAACACCGAGGCCGATACGCCATGGCTGCGCTACGTCTACACCTCGATGACCACCCCGACCACCGTGTTCGAGCTGAACACCGCCACCGGCGAGCGCCGCCAGCTGAAGGTGCAGCCGGTGATCGGCTATGACGCATCGAAGTACGAAACCGAACGCGTCTGGATCACCGCGCGCGATGGCGTGAAGGTGCCGGTGTCGCTGGTCTACCGCAAGGGCTACCAGAAGGACGGCAAGGGCGCGCTGTTCCAGTACGCCTACGGCAGCTACGGCATGTCGATGGACCCGTACTTCAACCAGACGGCAGTGAGCCTGCTCGATCGCGGCGTGGTGTATGCCATCGCCCACATCCGCGGTGGCCAGGAGATGGGCCGCGACTGGTACGAGAACGGCAAGCTGCTGCACAAGCAGAACACCTTCAACGACTTCATCGACGTTACCCGTGGACTGGTGGCGCAGGGCTGGGCGGCGAAGGATCGCGTGGCCGCGTCCGGTGGCAGTGCCGGTGGCCTGCTGATGGGGGCGGTGGCCAACCAGGCGCCGCAGGACTACCGGGTGATGGTGGCGCAGGTGCCGTTCGTGGACGTGGTCACCACCATGCTGGATCCGACCATCCCGCTGACCACCAACGAGTACGACGAGTGGGGCAACCCGGAGCAGAAGCAGTACTACGACTACATGCTCTCGTACTCGCCCTACGACAATGTCAGGAAGCAGGATTATCCGGCGCTGTTCGTCGGTACCGGCCTGTGGGATTCGCAGGTGCAGTACTGGGAACCGGCCAAGTGGGTGGCCAGGCTGCGCGACGACAACACTGGCCATTACCCGATCCTGTTCCGCACCAACATGGAGGCCGGCCATGGCGGCAAGTCGGGTCGCTTCCAGCGTTACCGCGAGCTGTCCGAATCGTATGCCTTCGTGCTGCAGCAGTTGGGTATCGCAGCACCGTGATTGCGGCGGGGTGCCGGGCGTTGCCGGGCACCCCGAACCGTTATCCTTGCGAGCATGAGCCTGCCTGAACCGCCTGCCGCCCAGGACGCAGCCCCGACCCGCCGGCCGGTGCGTTTCCGCTGGGCATGGTGGCTGCTCGCCTATGTCAGTCTCGGCACCGGCATTGTCGGCATCTTCGTGCCGGGGCTGCCGACAACCGTATTCATCCTGATCTCGGCATGGGCCGCCTCGCGCGGCTCCGAGCGGCTGCATGCCTGGCTGCTGCAGCATCCGCGCTTCGGGCCGGCCATCAGCAACTGGCAGGCGCATGGCGCGGTCAGCCGCTACGGCAAATGGATGGCCACGATCACCATGGCGGTCTGCGCCGGGATCATGCTGTGGTGCGTGCCGATCGCCTGGGTGAAATGGTTTTCCATCGGCAGCATGACCGTGGTGGCGATCTGGCTGTGGACGCGGCCGCTGCCGCCGCAGGACTGACCCTTCCGCCGGGCATGGCCCGGCGCTGCCATGGGGGCCGTACCCTCCACCAACCGCTCAGCCGGCAGTGGCTATACTCGGGGCATGAAGATTCCCCATCGAAACGCCATCCTGATTCCGCTGGCAGCGGCCTCGCTGCTGTTCCTGTCCGCCTGCGGCAACAAGGGCCCGCTGGTGCTGCCGCAGAAGCCGGTGCCGGTGGAAGAGACCGTCGAGCCGGCCACCGATGCCGACGGCGAAGCCACCCCGCCTGCCACCCAGGACACGGGTGACGGCAGTCCGTCGGTGACCCCGGACCCGGTGAAGAAGGTGGACGACGGGAATGAGTAAGACCGGTTCCACCGCGCTGCGTTTCAGCAAGATGCACGGCGCGGGTAACGATTTCGTAGTGATCGACCTGCGCGACGGCACCGCGCCGCCCACGCCACAGCTGGCCGCGCGCCTGGCCGACCGCCACACCGGCGTGGGCTGCGACCAGATCCTGACCATCGAGGCCCCGCGCGTCGAAGGCTCGGTCGCCTCGTACCGGATCTGGAACGCCGATGGCTCCAATTCCGAGCAGTGCGGCAACGGCGCGCGCTGCATCGCGGCCTGGCTGGTGCGCGAGGGCAGTGCCCAGGGCGATGCATTCGTCATCGACAGCCCACTGGCCAGCCATGCGGTGCAGGTGCTGGGCCAGGGCCAGTATGCGGTGACCATGGGCGTACCCGCATTCGAACCTGCCAGCGTGCCGCTGGTCGGCTTTGCCCACCCGCGCGAGGAGTATCTGCTGCCGCTGCAGGGCGAGAGCGTGCGGTTTGCTGCGGTGTCGATGGGCAATCCGCATGCCGTGATCGAGGTGGGCCTGATCGATGCGGCGCCGGTCGAGCGCGTCGGCGCGCTGCTGCAGCAGCATGCCTCGTTCCCGAAGTCGGTGAACGTGGGTTTCACCCAGGTCATCGCGCCGGACCACGCGCGGTTGCGCGTGTTCGAGCGGGGCGTCGGCGAGACCCTCGCCTGCGGCAGCGGCGCCTGTGCAGCCGCAGTCACCCTCATGCAGCGCGGTCGCCTGCAGCGCGATGCACGCATCAGCCTGCCCGGCGGCGAACTGCGCATCCAGTGGCCGGGCGAGGGGCAGCCCGTGGTGATGGCCGGCCCCACCGCATTCGTCTTCGAAGGGGAGTGGATCGCATGACTGAGACCGTCGACAAGCTCGGGGCCCATGAAGTCGCTGCCTGGTTGCGGCGCCATCCGGCCTTCCTCAAGCAGTTTCCGGACCTGGCGCTGACCCTGGTGGTGCCGCGCGATGACGGCCCGACCGCATCGCTGGCCAGCTACCAGCTGGAGCTGCTGCGGGAAAAGAACCGCGAGCTGGCGCGACGGTTGGCCGATCTGGGCGCGACCGCCCAGGTCAACGAACGGCTGGCGGTGCGCACCCACCAGCTGACGCTGGCACTGATGAAGCAGGGCAGTGCCGCCGATACCCTGCGTGCGATGGCCGCCTCGCTGCAGGAGGATTTCGCGGGTGATCTGGTGCGGCTGGTCGTGCACGTGCCGGTGGCCGGGCTGGAACAGGCCGAATGGCTGCAGGTCATCGCGGCCGACGATCCACGCCTGGGTCCCTTCCGTGATTGCCTGAAGGACGGTGAGCCGATCTGCGGCCGCCTGCAGCCGGAAAAGAACGCGGTGCTGTATGGCGCGCGCAGTGAGGAGGTGCAGACCACCGCCCTGCTGCCGCTGCCGGGTGTCGGCCTGATCGCGGTCGGCAGCCATGACCCGAACCGCTTCTACCCGGGCATGGGCACGCTGTTCCTGCGCATGATGGGCGAGGCCCTGGCCACCGGCCTCAAGCGCTTCCAGGACTGAGCGGAGCGCGGCGGCGATGAGCGCGGTCATGGCGTTCCTGCAGCACCTGCAGGTGGAACGGCGGATGTCGGCGCATACGCTGGACGCCTACCGTCGCGACCTGGATGCGCTGGCGGCATGGGCCGAGCCGCGGGGCGTGCCGGTGGAGGCGCTGGATGCTGACGCCGTGCGACAGTTCGTCGCCGATGAACATCGCCGGGGCCTGTCGGCCAAGAGCCTGCAGCGGCGGCTGTCTGCCTGCCGCAGCTTTTATGCGTGGCTGCTCAGGCATGGCCGCATCGAGGTCAGTCCAGCGGCCACGCTGAAGGCACCGCGAGCGCCGCGCAGGCTGCCGCAGGTGCTCGACGCCGATGAAGCAGTGCAACTGGTCGAACTGGAACCGGAAGGCGAGCTGGGGCGACGCGACCGCGCGCTGCTGGAGCTGTTCTATTCCTCCGGCCTGCGCCTGAGCGAGGTCTGCGCATTGACCTGGCGTGACCTGGATTTTGCCAGCGGACTGGTCAACGTGAAGGGCAAAGGCAACCGCCAGCGCCGGGTACCGTTCGGCAAGCCGGCGCGCGAGGCACTGCTCGCCTGGCGCAGCGAAAGCGGCGGCGCCCCGGCCACCCCGGTGTTTCCGGGCCGCAACGGGCCGATCAGCCAGCGCGCGGTACAGATCCGCATCCGCCAGCTGGCGCAGCGGCAAGGGCTGTTCAAGCACGTGCATCCGCACATGCTGCGGCACAGCTTCGCCAGCCACATCCTCGAATCGTCCGGCGACCTGCGCGGCGTGCAGGAACTGCTGGGGCACGCCGACATCGCCACCACGCAGATCTACACCCATCTGGATTTCCAGCACCTGGCCAAGGTCTACGACGCTGCGCATCCGCGCGCCAAGCGCCGCCGGTAGCGCCAAGTCATGCCCTGATGCGGTGGTAGCGCCGGGCCATGCCCGGCGGATGCAGCGGCCGCTGGCGCCCGAGCCCTGAACGGCAGCCATCCGCGCAGGCTTGATCGGCCCCGGCGCTGTCCCCATGTCCCGGGAACAGCTATCGGAGGCCGCATGGACCCCAGTCAGAACCCCAACGTTTTCCACGCCACCACCATCGCCTGCGTGCGTCGCGGCGAGCATGTGGCCATTGCCGGCGACGGCCAGGTCACGCTCGGCCACACCGTGATGAAGGGCAATGCGCGCAAGGTGCGCCGGCTGGGTCGCGATGGCCAGGTGCTGGCCGGTTTCGCCGGCGCGGCCGCCGATGCCTTCACCCTGTTCGAGCTGTTCGAGGCCAAGCTGGAAAAGCACGGCCAGCTGCAGCGTGCCGCCGTCGAGCTGGCCAAGGACTGGCGCACCGAGCGTCGCCTGGGCAAGCTGGAAGCACTGTTGGCCGTGGCCGACAAGGAAACCTCGCTGATCATCAGCGGTACCGGCGACGTGATCGAGCCGGAAGACGGCATCATCGCCATCGGTTCCGGCGGTTCCTACGCGCTGTCGGCGGCCCGCGCGCTGATGGCGCACACGGCGCTGGATGCGCGCACCATCGCCAGTGAAGCGATCAACATCGCGGGCGACATCTGCATCTACACCAACCGCAACGTGGTGGTCGAGGAGCTGTGACGCTCCCTGATCCGCCGGGCATGGCCCGGCGCTACCGGCCGGGCCGTCTGGTTCCGGTGTCATCGACAACGCATTCGTGAGCCCATCCATGTCGAAGATCGAAGTTTCCTCCGCCACCATGACGCCGCGCGAGATCGTGCAGGAGCTGGACCGGCACATCGTTGGCCAGCATGACGCCAAGCGCGCCGTGGCCATCGCCCTGCGCAACCGCTGGCGCCGCATGCAGCTGCCGGCCGAGCTGCGCAACGAGGTCATGCCGAAGAACATCCTGATGATCGGCCCGACCGGCGTCGGCAAGACCGAGATCGCGCGTCGCCTGGCCACGCTGGCCAATGCGCCGTTCGTGAAGGTCGAAGCGACCCGTTTCACCGAGGTCGGCTACGTCGGCAAGGACGTCGAACAGATCATCCGCGATCTGGCCGATACCGCGGTCAAGCTGTACCGCGAGCAGGCCAAGGTGCGCGTGCGCACCCAGGCCGAAGAACGTGCCGAAGACCGCATTCTCGATGCGCTGCTGCCACGCCGCAGCGGCGGCATCGGTTTCGACCCGGAAGTGGCGCGCAACGAGCCGTCGGCACAGGACAACGAAACCCGCATCAAGTTCCGCAAGATGCTGCGCAATGGTGAGCTGAACGAGCGCGAGATTGAACTGGATCTGGCCGCCAACGTCAGCATGGACATCATGACGCCGCCGGGCATGGAGGAGATGGGCCAGCAGCTGAAGTCCATGTTCGCCAATCTCGGCGGTGGTGCCAAGGCGCACAAGCGCACCTTGACCATCAAGGCGGCACGCCCGCTGCTGCTGGAGGAAGAAGCCGGCAAGCTGGTCAACGAGGACGATATCCGCACCGCGGCGATCGAAGCCTGCGAGCAGCATGGCATCGTCTTCATCGACGAGATCGACAAGGTTGCCAAGCGCGGTGACAACGTGGGTGGTGGCGACGTCTCGCGTGAAGGCGTGCAGCGCGATCTGCTGCCGCTGGTGGAAGGCTCGAACGTGTCGACCAAGTACGGCACGATCAAGACCGACCATATCCTGTTCATCGCTTCCGGTGCCTTCCACCTGGCCAAGCCGAGCGATTTGATTCCGGAGCTGCAGGGTCGTTTCCCGATCCGCGTGGAACTGGGCGCGCTGAGCAAGGGTGATTTCGTGCGCATCCTGACCGAGCCGAAGGCGGCGCTGACCAAGCAGTACGAAGCGCTGCTGGCCACCGAAGGCGTCAAGGTCAGCTTCACTGCCGACGCCATCGACCGCCTGGCCGAGATCGCCTTCCAGGTGAACGAGCGCCAGGAGAACATCGGTGCCCGCCGCCTGCATACGGTACTGGAGCGCCTGCTGGATTCGCTCAGCTACGAAGCGCCTGACCGCGATGGCGAGACCCTGGCCATCGACAGCGCTTACGTCGATGCGCATCTGGGTGAACTGGTGCAGGATCCGGACCTGAGCCGCTACATCCTGTAACGCAGAAGGCCGCCGAAAGGCGGCCTTCTTGTTTGAGGGATCCGACCCCTGTGCGCTCAGGCCTCCGGCAACGGCGCAGGTACGGTGCCCGGCTCGAACACGCCTTCCTTCACGTAGGCGGCCAGGGTCATGTCCAGCGCGAGCATGCCGTCGCGCTGGAGATCCATCAGATCCGGCTCGACCATCGCGCCATGCAGCACCCCCAGCACGGTCGCGTGCAGCATGCGCGCGGCGATCTTCGGGTCGGCGCCTTCGCGCAGCTGGCCCAGCGCCTGCGCGCGTCGCAGCGCACGCTCCATCCGGTCCAGCGCGTCGCGGAAACCGGCCTGCTGGAGTTCGGTCAGCACCTTGGTGTCGGCCGAAGCATCGCTGCGCACCATGATCTCCATGGTCTTGCGCAGGCGCTCGTCTTCGGACAGCTCGATGAAGGAATGGATCATCACCGCGCGCAGATCATGCACCGGCGTATCGCGCTGCTCGGTGGAGGTGCGCTCCAGTTCCTGCATGAAAGGCAGGTGCACCCGTTCGATGATCGCGGCCAGCACCTCGCCCTTGTTCTTGAAGTGCCAGTACACGGCGCCGCGGGTATAGCCGGCGCGGGCACCGATCATCTCCAGCGTGGTACGGGCCACGCCATGTTCATGGAAGCAGGCTTCGGCGGCGTCAAGGATGCCTTCCCGGGTTGCCTGGGTGTCCTCTTTGGTCTTGCGGGCCATGGGTACGAGTACGGGTGAAACGTGGCTGAATTGTACCTGTTTACAAACAAACAAGCATGTATGTATATTTCACCTCCATCGTTCCCGTCGTGTGCGTGGCTGTCCTGTTCCGGCACCCATGCCTGCCCGGGTGGGCGTTGTACGTGAGGCCTCAACCCTTTCCCGGGAGGTGTCCGCCGTATCAGTGCCTGCTGAGATTCTTCCTTCCAAGAGCCTTCCCCATGTTGCTGAGCCGAATCCGACCCTTTGCGCTGTCGCTGGCCATCGCCACGACCGTGGCCGCCTGTGGCGGCGAACCCCAGGCCCCCGAACAGGGGCCCGGCCAGGTCAGCGTGGTCACGCTGAAGTCCGAGACCGTGGGCCTGACCCGCGAGTTGCCGGGCCGGACCAATGCCTTCCTGGTGGCCGAAATCCGTCCGCAGGTCAGCGGCATCGTGGCCAAGCGCCTGTTTACCGAGGGCGGCATGGTCAAGGCCGGCGAGCCGTTGTACCAGCTGGATGACGCCAGCTACCGCGCCCAGGCCAACAGTGCCCGCGCACAGCTGGCCCGCGCCGAAGCCACGGCCAACGCCGCGCGCCTGAGTGCCAAGCGCATCACCGAGCTGGCCAAGGTCGATGCGGTCAGCCAGCAGGATCTGGAAAACGCCGTAGCCGCGCAGAAGCAGGCCGAGGCCGATGTCGGCGCCGCCCGGGCTTCGCTGGATTCGGCCAACGTCACGCTGGGCTACGCCCGCATCACCGCGCCCATCAGCGGCCGCATCGGCAAGTCCAGCGTCACCCAGGGTGCGCTGGTGAACGCCGGCCAGGCCGACGCGCTGGCCACGGTGCAGCAGCTGGATCCGATCTATGTCGACCTCACCCAGTCCTCGGCCGAGCTGCTGCAGCTGCGCCGCGAGCTGGCCGCCGGCCGCCTGCAGGACAACCAGCAGACGCCGGTCAGCATCCTGCTGGAAGACGGCAGCGCTTTCGAGCACAAGGGCACGCTGGAGTTCTCCGAAGTCAGCGTCGATCCAGCCACCGGCAGCTTCGGCCTGCGGGTCAAGGTGGAAAACCCCGATGGCCTGCTGATGCCGGGCATGTACGTGCGCGCAGTGATCGGTGGCGGCGTGCGCAGCGACGCGGTGCTGGTGCCGATGCAGGGCATCGCCCGCGATGCCAAGGGTGACACCACGGCGATGGTGGTCGGCAAGGACAGCAAGGTCGAAGTCCGCCCGGTCAAGGTCAGCCGCACCATCGGCGACAAGTGGCTGGTCGAGGATGGGTTGAAGCCCGGCGACAAGGTCATCGTCGAAGGCCTGCAGAAGATCGGCCCCGGCATGCCGGTCAACGCCACCGAAAAGGGCGCCGCACCGGCCAAGCCGGCCGCTGCCCCGCCTGCGGCTCCGGCCGGCGACGCGAAGTAAGCGGAGAATTCCATGGCACGCTTTTTCATCGATCGACCCATCTTCGCGTGGGTCATCGCCATCATCATCATGCTCGCCGGCGGCCTGGCCCTGTTCAAGCTGCCGGTCTCGATGTATCCCAACGTCGCTCCGCCGGCGGTGGAAATCAGCGCCACCTACCCGGGTGCCTCGGCCAAAGTGGTCGAAGACTCGGTGACGCAGATCATCGAGCAGAACATGAAGGGGCTTGATGGCCTGATCTACTTCTCCTCCAACAGCTCGGCCAACGGCCAGGCGACCATCACCCTGACCTTCGAGAGCGGTACCAATCCGGACATCGCGCAGGTGCAGGTGCAGAACAAGCTGCAGCTGGCCATGCCGCTGCTGCCGCAGGAAGTGCAGCGGCAGGGCATCAACGTGGCCAAGTCCAGCTCGGGCTTCCTGAACGTGATCGCCTTCGTCTCCGAAGACGGCAGCATGGATGCCAACGACATCGCCGATTACGTCGGCTCCAATGTCGTCGATCGCCTGAGCCGAGTCCCGGGCGTGGGCAACATCCAGGTCTTCGGCGGCAAGTACGCCATGCGCATCTGGCTGGACCCGAACAAGCTGCATACCTATGGCCTGTCGGTGCCGGAAGTGACCGCAGCGATCCAGGCACAGAACGCACAGGTGGCGATCGGCCAGCTGGGCGGCGCGCCCTCGGTCAAGGGCCAGCAGCTCAACGCCACGATCAATGCGCAGTCGCGCCTGCAGACGCCGGAGCAGTTCCGCAACATCGTCGTGCGCGGCGCGCAGGACGGTGCCGAACTGCGCCTGGGTGATGTCGCCCGCGTCGAGCTGGGCGCGGAGTCCTACGACTTCGTCACCCGCTACAACGGCCAGCCGGCCAGCGGCCTGGCCGTCACCCTGGCCACCGGCGCCAATGCGCTCGACACCGCCGCCGGCGTGGATGCTGCGCTGGACGACCTGAAGAACTTCTTCCCGGCCGGCCTGAAGGCCGAGATTCCGTACGACACCACGCCGTTCGTACGCGTGTCGATCAAGGGCGTCGTGCAGACCCTGATCGAAGCGATCGTGCTGGTGTTCGTGGTGATGTACCTGTTCCTGCAGAACTTCCGCGCCACCCTGATCCCGACCATCGCCGTGCCGGTGGTGCTGCTGGGCACGTTCGGCGTACTGGCGATGCTCGGCTTCTCGGTGAACATGCTGACCATGTTCGCGATGGTGCTGGCGATCGGCCTGCTGGTGGACGACGCCATCGTGGTGGTGGAGAACGTCGAGCGCATCATGTCCGAGGAGGGCCTGTCGCCGCTGGAGGCCACCCGCAAGTCGATGGGCCAGATCACCGGTGCACTGGTCGGCATCGGCCTGGTGCTGTCGGCCGTCTTCGTGCCGATGGCCTTCATGAGTGGCTCCACTGGCGTGATCTACCGGCAGTTCTCGGCAACGATCGTTTCGGCGATGGCGCTGTCGGTGCTGGTCGCGATCGTACTGACCCCGGCGCTGTGCGCCACCCTGCTCAAGCCGCTGAAGAAGGGCGAGCATCATGTCGCCCACCGCGGCCTGGCCGGTCGCTTCTTCAACGGCTTCAACCGGGGTTTCGACCGCACCAGCGAAAGCTACCAGCGTGGTGTACGCGGCATCCTGAACCGTCCGTGGCGTTTCATGGGCATCGTCGCCGCGCTGTTCGTACTGATGGCGGTTCTGTTCGTGCGCCTGCCCAGCTCGTTCCTGCCCAATGAAGACCAGGGCGTGCTGATGGCGCTGGTGCAGGCCCCGGTCGGCGCCACCCAGGAACGTACCCTGGAATCGATCGCGGCACTGGAGAATCACTTCCTGGAGAACGAGAAGGCGGCGGTCGAGTCGGTGTTCTCGGTGCAGGGCTTCAGCTTCGCCGGCATGGGCCAGAACGCGGGCATGGCCTTCGTCAAGCTGAAGGACTGGAGCGAGCGTGACGCCGACAACGGCGTGATGCCGATCACCGGCCGCGCCATGGCTGCGCTGGGTGGGATCAAGGACGCCTTCATCTTCGCCTTCCCGCCGCCGGCGATCCCGGAGCTGGGTACCGCTTCGGGCTACACCTTCTTCCTGAAGGACAACAGCGGCCAGGGCCACGATGCACTGGTGGCCGCGCGTGACCAGCTGCTCGGCCTGGCGGCCGGCAGCAAGAAGCTGGCCAACGTCCGCCCGAACGGCCAGGAAGACACGCCGCAGTTCCGCATCGACATTGATGTGGCCAAGGCAACGTCGCTGGGGCTGTCGATCGCCCAGGTCAATACCACCCTGGCCACCGCATGGGGCAGCGCCTACATCGATGATTTCGTCGATCGTGGCCGCGTCAAGCGCGTGTTCGTGCAGGCCGACCAGCCGTTCCGCATGGTACCGGAGGACTTCGATCTCTGGTCGGTGAAGAACGACAAGGGCGAGATGGTTCCGTTCAGCGCCTTCGCCAGCAAGCACTGGGACTACGGCTCGCCGCGCCTGGAGCGCTACAACGGCGTGTCGGCAATGGAAATCCAGGGCGAACCGGCCCCGGGAGTCGCCTCCGGTGACGCCATGGCCGAGATCGAGCAGCTGGCCAAGCAGCTGCCGGCGGGCTTCGGCATCGAGTGGACCGCGATGTCCTACCAGGAACGCCAGGCCGGCTCGCAGACCCCGCTGCTGTACACGCTGTCGCTGATGATCGTGTTCCTGTGCCTGGCCGCGATGTACGAAAGCTGGAGTGTTCCGACCGCCGTGCTGCTGGCCGCCCCGCTGGGTATCCTCGGCGCGGTGCTGGCCAACACCTTCAAGGGCCTGGAGCGCGACATCTACTTCCAGGTGGCAATGCTGACCACGGTGGGCCTGACCAGCAAGAACGCGATCCTGATCGTCGAGTTCGCCAAGGAAAACCTGGAGAAGGGGGCCGGCCTGATCGAATCGATCATGCATGCCGTGCGCGATCGCCTGCGTCCCATCGTGATGACCTCGCTTGCGTTCGGCATGGGCGTGGTGCCGCTGGCGATCTCCACCGGTGCCGGTTCCGGCGCCAAGCAGGCCATCGGCATCGGCGTGCTGGGCGGCATGATCGTCGGCACCGCGCTGGGCGTGTTCTTCGTGCCGCTGTTCTTCGTGGTGGTGCAGCGCGTGTTCAAACGCAGGACCGCCGAGTGATGGAATCCGGCAGCGCCGGGCCATGCCCGGCGGATGCCTTACCGCGTAGCTGCCGGGAACGGCCCGGCGCTACCACCGTGACCCCCAAGGTGTCGCCATGAAATTCTCTTCTCTTGCTGTATCCCTGGCCGCCGTGCTCACGGTCGCCGGGTGCTCCACCCTCGCGCCGAAGGACACGGCCGTTGCCCCGGCGATTCCTGCGCAGTGGCCGGCAGAGGCCACGCAGGGCCAGGTTGCCGATGTGGCCACGCTGGGCTGGCGTGACTTCTTCACCGATCCACGCCTGCAGCAGGTGATCGGCCAGGCGCTGGACAACAACCGCGACCTGCGTGTGGCCGTGCTCAATGTCGAGCGCGCACGCGGCCAGTACCGGGTGCAGCGCGCCGACCGGGTGCCGGGTGTGGCCATCACCGGGCAGATGGAGCGCACAGGTACGGATGCGGGAGTCACCGAGCAGTTCACTGCCGGCGTCGGCGTGGCCGAATTCGAGCTGGACCTGTTCGGCCGCGTGCGCAACCTCAGCGAGGCAGCCCTGCAGCAGTACTTCGCCATCGCCGCCAACCGCCGTAATGCACAGCTGAGCCTGGTGGCCGAGACGGCAACGGCGTGGCTGACCTACGGCGCCGACAGCCAGCAGCTGAAGATCGCCGAAGCGACACTGAAGACCTATGAGGATTCGCTGCGCCTGGCAGAAGCACGCCATGAACGTGGCGGCAGTTCAGCACTTGAACTGACCCAGACCCGCACCCTGGTCGAAACCGCGCGCACCGATGCCGCACGCCTGCGCGGCCAGCTCGCGCAGGACCGCAATGCCCTGGCGCTGCTGGCCGGTGGCCAGGTCGACCCGGCTCTGCTGCCGGATGGCATCGAGCCGCAGTTGCTGGCACTGGCCCCACCACCGGCCGGCCTGCCCAGCGACGTGCTGCTGCTGCGCCCGGACATCATGGCGGCCGAACACCAGTTGCTGGCCGCCAACGCCAACATCGGCGCTGCCCGCGCAGCGTTCTTCCCGAGCATTTCGCTGACAGGCAGCATCGGCAGCGGATCGAATGAACTGTCGAACCTCTTCGACAGCGGCACGCGCGTGTGGAGCTTCCTGCCGAAGATCACCCTGCCGATCTTCCAGGGCGGCCGTTTGCGTGCCAATCTCGACATCGCCAATGCAGATCGTGATATCGCATTGGCGCAGTACGAGAAGGCGATCCAGAACGGCTTCCGCGAAGCGGCGGATGCGCTGGCGATGAACGTAAGCCTGGATGAGCAGGTCAGCGCCCAGCAGCGTCTGGTCGACGCGGCCGAGCAGGCCAACCGGCTGTCGCAGGCACGCTATGACGCCGGCCTGGACAGCTTCGTCAGCCTGCTCGACGCGCGTCGTACGGCCTACAGCGCGCAGCAGACGCGGCTGCAGGCGCAACTGGCCCAGCAGGCCAACCGCATCACCCTGTACAAGGTGCTGGGCGGCGGCTGGCACGAACGCAGCTGACGGGACGCGCCGGGCATGGCCCGGCGTGGATTCCGGTAGCGCCGGGTCATACCCGGCGGCTTTTCGGTCAGACATTCGCAAAGTCTGACGCAGGCCACACCTGTCGGTGAGATCCCGGTAGCGCCGGGTCATACCCGGCGGCGCTTCGATCAGGCGTTCGCAGGTCGTCGCGTCAGGGCTACACCGCTTCGTCATCACGGCGCACCGTGTGGCAGGCCCGCACACGGGCCAGGGCGTCGCCGGCTTCGCGTGCCATCCGCTCATACTCGGCGCGGATCTCTTCCAGCCGCTGTTCATCCAGTTCTTCCAGATCCAGCAGCTCGTTGTTGGCTTCCGCGGTGGCCCGGATCAGTTCGTCCAGCTTGATCTGCATCGCCGCCGTATCGGCGTTCTGCGTGTGCTGGATCAGGAAGACCATCAGGAAGGTGATGATGGTGGTGCCGGTGTTGATGACCAGCTGCCAGGTGTCGTTGAAACCGAACACCGGGCCGGAGATGCCCCACACCACCACGATGGCTACTGCACCCAGAAAGGTCCACGGAGAGCCGGTGGCGGCCGCGGCCTTCTTGGCGATGGTATTGAACAGGTTTCTTGCTTTCATCGTCGTCGTCCCGCTGGGGTGACGTGATGATCGGCGCGTGGCCGTGCAGCCCGCGTGCAGCAGGCCTGCTCAGGCGCGCAGCCGCGGTGCGTCCTGCAGGCGCACGCGGCTGGCCTGGTAGACGTGCTGCCAGCAGCGGTCGACGAACTCGCGGGCCTGTGCTTCGCTCAGCCGCGGCATGATCTGCAGCGCATACTGGGTCTGGAACATCTCGTCACGCTGCTCGTTGCTGGCGCGCGGCTGGGTGATCAGCGAATCGCAGGCGAACTTGATCCAGGGTACGTAGGAACCGAACGAATTATGAGGCAGCGCACCGTCGGCATGCTGGCGGCGCCAGTGCTCGAGTTCCGCATCGACGTCGATGACCGGGGGAATGGCAGGGACTTCAGTGTGCATGTCGATCCAATCGGTTGAGGTGGACGTGGAGTGGGGGGAATCGCAGTGTTGCCTGATCACCGGTGGAAGCGGTGTCATCGCAATGTGGAAACAGCGTTGCTATTGCCGATCAGTTGGGCGTGCTCGACCACGCCGAGGTCTTCAGCGATGTCCGCCATCGCGTTGCACAGGCGGACGTGGTCGCGTGGATGGTCGCGCACCAGTTCCAGCTGCATGCTCTGATAAGCGGTCCAGAACAGGGCACCGCGCCGATGCAACCGATATTGGCCCCGCAGGCGGGCGCGGATTCCGTCAAGGATCAGATTGGGCGTGGGGCTTGCAGCGTGCGCGCACATGGCTGGCTCCGCCGGGGTAGGGGGCCCCGGTAACCCCACCGTAGGCGTGCCGGAGCGGTGGGGTGTTACCGCGGCGTGTGCATGCGTGCCGACGGAGTGCGCAGCGCGTCACATCGAACGCCGCAGACGCTGACTGCACAAGGGCCTGCCGCGGATGAAGCATTCATTAAACGCGGGCTGGGGTCAGTCCACGGCACTCATTCGCCGATGTCTTCGTTCCAGATCTCGGGATATTGCGCAATGAAGCTCCCGAGCAGGTCGACGCATTCCTGGCTGTCGAGGTCGATCACATTGACGCCGTTTTCGCGCAGCCAGTCGATGCCGCCCTGGAACGTGCGGGACTCGCCGACCACCACGGTGCCGATGTTGAACTGGCGCACCAGTCCCGAGCAGTACCAGCACGGGGCCAGGGTGGTCACCATGATCGTGTCGCGGTAGCGACGCTGGCGCCCGGCCTTGCGGAAGGCGTCGGTCTCGCCGTGCACGGAGGGATCGCCTTCCTGCACCCGGCGGTTGTGGCCGCAGCCGAGCAGGCGACCGTCGTTGTGGTACAGCGCCGCGCCGATCGGCACGCCGCCCTCGGCCAGGCCCTGGCGGGCTTCGGCGATGGCGGTCTGCAGCAGGGCCTGGTAATCAGGTGTGGTGATCATGCGGGGCTCCGGAAGGTCATGGGCTGCCATGATAAGGCGCCGTTCCCCCGCAGCGGCCCTGGCGGTGCGATAATCGGGGCATGAGCGAATCCCCCTACAAATCCGGTACCACCCATTTCGGGTTCCGCGACGTCGCCGCCAAGGACAAGCAGAAGCTGGTCGGGCAGGTGTTCACCTCGGTCGCGCGCAACTACGACCTGATGAACGACCTGATGAGCCTGGGCGTGCACCGGGCGTGGAAGCGTTACTACGTGGCGACCGCGCAGGTGAAGCCCGGTGACCGCGTGCTTGACCTCGCGGGGGGCACTGGCGACATTGCCGCCCTGCTGAAGGAGCGCGTCGGCGCCGAAGGTTCGGTGGTTCTGGGCGACATCAATGCCGGCATGCTGTCGGTGGGCCGTGATCGCCTCACCAACCGCGGCCTGGTGCTGGGCCTGGACTACGTCCAGTGCAATGCCGAGGCCCTGCCGTTCCCGGACAACAGCTTCGACCTGGTCACCATCGCCTTCGGCCTGCGCAACGTGACCGACAAGGATGCCGGCCTGCGCGAGATGTACCGCGTGCTCAAGGTCGGTGGCCAGGCGCGTGTGCTGGAGTTCTCCGAGGTCACCGCCGACTGGTTCAAGCCGATCTACGACTTCCACTCGTTCAAGATCCTGCCGAAGCTGGGCAAGCTGTTCGCCAATGATTCGGACAGCTACCAGTACCTGGCCGAGAGCATCCGCAAGCATCCGCCGCAGGACGAGCTGAAGGCCATGATGGGCGAGGCCGGTTTCGAGCGCTGCCACTACAAGAACCTGACCGGCGGCATCGTGTCGATCCACTCCGGCTACAAGCTGTAAGCCTTGCTCTTGGTGGGTGCCAACCTTGGTTGGCACTCGGCCGCTGCGGTCATCCGCTCTGGTAGGTGCCGACCTTGGTCGGCACGGGCCTGCCACATGCGTTGATGGATCCGTGCCAACCAAGGTTGGCACCTACCCAGGGCGCCGCCGCAGGATCGGCCTTGGCCGCCTTACCCCGCACCGCGCAACGCCTGCGGGGCCGGAGGGAGGTACCATTGGGGTTTGCTCCCCGTAACGGTCCCGATTCATGCGCAATCCGCTGATGCTCCTTCCGTTGGCCGTGGCCCTGGCCGCTGGCTGCTCCCAGGAGGCGGCCGCGCCCGCCGCCGCCCCGACTGCCGAAAAGGCCCCCGCCGCTCCCGTGAACGCCGAGAACCGCAGCCACGACGAAAGCTCGTACGCCGAGCCGGACAAGGTCGTCATCAAGGACATCGCGCTGGACCTGAAGCTGGACTTCGACCAGAAGCAGATCGGCGGTACCGCGACCTACACCCTGGAATGGAAGCAGAAGGACGCCACGCAGCTGGTGCTCGACACCCGCGAGCTGACCGTGTCCAAGGTCGAAGCCGTTGCCGCTGACGGCGCGCGCAGCCCGCTGAAGTTCGAGCTGGCGGCGGCCGACAAGGTGTTCGGCAGCAAGCTGACCATCGAGGCCCCGCAGCAGCCGGCCAAGGTCGAGGTGACCTACCACACCGCGCCGACCGCCTCGGGCCTGCAGTGGCTGGCGCCGTCGATGACCGAAGGCAAGAAGCTGCCCTTCATGTTCAGCCAGTCGCAGGCCATCCATGCCCGTTCCTGGGTGCCGCTGCAGGACACCCCGAGCGTGCGCTTCACCTACAGCGCGCACGTGGTCTCGCGCCCGGACGTCATGGTGCTGATGAGCGCCGACAACGACCCCAAGGCCGCGCGTGATGGTGACTACACCTTCAAGATGCCGCAGCCGATCCCGTCCTACCTGCTGGCGATCGCCGCCGGCGACCTGGTGTTCGAGCCGATCTCCGGCCGCTCCGGCGTCTGGGCCGAACCGACCATGGTCGGCAAGGCGGCCAAGGAATTCGAGGACACCGAGAAGATGATCGGTGCCGCCGAGAAGCTGTACGGCGAGTACCGCTGGGGCCGTTACGACATGCTGGTGCTGCCGCCGTCGTTCCCGTTCGGCGGCATGGAGAACCCGCGCCTGACCTTCGCCACCCCGACCGTGATCGTCGGCGACAAATCGCTGGTTTCGCTGGTCGCCCACGAACTGGCGCACAGCTGGTCGGGCAACCTGGTGACCAACGCCAGCTGGAAGGACATCTGGCTCAACGAGGGCTTCACCACCTACGTCCAGGGCCGCATCACCGAAGCGCTGTACGGCAAGGAGATGGCCGAAATGGAGCGGCAGATCGACCAGACCGATCTGCTGGCGGAAGTGAAGGACATGAGCCCCGCCGACCAGGCGCTGGCGCTGCCGCCGCTGAACGAGCGTGACCCCGATGAAGCCCTGAGCCAGGTGGCCTACGTCAAGGGTTCCTGGTTCCTGGAGTTCCTGGAACAGCGTTTCGGCCGCGAGACCTTCGATCCGTTCCTGCGCGGCTGGTTCGATGACCACGCCTTCCAGAGCGCGAATACCGACCAGTTCGTCGAGTACCTGAAGAAGAACCTGCTGCCGAAGAACCCGTCGGCAGTGACGGAAGCCGAACTGAAGGCATGGCTGGACGAGCCGGGCATCCCGGCGTTCGCGGCCAAGGCGCAGTCGCGCAACTTCAGCAGCGTCGATACCGCGCGCATCGCCTTCACCAGCGCCGGCACCGTGCCCAGCAGCCAGGTCATCGCTGACTGGAGCACCCAGGAGTGGGTGCGCTTCATCGACGGCCTGGGCACGACCCAGCCGCTGGACACGCTGGCCACGCTGGACAAGGCCTTCCACTTCACGGGCACGCCGAATGGCGAGATCGCCATGCGCTGGTATCCGCTGGCCATCCGCAGCGGCTACGAGCCGGCCAATGAGGCCGCGGCGGCATTCATCGAGCGTGTCGGCCGTCGCAAGCTGATCCTGCCGATCTACGCCGAACTGGTGAAGACGCCGAAGGGGCTGGAGCTGGCCAAGCAGGCCTTCGAGAAGGCCAAGCCGGGCTACCATCCGATCACCACTGCCTCGGTGCAGGACATGCTGGCCAAGGCCGAAGCCAAGTAAGAACAAGCGCCGGGCACTGCCCGGCGCTTTTTTTGTAGAGTCGAGCCATGCGCGACTTTGCAAGCATGCGAAAAACACGAAGGACCTCTGCCATGAAACGACTGATCCTGCTCACCGCCTGCACCCTGGCCCTGGCCGCCTGCAGCAATCCCGAAGAAGAGCGCAAGGCGCAGGAAGCCGCCGCGGCCGCCGTTCAGGCGCAGAAGGAAGCCAAGGCCGAGGACGTGGCCAGGCAGTACGACATGGCCGTCGCCGCGCAGGACTGGGAGCGCGCGCGACTGCATGGCGCCGCGCTGCTGGATGAGTACAAGGACACGGCCGCCGCCGAGCGCATCGCCGCAGGCTTCGAAGAGGTCAAGGCCAAGGGCGATGCCGCGCGCGACCTGCGCCGCATGCAGGCGCTGTGGCAGTACAACCAGATACCGGTCGGCAACAAGGGCAACCAGGTGTCGGCGCAGATCTACAGCAAGGAACGGGTGGACGTGGATGGCAGCGGCGCCAAGCCGGTGCAGCTGGTGTTCCGCGATCACCCGGAGTGGAAGCGGCACGCCTACCTGGTGCTGCAGGCCGGCGATTTCCGCTGCCCGCAGTGTACGGTGAAGGTGACCGTGGACGACGGCAAGCCGGTGTCGATGGCCGCCTGGCGGCCGCAGACCGATGAGGCGATTGCGCTGTTCATCACCGATCAGAAGGCGCTGTGGAAGCTGGCGCGCAAGGGCAAGTCGATCAGCATCGAGTTCCCGGTCAAGGCCGGCGGCACCCGCACGGCGGTGTTCGAGACCGGGGGCGTGGACGCAAGCCGCATGCCGTCGTGGTGGCAGTGATGCCGGGCGCGGCCACGGCCGCGCACGCGCTGCCCGCGATCCGCCACTGGGTGTTCGACATGGACGGCACGCTGACCGTCGCCGTGCATGATTTTGCCGCGATCCGCCGCGCATTGGAGATCGCCGCCGAGGAAGACATCCTCGACCATATCGCGGCGCTGCCTGACGCATCGGCTCAGGCCAAGCGTGAGTGGTTGCTGGACCACGAGCGCGGGCTGGCCGAGGAGGCGTTGCCGGCACCGGGCGCGGTGAAGCTGCTGCGCGCGCTGGCGGCGGCTGGCTGCCGGCTGGGCATCCTGACCCGCAACGACCATGCGCTGGCGAAGCTGACGCTGGAGGCGATCGGGGTCGGGGAACTGTTCGACGATGCCGACATCATCGGCCGCGAAGAAGCGGTGCCCAAGCCCTCGCCGGATGGCCTGCAGCAGCACCTGCGGCGTTGGGGCATTGCCGCCGCGCAGGCGGTGATGGTGGGTGACCACGCCTATGATCTGGACTGCGGCCGTGCCGCCGGCACCCATACCGTGCTGGTCAACCTGCCTGACAACCCGTGGCCGGGCCGCGCGGATTGGCACTTCGCCGATTGCCGCGCCCTGTTGGCAGCGTGGCAGGGCGCATGACCGTGTAGAGCCGAGCCCACGCTCGGCTGCTCTGCGGTCAGATCGCGCTGGCGCGCGCAGGCCGAGCATGGGCTCGGCTCTACAGACAGCAGGCAACGTGTCGGTCGGAAGTTCCGGTGGTGCCGGCCGCTGGCCGGCAGTGTCGACTCAGGTCGACACCCACCGAGCAGATGCGCGGGCAGTTCGGCTTACGCGTTCAGCGCGTAGCCAAACTGCTGCTTGAACTGCTCGTTGAACTCATCGAAGGTGAAGCGCTGGTTCTGGGTGCCCGGGTGCTCGACCTTCAGTGCGCCCATCAGGTTGCCCATGCGGCCGATGGTCAGCCAGTCGTAGCCTTTCTGGATGCCGTAGATCAGGCCGGCGCGGAAGGCATCGCCGCAGCCGGTTGGATCGACCACACGGCGCTCGTGCGCCGGCGGGATGTCGTAGCTCTTGTCCGGCGTGTGGATGACCGCGCCCTTCGGGCCGCGGGTGGTGATGTAGGCCTGCACGCGGCTGACGATTTCCTTCTCGTCCCAGCCGGTGCGTTCCTGCAGCAGGTTCGACTCGTAGTCGTTGACCACCACGTAGTCGGCCTGCTCGATGAACTGGCGCAGCTCCGGTCCGTTGAACAGCGGCATGGCCTGGCCCGGGTCGAAGATGAACGGGATGCCGTCCTCGTGGAACTCCAGCGCGTTCTGGATCATGCCTTCGCGGCCGTCCGGGCCGACCAGGCCCAGGGTCACGCCCGGCACGCCACGCACGTGGTTCTCGTAGGAGCGCATCATCGCGCCCGGGTGGAAGGCGGTGATCTGGTTGTTGTCGTGGTCGGTGGTGATGAAGGCCTGCGGGGTGAACAGCTCATCGATCACGCGCACGCGCGACAGGTCGATGCCCAGGCCATCGAAGTACTCGCGGTACGGGCCGAAGTCCGAGCCGACCGTGCCCATCGGGATCGGGTGGCCGCCCAGTAGATGCAGGTTGTAGGCGATGTTGCCGGCGCAGCCGCCGAACTCGCGGCGCATCCGCGGGACCAGGAACGACACGTTCAGGATGTGCACCTTGTCCGGCAGGATGTGATTCTTGAACTGGTCCGGAAACACCATGATGGTGTCGAAGGCAAGAGAACCACAGATCAGAGCGGACATCGATGTAAGCCTATGCGGTGAATTTTGGGGTGGGCCTGCCCGCTTCGACGGGCAAGCAAACGGCGCCCTTGGGCGCCCGACGGCGCAAAGGTTACCCGCTGGTGCCGCTCAGGGCCAGAAGCGGGTGATGCCGGATCAGGCCCAAAGCCTGTGAAGACGCGGGTTCAGCTGGATTTTTCCTTGCTCGGCGGCAGGCGGGTTGCTAGGCTTGTCGGCCTCGATTTCTGCCCATTTTTTCGCCATCCCGCGGCGGGCACGACACCCCTCAGGACTCCTTCCTCAGATGTTCAAGAAACTCCGTGGCATGTTCTCCAATGACCTGTCCATCGACCTGGGCACGGCCAACACCCTCATCTACGTGCGCGGGCAGGGGATCGTGCTGAATGAGCCTTCGGTCGTGGCCGTGCGCCAGGACCGTGCCATCGGTGGCACCCGCTCGGTGGCAGCCGTCGGTGCCGAGGCCAAGCAGATGCTGGGCCGTACCCCGGGCCACATCACCACCATCCGCCCGATGAAGGATGGCGTCATCGCCGACTTCACCTATACCGAGGCGATGCTCAAGCACTTCATCAAGAAGGTGCACAAGTCCCGCGTGCTGCGCCCGAGTCCGCGCGTGCTGGTCTGTGTGCCGGCCGGCTCGACCCAGGTCGAGCGTCGTGCGATCAAGGAATCGGCCGAGGAAGCCGGTGCCCGCGACGTGTACCTGATCGAAGAGCCGATGGCCGCTGCGATCGGCGCCGGCATGCCGGTCACCGAAGCCCGTGGCTCGATGGTCATCGATATCGGCGGTGGCACCACCGAAGTGGCGGTCATCTCCCTCAACGGCATCGTCTATTCGGCCTCCGTCCGCATCGGTGGCGACCGCTTCGACGAGTCGATCACCAACTACGTGCGCCGCAACCACGGCATGCTGATCGGTGAAGCCACGGCCGAGCGCATCAAGGTGGAGCTGGGCTGTGCCTACCCGCAGGCAGAGGTGCAGGAGCTGGAGATTTCCGGCCGCAACCTCGCCGAGGGCGTGCCGAAGATGATCAAGATCAGCTCCAACGAAGTGCTCGAAGCCCTGCACGAACCCCTGTCGGGCATCGTCAGCGCGGTCAAGCTGGCCCTGGAGCAGACGCCGCCGGAACTGTGCGCCGACGTCGCCGAGCGCGGCATCGTGCTGACCGGTGGTGGCGCCCTGCTGCGCGACCTGGATCGCCTGATCTCCGAGGAGACCGGCCTGCACGTGCAGGTGGCCGACGATCCGCTGACCTGCGTGGCCCGCGGCGGTGGTCGTGCGCTGGAGCTGGTCGACATGCACGGCAACGAGTTCTTTGCGCCGGAATAAGCCGTCCCGGCCGTTCCTGCCCGCAGCGCCCCTCCGGGGTGCGGCCCGTCGCGTTGGCGGGCCGGCACCGGCGGGGCGTCCGCGTGTTTCCCCTCCGCCTTCTGCCAGTTGAATCATTGCCGTGCCGCCCTACGCCGGTCCTCCCGTTGCTTCCCGATCCGGTGATGCCGCCAGCCCGCTGCGGCTGCTGGCCTATCTCGCGCTGGCCATCACCCTGATCGTCCTCGACGACCAGGCCGGCTGGCTGGCGCGCCTGCGTGAACAGGCCAACACCCTGGTGCAGCCGGTCTGGGCCCTGGCAGGCCTGCCGGGCAAGCTGGGCAGCCAGGTCAAGGACAACGCGGCCAGCCACAGCCAGCTGGTCAGCGAGAACCGCGAGCTGCGCAACCAGCTGCTGCTGGCCAACGCCCGCCTGACCCGTCTGCAGACCGCTGCGCTGGACAATGCCCAGCTGCGCGAACTGTTGAACGTGGCCGAGCGCAGCGGACTGGACGTGCAGTTGGCGCCGATCCTCGATATCGACCTGGATCCGGTGAAACAGCGTCTGGTACTCGATGCAGGCAGCCGCGAGGGAGTGCATGTCGGCCAGGCGGTGATCGACGCCGGTGGGCTGATGGGCCAGGTGATCAGCGTTACCGGCGGCACCTCCACCGTGCTGCTGCTGACCGACCCCGACCATGCCGTGCCGGTGACCGTGGCCCGCAACGGTGTCCGCCTGATCGTCTACGGTCGCGGCGATACGCTGGAACTGCGCGACATCCCGCTCAGTGCCGGGGTGGAAGTGGGCGATGAGATCGTCACCTCCGGTCTCGGTGGCCGTTTCCCGGCCGGTTTCCCGGTCGGCACCATCACCGCGCTGCGCCCGGATGACACCCATGCCTTCCTGGTCGGTGAGCTGAAGCCGGCCGCACAGCTCGACCGCGGCCGCGATGTGCTGCTGCTGCGCCCGGGCGCAGCGATCCGCATCCCGCCGGAAGTACGCCTGCAGCTGGAGGACACCGCGCCGGGCGGGCCAGCCAATGCGGCTACCGTGCCGGTCCCGGCACTTCCGGCAGCAGCACCGTCAGCAGCACCGGCAGACACCCGCGCAGGGCAGCCGTCGGCGCCGGCCGTCACTCCGGCGTCTTCGACCGCCCCGGATCCGCAGCCGGCAACCGGACCGGCCGCCGCCGCAGAGGTCCAGCGATGAGCCGCCTGCGCGACAATCCCTGGGTGCTGCCGGCCAGCCTGGTGGTGGCCCTGCTGCTGGGCCTGCTGCCGTTGCCGGCTCTGCTGCAGCCGCTGCGCCCGTACTGGCTGGCGCTGGTGCTGGCGTACTGGGTGATCGAAACGCCCGAGCGCGTTGGTCTCGGCATCGCATTCGCCAGTGGCGTTGTCGCCGACCTGCTGTATGGCGGGGTGCTGGGTGAACAAGCGCTGCGCCTGGTGATGCTGGCCTTCATCCTGCAGCGCTTCCGCGCCCGCATCCGCTTCTTCCCGATGTCCCAGCAGATGCTCGCCATTGGTGGCCTGCTGTTCAACGACCGCATCGTCAGCGCGCTGGTGCACATCGTGGTGGATGAGCCGACGCTGCCGTGGTCGTACTGGTGGGCGCCGCTGCTGGGCATGGGCCTGTGGCCGCTGGTATTCGTGCTGCTGGACGCGGTGCGTTTCGGCAAACGCGGGCGTTGAGCCATGATTCCGCGCCGCCAGGTCAAGAACCCGCACGCCGAAGCCGAGCAGTTCCGCCGTCGTGCGGCGCTGGGTTTCCTGGGGGTGCTGGTCTGCCTGCTTGGGCTGGGGGGCTGGTACTTCAAGCTGCAGGTGCTGGACCACGACATCTACGCCACCCGTTCGGAAGCCAACCGCATCAAGCCGCGGCCGGTGGTGCCGGGGCGCGGCATGATCTACGACCGCAACGGCCGCCTGCTGGCCGAGAACGTGCCGGCTTTCCGCCTGGACGTGACCCCGGACAAGGTCAAGGACATGGATGCCACGCTGGAAGGACTGGCAAAGATCATCGAGATCAGTCCGGAAGAGCTGGAGGCGTTCAACAAGTCGCGCAAGGCGCGCCGGAAGTTCCTGCCGGTCACGCTCAAGCTGCGCATGACCGACGATGAGATGGCACGCTTCGCCGTCGATCGCTGGCGCTTCCCGGGTGTCGAGCTGGAGCCCTACCTGACCCGTCGTTATCCGTACGGCGATCTGTTCGCGCATATCATCGGCTACGTCGGTCGTGTCGATGACAAGGATCTGGAGATCCTTGGCGAGGGCAATGCCGCGTTGACCCACATCGGCAAGTCGGGCCTGGAGCGCTATTACGAGCAGCAGCTGCGCGGCAAGGTCGGTTACGAGCAGGTGGAGACCAACGTGCAGGGCCGTGCGATCCGCACCATCGGCCGCGTTGCCGCGCAGTCCGGTGTCGACCTGCGCCTGTCGATCGACGCCGACCTGCAGCGGGCGATGGTTGCCGCCTTCGGCGACCAGGAAGGCTCGGCGGTCGCGATGGACCCGCGCACGGGCGAGGTCCTGGCGATGGTCAGCCTGCCGTCGTACGACCCGAACCTGTTCGTCAACGGCATCTCCCACGCCGATTTCAAAGCGTTGAACGACAATCCATCGCGCCCGCAGTTCAACCGCCTTGTACTGGGCGGCGTGGCCCCCGGCTCGACGCTCAAGCCGCTGATCGCACTGGCCGGTCTGGACGCCGGTGTGCGCCGCCCGGAAGACAAGATCCTGTCCACCGGCATGTTCTACCTGCCCGGCACCAGCCGCGGCTGGGGCGATGCCAACCGTGGCGGCCATGGCTGGACCGACCTGCGCAAGTCGATCTCAAATTCGGTCAATACCTATTACTACCGGCTGGCGCTGGACCTGAGCATCGAGCGTTTCGACCATTACATGGACTATTACGGTTTCGGCCAGCCGACCGGCATCGACCTGACCGGCGAGATCGGCGGCATCCTGCCGTCACCGGCGTACAAGCGGAAGACCCGCAAGGAAGCGTGGTACCCCGGCGATACGGTCAACATCAGCATCGGCCAGGGCGACTGGAAGGTCACCCCGCTGCAGCTGGCGCGGGGCGTCAGCGGTCTGGCCAGCGGGCAGCTGCGCACGCCGCACCTGGTCATCCAGCAGCGCGAAGGGTTCGACAGCGAGTGGACCGGGGTGCCGGCACGCGACAGCAAGCCGGTCAGCCCCAATCCGAACAACGTGCAGGCCGTGCGCGAAGGCATGATGGCGACCATGCAGCCCGGCGGCAGCGGCTGGCGGGTGGCGGTCGGGGCGCCGTACGTGATGGCCGGCAAGACCGGCACCGCGCAGGTGGTCAGCCGCCGTGGCACGGCAGCGGTGAATCCCAAGAGCCTGCCGATGCACCTGCGCCACCGTGCGCTGTTCGTTGGCTTCGCGCCGGCTGATCAGCCGGTGATCGCATTGGCGATCGCGGTGGAAGGCGGCGGTTACGGCGGCTCGGCAGCTGCGCCGATCGCACGCAAGGTGTTCGATGCCTGGCTGCTGGGCAAGATGCCCGATGGCATCCAGCCGCTGGACAGTGAACGCGGCACCACCGCCATCGGTGCGACCGCTTTCGACAACGAGGACGTGGGCGCCCGCCAGGCGGGGGATGCTGCCGCCGCACAGGTCGGTGAGCATCCGGTGCTGATCGGCGCTGCGGTCCCGCAGCCCCAGCCGCAGCCGGGAACACCCGCTGCGCCGGCACCGGCACTGCCTGCCGCGCCGCGTCCACCGGCGGCTGCGGAGGCGACGCGATGAAGGCCTTCCTGCGATGGGCCGGGGACATGCTGCGGCGCTTCTTCAGCACGCTGGACTGGGTGCTGTGCCTTGCCCTGGGCGCGCTGATGATGATCGGCCTGGCCACGCTGAAGAGTGCAGGCGGCGACAGCCTGGTAATGGCGCAGGGCGCCCGCTTCGCCGTGGGCATGGCCGCGCTGTGGGCCATCTCGCGGGTACCGATCCTGCGCATCCGTTCGGCGACGCCGATGATCTACGCGATCTCGATGATCCCGTTGCTGGCGGTGTTCGTGCTCGGTACCGGCAAATACGGCCGGCAGTGGCTGGACCTGAAGTTCTTCTACCTGCAGCCGGCTGAACTGCTGAAGGTGAGCCTGCCGATGATGGTGGCCTGGTACCTCCACCGGGTGCTCTTGCCACCACGCATCAATACGGTGCTGGTGTCGCTGGTCATCATCGGCGTGCCGACCGGTCTGGTGATGCTGCAGCCGGACTTCGGCACGGGCGTGCTGATCGCCGCCAGCGGCGTGTTCGTGCTGCTGCTGGCCGGGTTGCCATGGTGGTGGGTGGGGCTGGGCGTGGGCGGCGTGGCCGCGGTTGCGCCGCTGGCCTGGTTCTGGCTGCTGCGGCCCTACCAGAAGGACCGCATCATGATGTTCCTCGACCCGGAAATGGATGCGCTGGGCGCGGGCTGGAACATCATCCAGTCGAAGATCGCGATCGGTTCCGGCGGGTTCGACGGCAAGGGCTGGGGCGAAGGCTCGCAGTCGCACCTGAACTTCATTCCCGAGCAGACCACCGACTTTGCATTCTCGGTGTTGAGCGAGGAATTCGGCTGGATCGGCGTGGCCGTCGTGCTGGCGCTGTACCTGGTGGTGATCGGGCGCTGCCTGTGGATTGCCAGCCAGTCGCGCGACTCCTATTCGCGGCTGCTGGCCGGTGCCACCGGCCTGGCGTTCTTCGTCTACGTGCTGGTCAATGGCGGAATGATCTCGGGTCTGTTGCCGGTGGTGGGCGTACCGATGCCGTTGATCAGCTATGGCGGTACGTCGGCCGTCTCGCTGCTGGCCGGCTTCGGGCTGGTGATGGCGGTGCGCAGCCACAATCCCGTGCACGGCGGCTACGGCTAGCACCTCCGGGAGCGCGCGGCCGACGCGGGTTGCTGCACCTCTGCGGTTTCGGGCAAGGCCGGGGCCGTCCAACGCTTGCGCAACGCCCTTCATGGAAGCGTTCCCATGACGACGCGCAACAGCAGGTCCGCTGACCAAAGCCCTAAAAAAACGTTATCTAGTTCACACTTTTACGCTGCGTTGATTTTGATCAATGGACTTGTCGCAATCGGCCTGCACAATGGCGGCCCGTTCGGCACGGCGCGCCGTCTATCGTTGCAGCGCGAGGGGGCGTCGGGCGGGAAGCAGTACTGATCCAACGGATACAGGGCGCGCGGGGTACTGCCACTGGGGAGCGGCAGCCGCGCGCGTATCGACCGGATCCGGTCGCCGGTTGCGTCTGCGGGGATGGGGACGCAACCGGCAACCTCTCAACTGAATACGATGGATCGCTCACATCGTTTTCACAATTTCGACTGCTTGCAAGCAAATCGTTGTGATTCATGGTGTTAGGGGTTTTAATTCATCCATGACCTGCTAACCTGCGACGATGATTCGACGCACTCTGGCCTGCATGCTTACCCTCGGCCTGGTCGCCTGCGCGACCCAGCCGACATCTCCACCGTCTTCACCGCAGGCCAGCAGTACGCCGCGCCATCCGGCCACCAAGCCCAAGGGACCGGCCGAGGCCGCGCCGGAAGCCACCGCCGCCACCGCGCCGCCGGTCGATCTCACGCCGGTTCCGTTCGAGACTGCGCGCGCCACCTTCATCGCCGATACCGCCAAGCGTTACGGACTCCAGCCCGACGAGATCCGGCGCGTGCTCGACCAGGCGCAGGTGCGCCAGCCGATCATCGCCGCGATGTCGCGCCCTGCCGAACGGGTCAAACCCTGGAACGAATACCGGCCGATGTTCATCAGCAAGGCGCGCATCGAGGGGGGCCGTGCCTTCCTGGCCGAACACCGCGCCGAGCTGGATCGCGTGCAGCAGCGCACCGGTGTTCCGGCCGAGGTGATCGTGGCGATCATCGGCGTGGAGACCAGCTATGGCAGGAATGCCGGCAACCACCGCGTGCTCGATGCGCTGTACACGCTGGCCTTCTACTACCCGCGCAGCGGCGATCCGGAGAAGCTGGAACGCGAGGTGCGCCGCGAGCTGTTCTTCCGTGATGAACTGGCCAAGCTGTTTGAACTGGGCCGCGAGGAGAAACTCGACATCACCACGCTCAAGGGCAGCTATGCCGGTGCGATGGGCATGGGCCAGTTCATGCCGTCCAGCTACCTGGACTATGCCGTGGATGGCAACGGCGACGGTCGCCGTGACCTGTTCAACAGCTACGACGACGTGTTTTCCTCCATTGCCAACTACTTCGTGAAGAAGGGAGGCTGGGTCCGGGGCGGGCAGGTGGCCGTGCCGGCGACACTCGCTCCGGGGCGCGAGGAATTCAATCCGACCGAGTGGGCACCGACCTGGTCGCTGGCCGATCTGGCCCAGCGTGGCTATCAGCCTGCCGCACCGGTACAGCCGGGTGCGACGGCCACTCCGGTCACGCTCGAGGGCAGCACCGGCAAGCAGTACTGGCTGGGCTTCCAGAACTACTACGCGATCACCCGCTACAACCTCTCGAAGATGTATGCGATGGCCGTGTTCCAGTTGTCGCAGGCCATCGCCGGACAGGAGCTGCCCCCGGCATGAACATCAGATGGCTGGTCCCTGGATTGATCGTCCTCGCGCTGGCCGCCTGCAGCAGCGCGCCGAAGAAGCCGGCCACCGCCGGCCATGGTGGAACGCCTTCCGGTACGGTGGTGCAGGGCAGGGGCACGCGCCCGGCGCATTGTCCGGAGGGATCGCCCTATGCGGCGGCCAAGGAAGACCCGAACACGCGGGGCAACTACACCGCCGGCGGCCTGTACCGGCCGGGCGTGAAAGACAGCACGCCGACCTACATTCCGAACGTGGCCTGCATTCCCGAGCCGGAAGTGACGGCTGAAACACGTTCGGCCATCGGCAACAAGTCGCCGTACGTGGTGCTGGGCAAGTCGTACAAGGTGCTCGACGATACCCGCGATTATGTCGAGCGCGGTACGGCGTCGTACTACGGCGCCAAATTCCATGGCCGCCTGACCTCGAACCGGGAGGTCTACGACATGTACCAGTTCACCGCTGCGCACAAGACGCTGCCGCTGCCCAGCTTCGCCCGCGTGACCAATCTGGACAACGGCGAGTCGGTGATCGTGCGGGTCAATGACCGGGGCCCGTTCCACGATGGCCGCGTGGTCGATCTGAGCTATGCCGCTGCGGTACGCCTGGGCATCACCCAGCGCGGAACCGGCAATGTGGAGGTGCGCGCGCTGCAGCCGGGTGAGGGCAATCTGCTGGCGCAGAAGCCGTCGCGCCGCGAGCGCCGGGCGGCCGAAGCCGCCGCCGCTGCCGGTGCGGCGACGACGATGGCGAGCACTGTCGCCACGCGCCCGACGGCCGACAGCGACATCGACCGCCTGGTCAAACGCCTGCCTGCCGATGCGGTGCCGACGCGGGGCCAGCCGGCCACCACGCAGGCGGTGGCCAGCACGCCGCCGGACGTGGCGGTCAGCAGCCTGCCGCCGAGTGCAGTGGGCGTCCGCACTGCGGCACCTGCCGCTGCGCCGGCGAGAGTCGCCGCCACGGCGCCGCGCGCTTCCGCGGCACCGGCCAGCAGCCCCACGCTGTCGCAGCAGGTGGTGGGTGCGGTGATGGTGCAGGTGGCCAGCTTCTCCAACCGTGACAATGCCAATCGTGCGATGGGCCAGCTCAATGCGGCCGGCATCGTCGGCGCGACCATCAGCGACATCGCCGCCGGTGGCCGCACGCTCTTCCGTCTGCGCGTACCCGCCAGCGACCATGCCAGTGCCGCGGAACTTGTCGGCCGCATCGCCGGTCTGGGCCTTGGATCGCCGCAGATCGTCAAGGATTGATCCCGCCCGGGTCGGTGCTGCCGGCCCGGGCCCCCCCGGCCTACAATGGCCATTCTGTTCCCCCTCCATTCCCGGCCGTCCCTGGAGCCCGCTGTCCAATGAATTTCCGTTCCGCCGCCACCGCCCTGGCCGCCACCCTGGTGGTGGGCCTGGCTTCTGCCCAGACGCCGCTGCCGACCCCGGCCGCACCCGCACCTGCCGCCGCTGCGGCTCCGGCCACCGTGGCCACGCCACCGGCCCCGGTGCCGAGCGTGTCCAAGGCCTGGATCCTGATGGACTACGCCACCGGCCAGGTGCTGGCGGGCGAGAACGTCCATGAGCAGCTGGCGCCGGCCAGCATCACCAAGGTGATGACGTCCTACGTGATCGCCGCAGAGGTCAAGAACGGCAAGGTCCGTGCGGATGACCAGGTGATGATGAGCGAGCGCGCCTGGCGCGAAGGCGGTGCGGGTACCGACGGCAGCTACAGCGGCTTCCCGGTGAACCAAACCGCGCGCCTGGAAGACATGGAAAAGGGCATGGCCATCCAGTCCGGCAACGATGCCGCCATCGCCCTGGCCGAGCACGTGGCGGGCAGCGAGGAAGCCTTCGCCTCGCTGATGAACAGCTACGCCGCCAAGATCGGCATGAAGAACTCGCACTTCGTCAACGCCCACGGCCTGACCGCCGCGGGCCACCACAGCACCGCCTATGACCTGGCGCTGCTGGGCCGGGCGATGGTGCGTGATTACCCGGAAACCTACGCGTACAACAAGATCAAGGAATTCCAGGTCGGCAACATCAAGCAGCCCAACCGCAACCTGCTGTTGTGGCGCGACGGCAGTGTCGATGGCATCAAGACCGGGCACACTTCCGAGGCGGGCTACTGCCTGATGAGTTCGGCGCAGCGCGGCGACCAGCGCCTGATCGCGGTGGTGCTGGGTGGCGCCTCCGAGAAGCAGCGCGCCGATGACAGCCTGGCGCTGTTGAACTGGGGCTTCCGCTTCTTCGAAACGCACCGCCTGTATGAGCCGGGCAAGGCCGTCGCCGAGCACAAGGTGTGGAAGGGCACCAGTGACAAGGTGCAGCTGGGCGTGGCGCAGCCGATGCTGGTCAGCGTGCCGCGTGGCCGCTACAACGATCTGAAGCCGAGCATCGATGTGCCCAAGACCCTGGAAGCGCCGTTCACGGCCGGCCAGCAGATCGGCACGGTGAAGGTGAGCCTGGATGGCAAGGTGGTGGCCGAAGCGCCGCTGGTGGCGGTGGCTGCCGTCGAGCAGGCCGGCTTCTTCAAGCGCCTGTGGGACAGCTTCTGGATGTGGTGGGAATCGGAATGATGCGCAGCGCCGTGCGCTGACATGAAAAGGAAAAGGCCGGCGCATGCCGGCCTTTTCCGTTGCAGCCAATGTGCGGACCAGATGTCCGCACTGTTCTAGAGCGAACGGCTGATGGTGAAGCTGCCGAACACCGGTGCCTCGCGCTGGCCGTTGAACTCGCGGGTGCTGTGGTAGCGCGCCGCCGCGAACTTCCAGCGACCGCGCATCACCGCGATTCCGTAGCCGCCGTAGGCCACGATGTGGCGCTTGTCGACGCTGTGGCTGTTGCGGAAGGTGTTGCCATCCAGGGTGATGTCGCGGATCACCCAGGCAGCATCGCTGGTGGCGAACAGGTGCCATGACCAGCCGCTCGGCCTGCCACTGCGGGTCGGCGCGGTGTTCTCGCCGGCAGGACGCAGCGGCGTGCTGCCGAAGTCATCCGGCAGCTTCCAGCCGAAGCGCACCTCGCCACCGATGTTGGCCTTGGTCGCCAGGTTGCCGACCGAGCCGCCGTAGTGGCTGATCGCGTCCCAGCCCCAGCCGCCCGCGTTGACGCTGGCATCGCCCGGCCAACGACGCATCCGCTCATGGGTCAGCATCACCAGCGGCTCGTTGTGCAGCTGGTTGTCCCAGCCCTGGAATTTCTCGTCGCCCAGCACCTCATGCACAGCGTTCTGCACCTGCTTGCCCTGGGCCCACGGACCGACAACGCCCAGCGTCAGCTGGGTGGTCTGCAGCCGATCACCACTGCGCGCGTTGTAGCCGAAGCTGGCGATCAGCACGCCCGCGTAGGGGCGGTCATCCTTGATCAGGTCCTTCCGGGTGAAGTCGGTCGGGGTGAAGATGCCCTGGGCGATGCTGAAGATCATGTTCTGCTGTTCGAACCGGCCCGGGTGCAGGCGCTCCAGATAGCCGTTGACCCAGCGCGCCAGGCGCGGCAGGCAGGGATCGTCGGTGTAATCGACGAGGTTCGGTGATACGAAGGTCAGTTCGGCGCCGTTGGTATACCCCTGGTCCTGGTGGCGGCCGCCGAACAGGTCGTTGTCAACGCGGAAATTGATCTGCGGCGGGTGCTCACGCATGGCATCGGGGCCGCATTGTTCGGCGGCCTGCGCGGCAAGGGGGAGGGCGGCGGCCAGGAGGCCGGACAGCCCGAGGGCTGCGACGCTACGCATGGATGGAATGCTCATGGGGAAAGGGGTGGTCGTCTGTCGTTATATGCAACGACACGGTACCCCGGCCCGCGTGACGGTACGAGCGCGTCCCGGTCACTTGTCTGTTCCGAAAACGACATTGTCTCGTGACGACAACCGGCGCCGGGGCGTGCCGCGCCCCCGCGCAGCAGGAAGCTGAATGGGAATTCAGGTGCAACGCAGCGGCCTGCCGGTGTCCGTGTTGACCTGGATGAATACTCTTGGGTTTGTTGCCCTGCGGCCCGATAATGGGTCCATGGAAATCAAGTCCGACAACCCCGACCACGGCTTCCAGTTCCCCGGCCAGTTCGAGCTCAGCGCCATGGGCCCGGCCAACCGCGGCCTGGAGCATGAGCTTCCCCGACTGCTGCAGGCCGAAGGCCTGGACGTCGTGAACGAGCGCATCAGCTGGAAGCATTCGTCCAATGGCAAGTACGTGTCGGTCCGGCTGGTGTTCAAGGCCGAGACCCGCGAACAGTACGACGCCGCCCATCGGGCGCTGCGCGATCACCCGGAAGTGAAGTGGACGCTGTAGCCGACAGCTGCCCGGCCGACGCCGCTCCGGAAAACCGCCCGCCGCGTCCGGCGCTGGTGCGCGACCTTGGCCGCCAGGCCTATGAGCCGGTCTGGCGGGCGATGCAGCGCTTCACCGATCAGCGCGCTGACGAGACGACCGACGAGCTGTGGGTGGTGGAGCATGATCCGGTGTTCACCCTCGGCCAGGCCGGCAAGGACGAGCATGTGCTGGCCCCGGGGGCGATCCCGGTGCTGCACGTGGACCGCGGCGGCCAGGTCACCTACCACGGGCCGGGCCAGATCGTGATCTACCCGCTGCTGCGCCTGCCGCGCCTGGGCATCGGCGTGCGCGACTACGTGTGCCGCATCGAGCAGGCCATCATCGATACGTTGGCCGAATGGAACATCGGTGCCGAACGCCGCGAAGGTGCCCCGGGCGTCTACGTTGGCAATGCCAAGATTGCCGCGCTGGGCATCCGCGTGCGCCGTGGCTGCACCTTCCATGGCCTGGCCTTCAACGTGGCCATGGACCTGGAACCCTTCCACCGCATCAACCCCTGTGGTTATCAGGGGCTGCAGGTGACCTCGGTGGTAGACTTGGGCGGGCCGTCCGGGATGGATGCCGTCAAGACGGTGCTGCTGGAACAGCTGGCCCGCCAGTTCGGCCTGCGGCTGCAGCACGTGCCCGAACTGCCTGATCTCTCTGCGGCCGCGTGACCGCTCCCCGGAACTGCCATGACTGAAACCACTGCCCGCACCATTCCCCTGCAGATCGTGCAGGGCGACATTCCGACCGCCGCACCGTTGCAGGCCGGCGTCAAGCAGCTGGGCGGGGACAAGATCAACCGTTCGCCGGTTCAGTTCGCCGATGCACCGGTGCTGCGCAAGCCCTCCTGGATCCGCGTGCGCATTCCCTCGGGCAATGCGGTCCAGAACCTGAAGGCCAAGCTGCGCGAGAACCGCCTGGTGACGGTCTGCGAGGAAGCCAGCTGCCCGAACATCCATGAGTGCTTCGGCCACGGTACGGCGACCTTCATGATCCTGGGCGAGGTCTGCACCCGCCGCTGCTCGTTCTGCGACGTCGCCCACGGCCGGCCCAAGCCGCCGGATGCCAACGAACCGGCCAGCCTCGGCCAGACGGTGGCCGACATGGGCCTGAAGTATGTGGTGGTGACCAGTGTCGACCGCGATGACCTGCGCGACGGCGGTGCCCAGCACTTCGTCGACTGCATCACCGCCATCCGTGAGAAGTCGCCGGGTACCCGCATCGAAGTGCTGACCCCGGACTTCCGCGGCAAGGGCCGCATGGAGCGCGCGCTGGACATCCTCGCGCAGAACCCGCCGGACGTGTTCAACCACAACATCGAGACCGTGCCGGACCTGTACCGCAACGTGCGCCCGGGCGCGGACTACCAGTGGTCGCTGACGCTGCTGAAGAACTTCAAGGCCCAGCACCCGCAGGTGCCGACCAAGAGCGGCATCATGCTGGGTCTGGGCGAGGACTTCGAGCAGATCAAGGCGACGATGCGTGACCTGCGTGCCCACGACGTGGACATGATCACCATCGGCCAGTACCTGCAGCCGACCGCGCACCACCACCCGGTGCTGAAGTACTGGACGCCCGAGGATTACAAGGCGCTGGAAGACTACGGCTATGAGCTGGGCTTCAGCCACGTCGCCTCCGGCCCCATGGTGCGCTCTTCGTACCACGCCGACGTGCAGGCCAAGGGCGCCGGAGTTTCCTGACCGGTAGCGCCGGGCCATGCCCGGCGGTTCTTTCCCGCTGCGCTCGCCGGGCATGGCCCGGCGCTACCGATGGGCGTGCCTACCACCGTGGTGGGCGCGGACCGTTGGTCCGCACGCCTTCGCCTGCATTCACAATTTGCTACACCGGCCCCGCTAGGCTGGTTTTCCACCGGATGTGGACGGGTGACAAACCCGGCAACTTTCGGCACTGTCGTGATGTCTGAACACCACGCAGTCTCCCCCTTGGCAAGGCGCCTTCGAGCACGTTCATGAAATTCAAAGCCCCCGCATTCCTGATGGCCCTGGCGCTGGTAGCGCCGCTGGCGCTGTCGGCCAAGGCCGATTCGCCGGCGCTGCCGGCTGCGGCGACCGCCGATCAGGTGACCACCTCCAAGCTGGTGTACGGCCTGTTGTCCGACAGCCGGTACGCCTACCGTCCGCGTGCGCTCGATGAAGCCACTTCCAAGGATGTGTTCAAGCGTTACCTGGAGACCCTGGACGGCGGCAAGCAGTACTTCACCCAGGCCGATGTGGCGCGCTTCGCACCCTTCGAGGCGAACATCGCCAATGCCATCCGTGGCGGTGAACTTGAGCCGGCCTTCCAGGTCTTCGCGGTGTACAAGCAGCGCGTAGGCGAGCGCGTGGCCTACGCACGCAAGCTGCTCAGGCAGGAGCCGGACTTCACCACCGACGAGCGCTTTGAGTACGACCGCAAGAAGGTGCCGTGGGCGGCCAGCAATGCCGAGCTGGATGAACTGTGGCGCAAGTCGGTCAAGAATGACTGGCTGCGCCTGAAGCTGGCCGGCAAGAAGCCGGACGACATCCGCAAGACGCTCGACAAGCGCTACGCGACGCTGGAGAAGTCGGTCAACGAGCTGAAGGGCGAGGATGTCTTCCAGTTCTTCCTCAACGCCTACACCAGTGCGGTCGATCCGCACACCGACTACTTCACTCCGCGTACCGCCGAGAACTTCAACCAGGCGATGTCGCTGTCGCTGGAAGGCATCGGTGCGCAGCTGCAGCGGCAGGACGACATGGTGGTGATCCGCGAGATCATCGCCGGCGGACCGGCCTCCGTGGATGGCACCCTGAAGCCGGGTGACCGCATCGTCGGCGTCGGCCAGGGCAAGTCCGGCGTGGTCGAGGATGTGATCGGCTGGCGCATCGACGACGTCGTGGCCAAGATCCGCGGTGCCAAGGATACCCAGGTCAAGCTGGAGTTCATCCCGGCCGAGGAGGGCGCCGATGGCAAGCATCACACCCTGGTCCTGACCCGGCAGAAGGTGCGCCTGGCCGAGCAGGCCGCCAAGGGTGAAACCATGACCATTCCGGCCGCCAATGGCGAGCCGGCGCGGAAGATCGGTGTGATCAAGCTGCCGACCTTCTACCAGGACTTCGAGGGCCGCCGCCGCAATGCCGCCGATTATGCGTCGGCCACCCGCGATGTGGCCAAGCTGCTGGCGGGCTTCAAGAACGACAAGCTCGACGGCGTCGTGCTGGACCTGCGCAACAACGGTGGTGGCTCGCTGGACGAGGCGATCGAACTGACCGGGCTGTTCATCGAACAGGGCCCCGTGGTGCAGGTGCGTGAATCGGGCGGCCGCATCACCGTCAACAGCGACCGCAATCAGGGCGTGGCGTGGGACGGCCCGCTGGCCGTGCTGGTCAACCGTGGTTCGGCCTCGGCGTCGGAAATCTTCGCCGGTGCCATCCAGGACTACGGCCGCGGCCTGGTGATCGGCGAGACCACCTTCGGCAAGGGCACCGTGCAGAACATCGTCGACCTTGATCGCTGGCCGAGCGGCGAAACGCAGCGCTTCGGCCAGGTCAAGCTGACCATCGCCCAGTTCTTCCGCATCAGCGGCAGCAGCACCCAGCACAAGGGCGTGGTGCCGGACCTGGCGTTCCCCGCCAGCGTCGATGCCACCGAGTTCGGCGAAAGCACCTACGACAATGCCCTGCCGTGGACCCGCATCGCCGCGGTGCCGCATACGCAGTACGGGAACTTCGCGCCGCTGCTGCCGAAGCTGGAAACCCGCCACGAGGCACGCATCGCCACCGACAAGGAATTCGTGTGGTGGAACGAGGATGTCGAGCAGTTCCGTGCCGAAGCGGCGAAGAAGTATGTCTCGCTCAATGAAGCGACGCGTCGTGCCGAGCGGGAACGCCAGGACACCCAGCGCAAGGAGCGCCAGATCATGCGCAAGGAGCTGGGCCTGGCCCTGGATCCGCTGGCCGATGACAGCAGCGATGACGGCCTGACCGGCAACGAGCGCGATATCGTCAAGGATGCCGCCCGTGAGAAGGCCGCCGAGAAGCGACCGGACCCGCTGCTGCGTGAATCCGCTGCGATCCTGGCCGATGCGGTGAATCTGCTGGCCAATGATCGCCCGCTGTCGGCGCAGGTGCTGCCGCAGTCCACCGGGGCCGGTCGCTGGGCCGACTGAGCCACGCGTGACATGAAGTACCCCACGGGGCCGGCAATGCCGGCCCCGTCTGCGTTGACGGGCAGCGCCGGGTCATGCCCGGCGCTGCCGGTGCATGAACCGGGAGCAACAGCGTGTGCCGCCAGCGGTGCTGTCGACCTGCCGCACACGGGGGCGGGACTACCCTGGCAGCTACCTTTCTCGCAGGAGTTCCCATGCGGGTCTCCCCTCTGTGCAGCGTTGCCGTCGGTATTGCCAGTGCCCTGATCCTGTCGGCCTGCGGTGGCCGCGCCGCCGACAGCACCGTGCTGCGCGAGTCCTTCGATTCCGGCGACACCTTCTCCCGGACGGTCGACAGCCGCCCGGCCGATGCCTGTGAAGCGGCGCGACGGGCCCTGCTCAGCCAGGGCTATGCGATCGCCCGCGTCGATGACGCGCAGGTGGAGGGGAGCAAGAACTTCCAGCCCCGCGAGGACGATCACGAGCAACTGGTACTCCGCATCTCCTGCGCGCCGCGTGGCAGCCAGTCGCTGGTGTTCGTCAGCGCGGTGCAGGACCGCTATGCGTTGAAGAAGAGCCCGACCTCGGCCAGCGTGGGCGTGGGCGCGCTGGGTTCGGTGTCGCTGCCGTTCGGCAGCAATGACGATTCCCTGGTGAAGGTCGCCAGCAGCACCATCACCGATGCCGACTTCTACCGCCGGTTCTTCCAGCGCCTGCAGCAGTACCTGCCGGCCGCCCCCGGTGAGGCGCCGCCGGTTCCGGAACGGTTGCCCGCTCCCCCCGTATCGGAGCCGGCGGCGGCGACGGATCAGGGTTGAGCGTGCGGCGTGGGCTGATGGTCATGGCCCTGCTGCTGGCTTCGCCGGCAGGCAGCGCGGCGGCGGCCGCGGACTGCACGCAGGGCCTGCTGCAGCGGCTGGGCTGGCGGTTTGAAGTGGCTGCGGTCAGTGCGCCGCAGATCCAGGGTGGCCCGGTGTGCACCCGGGCATCGCTGGCCGAGGCGCAGGCCGCAGGTGATCTGCGTGTGCGATGGCCGCAGACGCTGGATGGGGCGCTGCGCGAGGCGCTGCTGCAGCAGCTGCTGGAGGATCCTGCCACGGTCTGTGCCTATGCCTTCGAACTGGGCGCGGCGACCCGGCGGGCCGCCACGTCGCTGCAGGGCAACCCGCAGTTCCGCTTCTCCGGCGCACAGCTGGGCTGGATCGGCTTCGGGATGCAGGGCGCACGGGCGCAGGGGTGGCAACGCGTGCGCAGCTTCGGCCGCGGCTACGTTCCCGTGGATGGCAACAGCCGCGCGCTGCAGGCGTTCTACGGCGGTGCGGTGCGTGCCGAATGCGGTGTCGGCCGCCAGGTCGCGCAGCTGGCAACGCAGCGTGAGCTGTATGGCGATGCTGCGTTCGACGCGGAGTTCACCGCAGGCGAACTGTCGATCGGCACCTTCATCGCGCTGCACGGCACCGACAGTGTCCTGCTCGGTGCGCATGCGGGCGACTTCCTTGCCGACGGCAAAGCCGTGCGCACCTCGGCGAGGGGACGTCAGGCCTTCGCGGGCCTGCCCGGCTTCATCGAACACGTGTACGACAAGAGCACGCTGGACGATCTGAGCAACCAGGCCGAGAACTTCGTCGTTGTCGACGTCGGGCCGGATGCGGCACAGGCGCTTGCCCGCCACGGAGGCCTGGCCTGGTACGACCAGCGCAACGCCGAGCTGTGGCAACTGGCGCAGGGGCTGCCGCGGGTGGGGCGGCGCTATTTCGAGCGGCTCCTGTTCGAACGCGACCCCGGACTGCGGGCGCGCCTTCCAGCGCGCTACCACGCCCGCCTGGCACGCATGGACCAGGTGCTGGACGATCCGTTCTACCAGCAGTTCGTGATCTACGTGCATCCGCGCGGTATACGTCCTATCGGCTACCACATCGCCCGGCTGCTCGACCGCAATCCACGAACGCCGTTTTCGATCGACCTGGCGGTGCACAATCTGCATACCACGCTCTACCGGCGTTGGCGCGAGGCGCAGCTGCGCCACTGTGCGTCAACCGGCAGGCCAGGCAGCCTGACCCTAGACCCCAACTGAAGGTGAAACAATGGATATTGCAATGATCGGCCTTGGCCGCATGGGCGCCAACATGGCCCAGCGCCTGCATCGCGGCGGCCACCGCGTGGTCGGCTACGACCCGGGCGAAGGCGCCCGCCAGCGCGCCGCGGAGGCCGGCATCGAAGTAGTCGATTCGCTGGCCGCCGCGGTCGCCGCGCTGCCGGTGCCGCGCGTGCTGTGGTTGATGGTGCCGGCGGGCGAAACGGTCGACCAGACGCTCGGCCAGCTGACCCCGCACCTGGCCGAGGGTGACATCGTCATTGACGGCGGAAACTCCAATTACCAGGACTCGATCCGCCGCGCCAAGGCGCTGGCCGAGGACGACCTGGGCTACGTCGACTGCGGCACCAGCGGCGGCATCTGGGGCCTGCAGGAGGGCTACAGCCTGATGGTCGGCGGTGAGGCGAAGGTGGTGGAGCAGGTTGCGCCGCTGCTGCGCACACTGGCGCCGGCGGAGGATCGGGGTTGGGCACGCGTCGGTCCTCCCGGTGCGGGCCATTTCACCAAGATGGTCCACAACGGCATCGAGTACGGAATGATGCAGGCCTACGCCGAAGGCTTCGCACTGATGGAACGCAAGCAGGACATGGAGCTGGACCTGGCGCAGGTTGCCGAGGTCTGGCGCCATGGCAGCGTGGTGCGTTCGTGGTTGCTGGACCTGAGTGCCGAGGCGCTCAAGCGCAATCCGTCGCTGGATGGCATCGCCCCCTACGTGGAGGATTCCGGTGAAGGCCGCTGGACCGTGGCCGAAGCGATCGCGCTGGATGTGCCGGCGCCGGTGATCACGCTCTCGCTGCTGGAACGCCTGCGGTCGCGCGAGTCGAATTCGTTCACTGACCGCCTGCTGGCGGCGATGCGCAACGAGTTCGGTGGGCATGCGATCAAGAAGTCGTAAGCGCCAGGAACGGAGCCCTTCGGCGCTGCCGTGGGGTTCCGGGCCGCGGACCGCGATCAGTTCAGTGCGATGCGCCGGGCCTCGTAAGCGCTGTCCCTGCCAGCCTGCAGCAAGCGCATTACCTGCAGCGCCTGCAATGGGCTGACCGTGGGTTCACCGTCACCCTGCATCGCCGCAGCGAACTGGGCATACAGGCGGCGATAGTCGCCCGGCAGGTTGTCGACCGTGCTGCGTTGCACGTTGTCCTCGGCATCGCAGTACACCCGCTCGCCGTGACGCGGGTCGATGCCCCAGCCCGGCGCGCCCGGCGCAACGCCGCGGCGCAGCTGTGCTTCCTGTACGTCCAGGCCCTGCTTGATCCAGCTGGCGCGGCTGCCGTGCACGGCGAACCGGGGCGTCGGTGCCGCCACCAGCGAACCGGCATGGAGGATCGCGCGGTGCCTCGGGTAATGCAGCACCGCATGGAAGTAATCGATGCCGCTGCCGCCTTCGCGCTGCACCGCCAGGTCCGCGTCGATCGCCTGCGGCCAGCCGAACAGCACCAGCATCTGATCCAGCAGATGCGGTGCAAGGTCATACCACAGGCCACTGCCAGGCCCCTCCTGCTCCCGCCAGCGCTCGCGCACGTGCGGGCGGTAGCGATCGAAATGCGCATGGCATTCGGCGACTTCGCCGAGCGCACCTTCGGCCAGCAAGGCCTGCAACGTCAGGAAATCGGCGTCGAAACGGCGATTCTGGAACACCGTGACGATGCGGTCTGCATCGCGCGCCGCCGCCAGCACGGCTTCGGCTTCGGCCACGTCCAGTGCGAAGGGTTTGTCCACCAGCACATGCTTGCCTGCGGCCAGCGCTGCCATCGCCAATGGTGCGTGCTGGTCATTCGGCGTGGCAATCACCACCGCGTCCACCGCCGGATCGTCGAATACGTCCTGGGGTGCCGCGCGCACGTGTACATCGCTGAACGTGCGCAGCAGCAGGTCGCGCTGCGAACTGACCACGCTGTGCAGGGTCAGTCCCGGGGTGTGCTGGATCAGCGGCGCGTGGAAAACGCGGCCGGCAAGGCCGTACCCGATCAGGGCCAGTTGCAGGTCAGGGCGCATGGCAGTGCTCCGCGCAGATCAGGCATGCAGGGTAAACGACGGGGGCCAGGATCCAAAGCTGAACGGTTGCGTTGAAAACCGGCGCGATTCACGGCGGCGTGACCGTAGCGCCACGCCTGCTGCACGGCGCTGCGGCCACACTGGCCCCACATTCCGCAGGAGGTAACACACGATGAACAACCCGACCCGTACGCTGATTGCTTCGGCCCTCACCCTGGGCCTGGCGCTGTCCTCCTCGGCTGCATTCGCCAAGGATCCGTCAGCCAAGAGTCCGCCTGCCACCGACCATTCGGCGATGACCCACGCTGATCGCCACGACTCCAACGAGCCGGTGACCGACACCTGGATCACCACCAAGGTGAAGGCCGACCTGCTGGCCAGCAGCAATGTGCCGGGCACCGAGGTCAAGGTGGAAACCGTGAATGGCGTCGTCAGCCTCAGCGGCACGGTGGCGACCCAGGCCGAGCATGACAAGGCCGTCACTACGGCCAAGGGCATCAAGGGCGTCACCCGCGTTGATGCCAGCGCGCTGAAGGTCAACGCGGCGGCCAAGCGCTGATCCCGTGCGCCGCCCCGCCGGGGCGCCGCAGTACAGCTGCATGACGGTGGAGCCGGGCCAGCCCCGGCTCCACCCATGATGTTTTCTGGAGCGTTCAGCTGCCAAGGCCAGACGTTCCAGAGGTGTGACCGCCTGCGCTATATTGCCGGTTCCGCCGCAGCTGGGCCTGTCCGGGCCCATCCCTCTGCGGCCGTGCTGATGAGGAACTATGGCGCTGGTGTTCAGTGACGACATCTGGGATCGCTGGCGATTGCCGGCCTTGGCGCTGGCCGCCGCCGCGATCATCGTCGTGCCGTGGTTGACCCAGCGCAAGCTTCAGCGTGAGAACGAAGAAGCCATGGCCTGGGTGACGCATACGCAGGCGGTTGGCGTGGCGCTCCAACAGTTGCAGGCCGATGTGCGCGATGTCGAGTCGGCGGCGTTGACGCTGTCCAAGGGCGTGGACGCGCCCGGTCTGCGCGAGCGCATGGCCAAGGCCAACGAGATTCCCGGCCGACTCGCAGAGCTGGGCCGGATGACACGCGATAATCCTGAGCAGCTGATCCGCATCGGTCGCATCGAGTCCATGCTGGAAGGGCGGCTGGCGGTGGCGCGCGCGCTGGCCAAGGCCGAACCGAACAGTGACCAGCGCGCGCTGGTACAGGACCTGAGCACCCGTTACCCGATCCGCAGCGTGGTTGAAGAGCTGCAGAACAGCGAGCAGGCGCTGCTGGCCGAGCGGGCCGAACAGGCTGCGCGGCAGCGCAGGCAGACCGAATTCGTCTCGTGGAGCTCGCTGGTGGTACAGCTGGCGCTGCTCGGCCTGGTGCTCTGGCTGCTGCAGCGGCAGATCGGTCGCCGCCTGCAGGCCGAACGGCAGTCGCTGCGCTCGGCCGCGCGCGCTGCCTCAGTACTGCAGACCGTGCGTGAGCCGATCGTGCTGCTCGACCGCGAGCTGCGCGTGCAGCTGCACAATCCGGCCTTTGCCGAGTTGTACGGCCTGCAGGACGAACGTGCCGATGGCCTGTTGCTGGATGACGTCGGCGACGGCGCCTGGCGGGACGCCGTCGTGCGCCAGCGCCTGGTCGATGTGCTGCTGCGCGGGCGCGAGCTGTGGGACTTCGAGCACGAACAGCGCACCTCCGAGGGCGTGGTGCGCTACATGCTGCTCAACGCGCGGCGCATGCCGCTGCCGGATACCGACGATGAAGTGGTGTTGCTGACCGTCAGCGATGTCACCGTGCAGCGCGCCGTGCAGTCGCGTGTGGAGGAACTGAACCGCCAGCTGGAAGGCAAGGTGGCGCAGGTCTCGGAGGTCAATCGCGAGCTGGAAGCATTCAGCTATTCGGTGTCGCATGACCTGCGCGCGCCGCTGCGCCACGTTGCCGGCTTCTCCGACAAGCTGTCGCGCCACCTGGGCGAGAGCGCCGACGAGAAGAGCCTGCATTACCTTGGGGTGATCTCCAGCTCGGCGCGGCGCATGGCGACGCTGATCGACGATCTGCTGGTCTATTCGCGGCTGGGGCGCGCAGCGATGCGCCAGCAGGCAGTGGACATGCAGTCGCTGGTGTCCGATACCCGCGCGATGCTCGATTCCAACCTGCAGGCCGAGGCTGAAAGCAGTGGCCAGGTCCATCACGTCGAATGGAACATCGCACCGCTGCCGATCGTGGTGGCCGATGAGAACATGATGCGCCAGGTGTGGCTGAACCTGCTCGGCAACGCGGTCAAGTATTCCAGCAACCGCGAACCGGCGAAGATCCGCGTGGATTACCAGCCGCAGCCTGATGGCGGCCATCAGTTCACGGTCAGCGACAATGGTGCAGGCTTTGACATGGCCTATGCCGGAAAGCTGTTCGGCGTGTTCCAGCGCCTGCACAAGGCCAGTGATTACCCCGGTACCGGCATCGGCCTGGCCAGCGTACGCCGCGTGCTGACCCGTCATGGAGGCCGGGTCTGGGCCGAAGCCGAGCCGGACGCCGGCGCAACCTTCCACTTCTACCTGCCTCCCGCGCTCGACGCGGACAAACAAGGTCCCTCCGCATGACGACTCTGCGCACCATCCTTCTTGCCGAAGACAGCCCGGCCGATGCCGAGATGGCGATCGACGCCCTGCAGGAAGCCCGCCTGGCCAATCCCATCGTGCACGTCGAGGACGGCGTGGAGGTCATGGACTACCTGCTGCGGCGCGGTACCTTCGCCAGCCGCGAGGAGGGCCTGCCGGCGGTGCTGCTGCTGGACATCAAGATGCCGCGCATGGACGGCCTGGAAGTGCTGCGGCAGATCCGTGAGCACGAGGAGCTCAAGCGCCTTCCCGTGGTGATCCTGTCGTCCTCGCGCGAAGAGAGCGATCTGGCCCGCAGCTGGGACATGGGCGTGAACGCCTACGTGGTCAAGCCGGTGGACGTGGACCAGTTCTTCGGTGCCGTGCAGACCCTGGGCAAGTTCTGGGCACTGATCAACCAGGCACCGGAACTCGAGTAAGCCCATGCCCCTGACCGGTCCCTCCCTCGGGGCACTGCGCATCCTGCTGGTGGAGGATTCGCCTGAAGACGCCGAGCTGATGTCCGAACAGATGCTGGATGCGGGCCTGGAAGCCCGCTTCGAGCGCGTTGAGAGCGAGGCGGAACTGCGCCAGGCGCTGGCCTCCTTCCAGCCGGATATCGTGCTGTCCGACCTGAGCATGCCTGGTTTCTCCGGCGACGATGCCTTGCGCATCGTGCGCGAGACGGCGCCGGATGTTCCCTTCATCTTCGTCTCGGGCACGATGGGTGAGGAGAATGCAGTGGCGGCGCTGCAGAAGGGCGCCAACGACTACATCATCAAGCACCAGCCGGCGCGCCTGCCGTCGGCGGTGGCCCGTGCGATCCGCGAGGCGCGCAGCGCGGTGGAGCGTTCGCGCGTGGAGACCGAGCTGATGCGCGCGCAACGGCTGGAAAGCCTTTCGCTGCTCGCCGCTGGCCTCAGCCACGACCTGCGCAACATCCTGCAGCCGCTGCTGATCATGCCGGACCTGCTGAAGGCGCGCACCGATGATCCGCAGCTGCACCACCTTGCGGATGTGATCGCCGAGTGCGGCCGCCGCGGTCATGAAATGGCGGAATCGATGTTGTCGTTCGTCCGTGGCTCGCGCAAGCCCAGCGAACGCGTGCAGATCGACGGCCTGTTCGACGCGGTGGCGCTGCTGCTGCGCAGCAACGTGCCCGATGCGGTGCGCCTGCACCTGCAGGTGGAAGACGAGGGCCTTGCGGTCGATGCGAACTACACCGAGCTGCAGCAGGTGCTGTTGAACCTGGCACTCAATGCAATCCAGGCGATGCCCAGCGGCGGCCGCCTGAGCCTGACCGCAAGCCATGCCGGCGAGCGCGACGGTGTGGACTGGATGCGCATCGCCGTGGCCGACGAAGGCATCGGCATGGATGCCGATACGCTCTCGCATCTGTTCAATCCCTTCTTCACCACCAAGGCGGACGGTACCGGCCTGGGCCTGATTTCCTGCAAGCGCATCGTCGAAGGTGCTGGCGGCAGCATCACGGTCACCAGCCAGCCGGGGCAGGGCACCTGTTTCGAGCTGCGCCTGCCGATGCGTGACACCATCGAGAGCGGCGAGCCGATCGAGCAGCTGGTGGCACTCGGCAGTGGCCAGTCGATCCTGGTGGTCGATGGCGAAGCCACGCGCCTGTCGCTGCTGGGCAACGCGCTGTCCAGCCAGGGATATCAGCTGCAGCTGGCTTCCGATGGACCGGCGGCGTTGCGCTGGATGCAGCAGGAGGCGATGCCGGCGCTGGTGATCGCCGACGCCGGCTCCAAACTGCTGCCGGCCAGCCAGCTGCTGGGCGAAATGGCCGGACTGGGTTACCGGGGGCCGGCGCTGGTGCTGGAAGACGCGTCAGTGGACGTTCCGGCCGATGCATTCCCTGATGGCATCGAGGTGCATGTGCTGCGCAAGCCGTTGCAGATGCAGCAGGTGTTTCGCGCTGTGGCAGAGGCACTGGGCTGAATCTGCGTCGCCGGGCATGGCCCGGCGGCAGGTCACGCCGGCCGTTCCGGGGTCTCCCACGGGAAGCGTGGCAGGCTGTCCACGGCCTGTTCCAGCCGCCGTGACCAGTTCTGGTGGATGTCCGCGTACAGGGGCGAGTCCGCGCCCAGCCGCAGCTGCTGGGCGATCCGCAGCTCGCCGTCGCGCAGCAATGCCAGATCGATCGGCAGGCCGACCGAGAGGTTGGAACGGATGGTCGAATCCAGCGACACGATCGCCGTGCGCGCGGCGTCCTCAAGGCGCGTGGCCGGGCTGAGGATGCGGTCGAGGATCGGCTTGCCATACTTGGACTCGCCGATCTGCAGGTAGGGGGTCTCCGGCGAGGCGGCGATGGCATTGCCCAGCGGGTAGATCATGTACAGGCCGGGGCGTTCGCCGGCGACCTGGCCGCCGAAGATCAGCGTGGCCTGGGTGTTGACGCCGTCATGGCCGTGCTCGCTGTGGCCGCCGTGCACCTGGCTGTCCACCAGCAGGCGACCGACATAGGCCGCCGCTTCGAACAGATGGGTCATGTCGCGCAGGTTGGGCGTGCGCCGCTCGCCGGCGTCCCGGGTCAGGCGCGAGACCAGCAACTGGGTGGTGGCCAGGTTGCCAGCCGCCATCAACACGTAGGCCGCCTGGCCGGGATACTCGAACACGTGCAGCTTGCGGTGCACGCGCACATCGTCCAGCGAGGCATTGGTCCGGGTGTCGGCGGCGAAGACCAGGCCCTGGTCCACCTCGATTCCAACGCAATAGGTCATGTCGGTGCCCTATCATGTGCGTCCCGGATTGTAGGCAGGCCGCCGTGACGACGGCATGCCCACGCCCCCCAGACCCGTCACCTGAACCGCATGACCACCGTGCTCCTCAGCCTGGGCAGCAACGTCCAGCCCCGCCGCCATCTCCACGCCGCGGTGGCGGCCCTGCGCGAGCGCTTCGGCGCGTTGCAGGTGTCTCCGGCCTACCGCACGGCCGCGGTAGGCTTCGATGGCCCGGCCTTCCTCAACAATGGCGTGCTGATCCAGACCGATCTGCCGCTGCAGGCGCTGGATGATTGGCTGCACGCGCTGGAAGACGCCCACGGTCGTGATCGCACTGGTCCGCGCTTCTCCGACCGCACCCTGGACATCGACGTGGTGTTCTACGGCAACCACATCGTGGAAGGCCCGGGCCATCTGCGCATTCCGCGCCCCGAGCTGAAGCACGCCTTCGTGCTGAAGCCGCTGGCGGACATCGCGCCGGACTTCATCGACCCGGTCAGCGGCCTGGCCCTGGCGGCGCTGTGGCGTGCACACGCTCAGTTTGGCGAGGCATTCGAGGTGGTTGACCTGGAATGAGGGCCGCTGCGCTCGCCTACGTAGATCGGTAGCGCCGGGCCATGCCCGGCGGACTTCAACTCACCGTGCGTCCGCCATCCACGCGCAGGGTGTGGCCGGTGACGAAGCTGGCGTCGGCCACCAGCCAGTACACCGCCTCGGCGATCTCCTCGACCGTGCCGGTGCGTGCCAGCGGCGTGCGCGCCAGCAGGGCCTCGCGGGCGAAATCGTCCTTTCCCTGCTCGGGCCACAGGATCGCACCGGGGGCGACCGCATTGACCCGCACTTTCGGCGCCAGTTCCAGCGCCAGTGACCGGGTGGCCATCTCCAGTGCGGCCTTGGCCATGGTGTAGGCCACATGGTCGCGCATCGGGTCGGTGCCGTGCAGATCGGTCAGATTGACGATGCAGCCCTGCTGGCGGCGCAGGTACGGCGCGGCCGCCTGTGACAGCAGCAGCGGTGCACGCGCATTGACCGCGTACAGCTCATCCATCGCTTCGGCGGTCACCTGGCCGAGCGGGGTGGGGAAGAAGTTGGACGCGTTGTTGACCAGCGCATCGAGGCGGCCGAAGTGGGCCACGGCCTGCTCGACCAGGTCGGGCAGGGCGCCGGCATCGCGCAGGTCGGCCTGCAGGGCCAGCACACTGCCCGGACGGACGTTGTCCAGGTCGAAGGCGGCCTGCTGCAGCTCGGCGCTGGACGTGTTGGCATGCAGCACCACCGACCAGCCACAGGCGTGGAACTGGCGTGCGATGGCGGCGCCGATCCGGCGCGCGCTGCCGGTGATCAGGGCCACGGGGGCGGTGTCGCTCATCGAGGGTCCTCCAAGGCTCGGCTATCCTGTGCACCATTGTCACCGCATTCGAAGACGCCATGCAGCCTACCTTCCCTCTGCCCGATGCCGACGCCCTGGCCCACAGCGACCAGCTGGCCGCCGCACTGCGCGCTGAAATCCTCGCCCAGGGGGGCGCGATGCCGTTTTCCCGCTTCATGGAACTGTGCCTGTACGCACCCGGGTGGGGCTATTACAGCGCCGGTTCCAGCAAGTTCGGTGGCGGTGGTGACTTCACCACCGCGCCCGAGCTGGGTGGCCTGTTCGCCGGCAGCGTGGCCAATGCGCTGGCGCCGGTGTTCGCCCAGCTCGGTGCGCAGTCGCGGATGCTGGAGCTGGGCGGCGGCACCGGTGCCTTCGCCGAAGCCGTGCTGCTGCGGCTGGCCGAGCTGGATGCGGTGCCTTCGCGTTATGCCATCCTTGAACCCAGTGCCGACCTGCGCCAGCGCCAGCAGCAGCGCCTGCAACAGGCGCTGCCGGCAGAGCTGGCCACGCGCGTGGACTGGATCGAGCGTCCGTTCGAAGAGGACTGGGAAGGTGTGGTGTTCGCCAACGAGGTGATCGACGCACTTCCGACCCCGCGCTTCCTGATCAGGGACGGCGAGGTCTACGAGGAAACCGTGGAGCTGGACGCGGAGGGCAACTTCATCCGTGGCGCGCAGCCGGCCGATATTCTGCTCAACGGCGCCGTGCGCCACATCGAACGCTATCTCGAAAGGCCCTTCGCCGACGGATACCGCTCGGAGGTGCTGCCGCAGCTGCCGTACTGGCTGCAGGCAGTGGCTGGCGGCCTGCAACGTGGCGCGATGCTGTTCATCGACTACGGCTACAGCCGCAGCGAGTTCTACCAGCACGATCGCGACGACGGCACGGTGCGCGCCTTCTACCGCCACCACGTGCATAACGACGTGCATCGCTGGCCGGGCCTGCAGGACATCACGGCCTCGGTGGACTTCACCGCGATGGCCGAAGCGGGCCTGCACGGTGGCTTCGAGCTGGCGGGGTACTGCAGCCAGGCCAGCTTCCTGATCGGCAATGGCCTGGACCAGGTGCTGAGCCTGGCCGAGGAGCGTACCGATGAGGTGGGGCGCATCCAGCTGCGCGACCAGGTGAAGAAGCTGACCCTGCCGACCGGCATGGGCGAGCGCTTCCAGGCGATCGGCCTGCAGCGTGGAATCGACTTCGAGCCGGCGTTCGCGCTGGGCGATCTGAGCTGGCGCCTGTGAGCGCGACGGCGCGCATGATCAAGCCTCTGCGGCGGCCGCGGCTATGGACTGCGCTGTGGGTGCTGGCCGTGCTGTTCGTGATCGTGGTCTGCCTGATTCCCCCGCCACCGATTCCCGTGCCGGAGAACGGCGACAAGGTCGAGCATTTCCTGGCGTACTTCATTCTGTCCGGCAGTGCCGTGCAGCTGTTCCGGCAAGGACGTCCGCTGCTGTGGGTCGGGCTGGGCCTGGTGCTGATGGGAATCGGGATCGAGTTCGCACAGGGGGCGCTGACACGCGACCGCATGGCCGACCCGATGGACGCCCTCGCCAACACGGTTGGCGTTCTTGCCGGATTGGGCCTCGCGCTGACCCCGCTGCGCGACCTCCTGCTGCGCTGGCGGGGCTGACACGCCTTCCCTGGTTGAAGTGGAACCGGGCATGGCCCGGCTCCACAGCCTTCCGGTTACTTCTGCAGCGTCACTTCGTCCAGCACCCACATCGCCGGGCGGGTATCACCGGTGAAGTTGATGCACAGGTCGTCGGTGCCATGCGTGCCCTTCGGCAGCGTCGCACGCAGGCTCACGAAGCCATCGGCATCGGGCGTGGCCGGCAGCGGGACTTCGGCCAGCACCTTGCCCGTGCAGCTGCCCCGGCGGATCAGCATCTCGCCGTGCGCGCGCCTGGCCTTCTCGAAGCGACGGTTCGGCTCGTCATGCGCCAGCTGGAAGTAGTAGGGGATGCGACCGGCGCGCACCTCCACGCTGCCGATGCCGTCCAGCTGCGCCTGTGGCCAGCGCCAGCAGGGCTGGAAGATGTCCACGTTGAAGACCGCGCGTGCGCCCTCGCGCGGGCCATCGTCTTCCAGGCGCAGTACCAGGCCCTTGTTGCCAACGCAGCTGAGCAGTTCGTCGCTGCGGCGGGCGAGCAGCGATTGCGGAGTGAACGCGGCTACGGTGGGCTCTGCGGCCAGCATCCGGCCCCGGTAGAACGCTGCGGCCTGTACCGTGGCGGGCACCTTCGCGGTCAGCGGCTGCTGGTACAGCGGCGACTGCGCGGTCACCGGCTGGCCATCGGTGCTGTAGCGCACCTCGTAGCCCAGCGGGTTGGCCAGCGACACCGTCACCGTGCCTGCGGCGCGATCATCGTGGTACTCCACGCCCACTTCGAACGGCGTCTGTGCATAGGCCAGTCCCCATGCGCGGTAGCGCTGCAGCTGTGACGGCAGGCGTGCCAGGAAGTCGCGGAAGTCACGCTTCCCGGGCGGGCTCCAGCCGGTCTCGGCCACCGCCGCCAGGCGTGGGAACAGGTTGTGCTGCAGCCGCGCATAGCTGCGGGTGTGCTCGGTGAACATGTTCGCCTGCAGGCCGAGGATGTGTCCGCGCTTGTCGGCGGGCAGTTCGTCCGGCACCGGCTCGAAGTTGTAGAGCTTGCCGAGGTTGACCTGCGTGGGGCGGCCCGGCGTTTCATTGGGCGAGGCGGTCTGCAGGTAGTCCAGGTACAGGTAGCCGACCGGCGACATGATCACGTCATGGCCGGCGCTGGCAGCGGCCAGGCCGCCTTCGGTACCGCGCCAGGACATCACCGTAGCCTGGGGGGGCAGGCCGCCCTCGAGAATTTCGTCCCAGCCGATCAGGCGCCGGTCGTGTTCCTCCAGGAATGTCTCCAGGCGCTTGATGATGTGGCTCTGCATGGCCATCTCATCCTTGATGCCCAGCTCGCGCATGCGCTGCTGAATCTGCGCGGACGCCTCCCACTGGTCCTTTACGGCCTCGTCGCCACCCACGTGCACGTACTTCGCCGGGAACAGTGCGATCACCTCCTCCAGCACGTTCTCGAGGAAGGTCACGGTGCTGTCTTCCACGTTGAAGAGGTTGGGGAACACGCCCCATTCGCTGATCGGCTTCAGCGGCGTGCTGATCGAGCCCAGCTCCGGATAGGCGGCGATCGCGGCCGTGGCATGGCCCGGCACGTCGATTTCCGGAATCACCTGGATGTGCAGCTTGGCTGCATAGGCAATCACTTCACGGATCTGCTCCTGCGTGTAGAAACCGCAATACGGGTACTCCTGTCTGGTCACCGGATCGATGCCGCCATCGCCGGCCGGCAGGCGGCAGCTGCCGACCTCGGTCAGCTTCGGGTAGCGCTTGATCTCCATGCGCCAGCCCTGGTCATCCGTCAGGTGCCAATGGAAGGTGTTGAGCTTGTGCGCGGACATCGCATCAAGCACGCGCTTGATCTCGTCCAGGCTCTGGAAATGCCGTGCCGAGTCGAGCATGAAGCCCCGCCAGGGGAAACGCGGCGCATCCTGGATCTGCACGGCCGGCAGCGCGCCCTGGCTGCCGCCGGTGGCCAGCTGGGCCAGCGTGGTTGCGCCGTAGAACAGGCCGGTCTCGTTGCCGGCCTGCACCAGCACGCCCTGCGCGGTGCTGTCCAGCGTGTAGCTCTCGCCGCTGTCGCGGAAGGTGGGAATGATCTGGAAGCGGATGCCGCCTGCCTTGGCCGCAGCCTTGCCGGTAGCCAGCGCCAGGCGCGGGCCGCCGCTGCGCGCCAGCAGGTCGGCGAATTGGGTGGCGACCCGCTGTGCGGCCTCGCCGTCTGCGTACAGCGCGGTCGTGGCGGACACAGTGATGCCACTGCCCTGGCCGGGCTGCACGCTGGCGGGGGCAGGAATCAGCATCAGGCTGTTGGCGCGCAGCTGCGGGCCAGGAGCTTCAGCGGCGGGCACCGGATCGGCGGCGAAGGCCGGCAGGGCCGGCAGCAGGGCAAACAGGCTGCCCAGCAGCAGTGCGCCGTGCATCCTGGCGCGGAAGGGCTTGACCATCGGAACGACTCCTTGGAACGGTGCAATGAACGCTATACATGAAAAACCCCGGGCCCGGAATGACCCAGGCCCGGCGTGCATGCACGACTCGGCGATGACGCGGCCGATGGATCAGTACTTGAAGCGGAAGTTGAGGTAGTACTGGCGGCCGTTGCTGTAGAACGACGTCGGAATGGCCGCGGTCTGGTAGTACTTGTAGGTCGGGTTGTTGAGGTTCAGCGCATCCAGGCTGATGCTCAGCCAGTCGGTGGCCTTGTAGCTCAACGAGGCCGACAGCGTGCCGAAATCATCCTGGTAGTAAGGGTTGGTGCCCGACAGGCTGATCAGGAACGACGAGCGGTGCGTGTAGCTGACGCGTGCTCCGAAACGCTCGTTCTCGAAGTAGGCCCCCACGTTGTAGGTGTTCTTCGAGGTACCCAGCAGGTTGTGCGAACCGTCGGACCAGGTGTGGGCCGTGGTGCCGTTGGCGTAGGTGTAGTTGGCGTTGATGCCGAAGTACTCGCCGATCGGCTGCTCATAGGCCACTTCCACGCCGGTGACCTTGCCGTCGGCATTGATCGGGGTGGAGATCTGGTAGGTCTCGAGCTGGTTGGTCAGTTCGCTGTACAGCTGGCGCGAGACCACGTCGAAGGCGATGTAGTCCTTCATGTCCATGTGGTACGCACCGACCGACAGCAGGCCGCGCGGCATGAAGTACCACTCCAGGTTGGCGTCGAAGTTCGTGGACAGGGTCGGCTTCAGGTTCGGGTTGCCACCGCCGCCGGTCTTGTTCAGGTCCGAACCCCACGACGAAGCGCCCAGGGCCGAGTAATCCGGCAGGGTCTGGGTCTGCGACGCGGCCACGCGCAGCACCAGCCTGTCGTCCAGGTCGAGCTTGATGTTGGCGCTGGGCAGGACGCGGTTGCGCTTGTTCTGGAAGGCGGTGCGCTCCCACATGCCGAACAGGCTGCTCACATCGGCATCGGCGGCATTGCTGACCGCGTTGTAGGTGTCGATGTCCTGCTTGATGTTGACGTAGCGCAGGCCGACGTTGCCGCTCCACCAGTCGCCGCTGAAGTTGGCCTGCACGTAGCCGGCGAAGTTCTTCTCCTTCACCTTCCACTCGGCACCGTAGTTGTGGCGGCCGGTGGGGCCATCGTTGCCGGCCAGCCAGGTGGAGTTGTTGATGATCGCGTTCTTCAGTGCATCCGGCGTGTAGTACCAGATGTTGCGCGGGAAGGTGCCGCCGACATCACCGGCGAAGCCGCTGGGATAGTTGGCGGTGGCGCTGCCCTGCAGTGCGGACCAGATGTCACCCGGGGTCGCACCTTCCGGCGAGAGCGCTTCGCGTTCGTGGTCGGCGAAGCGCACGCCGAAGTCCACGGAGTTCAGCACGCCGGTGCCGAAATACTGGCTGAAGTCCAGCGTGGCCCAGTCTTCCTTGTCTTCGGCGCGGACCAGCTGGTTGCCCCATGTGCCGAAACTGGTGACGCCGCTGGGGCTGATGTCGCCGCCGATGTTCCAGTCCACCGGCGAACCGGCGCCGTGCGTTGCCCAGCTGGCACCGCCGCCCTGGCCGAGCGTGACTTCAGCAATGAACTGGCGCGGGGTTTCACCGGTGCCCTTGGTGGTACCGGCCTGGAACTTCATGTCCAGGGTGTCGTTGATCTGCCAGTCGGCGTCGAACGTGACGTAGTTGGTCTTGGCCGTGGCTTCACGGTAGATCATGTCGTAGACACCGTAGTTGGTGCCCGGGACGCCCGCGTAGGTGGCATTGCTCAGCACGCCGTCGGTCACGGTGTAGCCCGGGTTCGGCGCCTGCGACTTGGCGAAGTTGCCGCCCCACAGCATGAAATTGCGGTTGTAGTTGTTGGCTTCCAGCTTGGAGGAGAAGCCGCTCAGCGACAGGTTCAGCGTATCGGTCGGCTTGAACTGGATGGTCACCAGCCCGCCCTTGCGTTCGCGGGTCTGTTCGAACAGGGTCGAACCCAGCAGGCCGGGGACGGCCACGCCGATCAGGTCCGGATTGGTGAGGGCCACCGGATCATCGGCGCCGATCCGGGTGAAACCGCCCGGGATTTCCTGCGCCTCGCGGCGGAGCTCGCGCTTCTGGTAGAAGGCCTGCAGCATCACGCCGAAGTTGTTGGCGTCATTCTTGTAGTTGAACAGCGCCGAGTACTGCGGGTCGGTCGACTTGGCCTGGTCCGAACGGACCGCACCTACCGAGGCTTCCGCACTGAAGGGCTTGGCGAACTCCAGCGGCTTGCGCGTGATGATGTTGACGGTACCGGTGGTGCCGCCATCCTGCAGCTTGGCCTGCGAGGACTTGTTCACTTCCACCGAGCTCACCAGCTCGGAGGGCAGCAGCGAGTAGCTGACGCTGCGGCCGACGTTGTTGCCCTGGCTGAGCACGAACCAGTCGGCCGAGCCGACGGTGTGGCCGTTGATCAGGGTCTGGGTCAGGCTCGGGCTGGTGCCACGCAGGCTGACGCGGTCGGCTTCATCGAAGCCGCCTTCGTCGGCGCTGGACGAACTGATGTTGACGCCGGGCAGGCGCTGCAGGGTGTCGGCCACATTGTGCGCCGGCAGCTTGCCGACGTCTTCGGCGGTCACCACTTCCACGCGCGCGTTGGCTTCGCGCTTGGTATCCAGCGACTTCTCCATCGAGCCACGGATGCCGGTGACGGTCACGGTGTCCAGGTCGGTTGCGGTCGGCGCAGCCTGCTGGGCATGTGCGCTGAAAGCGAGGCAGCTGACGATGGCGGCCGAAAGCAGGGTCTTGCGGGTGTTCATGATGTCTCTCCTCATCACTCGATTGGGTGCCGGCGGCGGTGTTCGGTTGCGGTTGCGTTGACGTGCGCGGGGCGGCGGCGATGTCCCGTGCATTGGCGTGCCACGTACTGCGTGCTGCGATTGCGTTGAAGCCTGTTGCGGTGTCAGGCGGCCGACTGCTGCAGGTACCAGCTGGCAGCACCGACCACGCCCAGCTGGCCGTGCTCGACCACCTTCACCGGGATGCGTGCCAGTGCTTCGCCCATCGGCCCCTTCTGCAGGTAGCGCTCGACGAAGGTGCTGGTGCGCAGGTACTCGCGGATCTGCGGCAGGATGCCGCCGGCCAGATAGACGCCCCCATGGGCGCCGTAGAACAGGGCCATGTCGCCGATGGTGCTGCCGAGCAGGCCGCAGAACACATCCAGCGCCTTGCGTGCGTGCGCATCAGTGCCGGCCATCGCCGCGGCGGTGACCGCGTCCGGACTGGCCAGGGTGGGCTGCTGTCCCTGCAGGGCGCACACCGCGCGGTACAGGTTCATCAGGCCGGGGCCGGAGATTGCGTGCTCGATCGACACGTGAGCGCGCTCGCGCTGCATGTGGCGGACGATGGCCATTTCCAGTTCGGTGCTGGCGGCCAGCGTCGGTTGCCCGGCTTCGGTAGCCAGCACGACCGGGCCATGGGCGGTCGGGATCCACAGTGCCGCACCCAGGCCCGTACCCGGACCGACCACCAGGGTCGGTCCGCGCGGGGCGCTTTCCGGCCCACACAGGTGCAGGACGCCGCTGGCGTCGACCTGTGCCGCGGCATAGGCCACCGCTTCGAAGTCGTTGACGATGTGGACCTGCTGTACGCCGACGTCGGCCTCGATCTGCCGCGCGGACAGCGGCCAGGGCACGTTGGCAGTGATGACCGTCCCGTCTTCGCGCGCATAACCGGCCGTGGCCACCACGCAATGCGCCGGGCGCGGGCCGTCGCCCAGGAAGTCGGACAGGATCGCACTCAGGCCGGCGTGGTCGGCATTGCGATACTTGCGGTATTCCAGCACCTGCACCGGATGGGCGGCATCGCCGCTGGCCTGGACCCGGGCGACACGCACATGGGTGCCGCCGACGTCGGCGGCCAGGAACGAGGGCGCGACGCGGGACAGGACATGGGCCGGGGCGGGATGGCTGGCGGTCACGCGGGCTCCTGCTGAAGAGGGGGCCGGATCCGAGGGTGAGGCCGGCTGTTGGGCGGAGTCTGTAACCCCGCTGACAACGATGTCAACGAGTTCGTGACACTTTCGTTGCTGCGGCGCAACGAATGGGGCGTGCGGTAAACGTTTCCATGGCGTGAACAGCGCCTTCACGCCGGAGCCCTTGCTGCACGGGGCTCAACGGCTCCAGCGCATTCAGCACGCGACCGCACGCGGCGGTTGCGCGATGCAGCATGGCCCGCGCTGCCCCGCGCAGGGAAGTTGACAAACCGCCGTTGTCCATCGAAAGAATGTGACAACGTTGTTCCCAGCCACTCTCCGACGCCGCGTTCTGCGACCGTCGCCGCAGGAGCCCTCCTGATGTCCGCCGTCCCCGCTGCAAGCGCGCGCCCGAACGTGGCCACCTCCATCGCCATCGTCGGCGTCCTGTTCTTCCTGATCGGCTTCTTCACCTGGCTCAACGGCCCGCTGATCACCTTCGTCAAGCTGGCCTTCGAGCTCAGCGAGGTCGGCGCCTTCCTGGTGCTGATGGTGTTCTACCTGTCCTATTTTTTCCTGGCCCTGCCGTCGTCGTGGATCCTGCGCCGCACCGGCATGAAGAAGGGCCTCAGCCTGAGCCTGCTGGTGATGGCCGGCGGCGCGGCACTCTTCGGTGAATTCGCGACGCAGCGCTGGTACCCCGGCGCGCTGGGCGGGCTGTTCGTGATCGGCAGCGGCCTGGCCCTGCTGCAGACGGCGATCAATCCCTACATCTCCATCCTCGGCCCGATCGAGACCGCAGCGCGTCGCATCGCGCTGATGGGCATCTGCAACAAGATCGCCGGCATGCTGGCACCGGTGCTGATCGGCACCCTGGTGCTGCATGGCATCGGTGATCTGGACAAGCAGGTGCAGGCGGCCGACGCGGTCACCAAGGCGGCCCTGCTCAATGAGTTCGCCGCCAAGATCCATGCGCCGTACCTGGCGATGGCCGGCCTGCTGGTGCTGCTGGCCGTCGCCGTACTGTTCTCGCCGCTGCCGGAGATCAAGTCCTCTGAGGCCAACGCCACCCCGACGGCCGCCGGCGCGGCCGAGCGCAGCAGCATCTTCCAGTTCCCCCACCTGTGGCTGGGCGTGCTCTGCCTGTTCGTGTATGTCGGCGTGGAAGTGATGGCCGGTGATGCCATCGGTACCTATGGCCACGGCTTCGACCTGCCGCTGGACCAGACCAAGATGTTCACCTCGTTGACCCTGGCGGCGATGCTGGCTGGCTACGTGGTGGGCCTGCTGCTGATTCCCCGGGTGGTTTCGCAGTCGCGCTACCTGACCGTTTCGGCGGTACTGGGCGTGGTGTTCTGCCTCGGTGCTTGGGCCACCCACGGCTACGTTTCGGTGGCCTTCGTGGCCCTGCTGGGCTTTGCCAACGCAATGATGTGGCCGGCCATCTTCCCGCTGGCGATCCGTGGCCTGGGCCGTTTCACCGAGACCGGCTCGGCGCTGCTGGTGATGGGTATCGCCGGTGGCGCGATCATTCCGCAGTTGTTCGCCGTGCTCAAGCAGCACATCGATTTCCAGCTGGTGTTCGTGCTGCTGATGGTGCCGTGCTACCTGTACATCCTGTTCTACTCGGTCATCGGCCACCGCGCCGGCCTGCCGCAGGAGCGCTGATAGGCGATGATGGACGGCAGCCAACCCCAGGGAAAACCCATGCGCAGAGCGACCATCAAGGACGTCGCGGAGAAGGCCAAGGTCTCTCTGAAGACCGTCTCGCGGGTGATCAACAACGAGCCCTCCGTGATGCAGGCCACCCGTGCGCGGGTGCTGCGGGCGATCGCCGAGCTCGACTACGAGCCCGATCCGTCCGCGCGCAACCTGCGCAGCGGGACCACTTTCGTGATCGGGCTGGTCTACGACAACCCCAACCCGTACCACATCATCGGCGTGCAGAACGGCGTGCTGGCCGCGTGCCGGGAGACCGGCTTCGGCCTGCAGATCCACCCCTGCGACTCGAGCTCGCCCCTGTTGGCCGATGAACTGGCCGACTGGGTACAGCGCTCGCGCCTGGCCGGCCTGGTGCTGACCGCACCGATGTCCGAGCGCCGCGATCTGGTGCAGGCGCTGACCGCACGTGGCATCAAGCTGGTGCGCATCATCGCGGCGACCGAGGACCCGGCGGACGGAGCCTGCGTGTTCGTCGACGACCGCGAAGCGGCCTATGAGATCACCGAGCATCTGATCCAGCTGGGCCATCAGCGCATCGGCTTCCTGTGGGGTGGCAGCTCGCACCGCTCTTCCGGCGAACGCTATGCCGGCTACGAAGCGGCGCTGAAGGACTACGGCATGACCGTGGACAAGCATCTTGTGGTGCAGGGCGACTACACCTTCGACGACGGTTTCCGGGGCGCGCGCCGCCTGCTGGCGCTGCGCGAACCGCCCACCGCCATCTTCGGTTCCAACGATGAAATCGCTGCGGGCGTGCTGGCCGCTGCCAAATCGGCGGGAATGAACGTGCCCTACGACCTGTCCATTGCCGGCTTCGAGGACAGCCCGTTCTCGCGCCAGTCCTGGCCGCCGTTGACCACCGCCAAGCAGGCCACCGAGGACATCGCACGCCACGCCGCGCGCCTGCTGATCGCGCAGCTGCGCAGCGATGCCTATGACGACGCGCCTGCACCGCTGCACAACCAGGGCTTCGTGCCGCAGCTGGTAGTGCGCGGGTCGACTGCGCCGATGCGTCCCGCCGGCGCCCGCCCACTCCCTTCCGATCCTGCCTGAGCCCGCCATGTCGCTGTCCGACCCCACCTCCACCCTGATGTTCGCCGAAGCCGCTGAAGCGGCCGACGTCGTCGCCCGCCAGTTCTCGCGCAACCACGCCACGATGGAGACGCTGGCTGCCAGCCTGCGCGCCGCGCCACCCCCGTTCGTGGTCACCTGCGCGCGCGGCAGCTCCGATCATGCCGCCACCTACGGCAAGTACCTGCTGGAAACCCAGCTGGGCCTGGTGGTCGCCTCCGCCTCGCCGTCGGTGGGCTCGGTGTATGCCGCGCCGCTGCAGCTGCGCGGTGCACTGTTCATCGTCATCTCGCAGTCGGGCAAGAGTCCGGATCTGCTGCGCAATGCCGAAGCGGCCAAGGCCGCCGGCGCGCGCGTGGTCGCACTGGTCAATGTCGAGGATTCGCCGTTGGCGCAGCTGGCCGACACGGTGATTCCGCTGCATGCGGGCCCGGAGAAGAGCGTGGCCGCGACCAAGAGCTACCTGGCGTCGCTTGCGGCACTGCTGCAGCTGGCCACGTACTGGAAGCAGGACAGTGGCCTGCGCGCTGCGCTGGAGCTGCTGCCTGATGCGTTGCGCGAGGCATGGCAGTGCGATTGGACGGCGCTGGCCGATGGCCTGGTGGACGCCACCAACCTGTTCGTGCTCGGGCGTGGGCTTGGGCTTGGCGCGGCGCAGGAAGCGGCGCTGAAGTTCAAGGAAACCTGCAGTCTGCATGCCGAGGCCTACAGCTCGGCCGAGGTCAAGCATGGCCCGATGGCGCTGGTCGGCCGCGGCTTCCCGGTGCTGGCTTTCGCCCAGCCCGATGAGACCGGCGCGGGCACACGTGCCGTGGTGGAGGAGTTCTCAGCGCGTGGTGCGCAGGTATGGATGGCCGGCGCCGCAGGCAACCTGCCGGTGGCTGCCGCGCCGCATCCGTTGTGCGCTCCGCTGCTCACCGTGCAGAGTTTCTACCGTGCGATCAATGCGCTGGCGCTGCGCCGCGGGTTCAACCCGGACCTGCCGCCGCATCTGAACAAGGTCACGGAGACCGTGTGATGGCAACCGTGCTGCGCAATGCCCGCATCCTGGTCGGGGATGATTTCCGCGATGACCTGGCAGTGCTCATCGAGGACGGGAAGATCAGCGCGCTGCTCCCCGACGCCGCGCCGCAGGTGGGCCAGGCGGCCGAGCAGGTCGATCTCGGCGGCGGCTGGCTGCTGCCGGGTTTCATCGACGTGCAGGTCAATGGCGGTGGCGGCGCGCTGTTCAACAACACGCCGGACGTGGCGGCCCTGCGCACCATCGCGCAGGCGCACCGCCGTTTCGGCACCACCGCGATGCTGCCGACGCTGATCAGTGATGACGTGGCGGTGATGCGCGAAGCGATCGCCGCCTTGCGCGAAGCCATCGCTCAAGGCGTACCCGGTGTCATCGGCATCCATCTGGAAGGGCCGTACATCGCCCCGGCTCGGAAGGGCACCCACGACGCCAGCAAGTTCCGCGTGCCCGATGCGGAGGAGATCGCGCTGGCCGCCTCGCTGGACAATGGCGTGACCCTGCTCACCCTTGCGCCGGAACGGGTACCGCTGGAGTCGATCCGCGCACTGGTGGAGCGCGGGGTGATCGTCGCGGCTGGACATACCGCTGGAACGTACGAAGAGATCCGCGCCGGCCTGGATGCCGGTGTGCGCGGCTTCACCCATCTGTACAACGCGATGTCGCCGCTGCAGGGCCGGGAGCCGGGTGCGGTGGGTGCCGCGCTGGAAGATCGCGACAGCTGGATCGGCATCATCGTCGACGGCGTGCACGTGCATCCGGCCAGCCTGCGGGTAGCGCTGGCAGCCAAGCCACGCGGCCGCCTGCTGCTGGTGACCGATGCGATGCCGCCGGTCGGCGCCGATGATCCCAGCTATGTGCTGTATGGCGAGACCATCACTGCCGTCGATGGGGTGGTGCGCAACGCAGCTGGCGCGCTGGCCGGCTCGGCACTGGACATGGCCACGGCCGTGCGCAACACCGTGCAGCTGCTCGGCCAGCCGCTTGCCGAAGCGGCGCGCATGGCCTCGACCTATCCGGCGCAGTTCCTCAATGTGGACGACCGGCTGGGCCACATCGCCGAGGGTTACCAGGCCGACCTGGTGCTGCTGGACGATGCCCTGCAGGTGCGGGGCACCTGGATTGCCGGACAGTACGAGGCCGCCTGATGAGTGCTGCGCCGTCAGCGCGCCTGGGCTCGATCGACGCCCTGCGCGGCATCACCGTGGCGGCGATGCTGCTGGTCAACAACCCGGGCGACTGGAGTGCGGTGTTCGCACCGCTGCGTCATTCGGACTGGCATGGCTGCACGCCCACCGATCTGGTGTTCCCGTTCTTCCTGTTCCTGGTCGGCGTGTCGATGGCCTTCAGCGTGGCACCGCGTGCGCTCGATGCGTCGGTGCGACCCACACTGGCGCGTGGCGTGCTGGAGCGCGCGCTGCGCATCCTGGTAGCCGGCGCGTTGTTGCATCTGCTGATCTGGTGGGCGCTGGATACGCATCACTTCCGCATCTGGGGCGTGCTGCAACGCATCGCGGTGTGTGCGGCGCTGGTTGGCCTGCTGGCGGTGTATGCGCGGCTGCACGTGCAGGTCGGAGTGCTTGTCGGGCTGCTGGTGGGCTATACCGTGCTGCTGCTCGGCCTCGGTGATCTGTCGCCATGGACCAACCCGGCCAGCCGTCTGGATACCGCGCTGTTCGCCCCGTGGATCTACCAGTGGCACGCCGATACCGGGCTTGGGCATGACCCGGAAGGGCTGCTGAGCACGCTGGGCGCGCTGGCCAGCACCACCCTGGGCCTGCTGGCCGGCGCACTGCTGCGCAGCGGTCGCGCCGTGGCGCTGGCAGGAGTGGGCGCCGCAACGGCAGTGCTCGGCCTGCTGCTTGCCATTGTGCTGCCGTTGAACAAGCAGCTGTGGACGCCCAGCTACGTGCTGTGGACCGGAGGTCTTGCGGCGCTGGCCCTGTGGCTGGCGCATGTGCTGATCGACCAGAAGGGCTGGCCCGCGTGGGGCCGTCGTTTCGGCGTCAACGCGATCACCGCGTACCTGGGGGCCTCGGTGATGTCGGTGGCATTGTTGGCAACCGGCGCCTGGGGCTGGGTCTGGCAGCAGCTGGCGGCGGCGATGCCGGGTGCGCTGGAGCTGGCGTCGATGCTGCAGGCCCTGGCCTTCGTCACCCTGTGGTGGGGCGTCGCGTGGTGGCTGGACCGGCGCAGGATCTATCTCAAGATCTGACAGCGCCGGGGTATGGACGCACCTGCGGTGGAGCAGGGCCAGCTCGGCTCATTGCTGGCCGGGGACTGCCGCTGCGGGCTCCACCAGCGCCCCCGCGTGATCGGCCAGCACCTGTACCGCGTGCAGCAGCCCTTCTTCCACCTGCGGCGGGCAGTGCGCTCGGGCATCGTCCATCTCCCGTGCCGCCTGCGCGGCCAGCAGCAGTCCTGCGCAGGAAGACACTGCGGCCAGGCAGCGCGTAGCGCCGGCCAGGTCACGCGCCCTCGCTTCCGTGATCCGCGTTTCGGGCCAAGGTTGGCCGTTGGCACCGTCGCCGCGCGCGATGCTGCGTAACCGGGCGAAGAATGCAGGCCGCGGCACGTTCTCGTGGGCTGCGGCCAGCGCATCTTCCAGGATGTCGGCGGCAGCGGCGGGCAGCCGCAGCCCAGGCAGGGCATCACCCAGCAGCGCGTGCAGGCGGGGATGGGTGGGATGGGGCAGGGTCATGGTGGCAATCTCACAGGCAAGGCCACCTGCGGGGCGCAGGGTGGCGGGCGGTGCGGGTTGGCGTGCCGGTGAAGCTTTTCAACGGAGAAAAAGCCGGCGGATCCGGAGATCCCCACGCACCGCCCGCCGCAGAACGACGGAGGGTGCACTATTCGGGCCCGCGATGTTGTCGCAGGCCCGCCGTTGAAAAGCTTCATTCGGGACGCCAATCCCGGCCAGCACAGGGGCGCTCGCAGATGCCACCGTCGCGCGGTCCACAGCGCGATGACATGGGCAAAGTTGCAATGTGTGTGTTCGTATCGGCTGCCTTCCTCGCGCCCGGAGCGCTGTGTCGGCATCGCGCAATGCCTGCGCTGCCAGCCAGTCCAGATGCGACAACCTGCGCGATGGCCGTGCCGATCATCAACCCGCTATGCTGGGCGCCTGACTCAACGGCAAGGAACGTCGTATGCAGATCTGCAACGGAGTGCGGCGCGCGGGTGCGACGGTGGTCGTGCTTTGGGCTGCGCAGACGATGGCCGCAACGGCCTCGGCATCCGCGGTTGAACTGCCCTCACCGGAGGCGCAGGTGCAGATGCTGCAGCTGCTGGAGGCACGTGCGCTGTACCGCGACCGTGTCGATTGGGCCGGTGTACGCGCGACGCTGGCCGCCGCAACCGATGATGCTGGCCGGCGCCAGTTGCTGGATGACGCCGCTACCCGCAGCACGGGCGGCCATGGCCGCTGGATTCCGCCCAGCCTGCAACGCCAGCGTTCCGGGCGTGCGCAACGCTTGAAGGCCGGCCAGGATGCGGCATCGCCAATGCCGTGGCAGGCCGATGCGCGCGTCGGTGTGCTGCGGGTGAGCCCATTCCTGGACGATCCTCAGGCGGGCGAGAAGGCACGGTATGACGCTCGCAGAACCTACGCGCTGGCGCTGCAGCACCGCATCGTGGCCCTGGATGACGGCACGCGGTGCGGCTGGGTGGTCGATCTGTCCGGCAATGGCGGCGGCAACATGTGGCCCATGCTGCTGGGCCTGCTGCCGTTGTTGCAGGGCACCCCGGATAAGGAAGGGGCCGTGATCGGCGGCTTCCGCAGCGCCGAAGGGCAACGGCCGTGGCGGCAACGCGACGGAGAGGTCCTGGATGGCGCGAATTCGCGGCTTCGCTCGCGCCAGGCGGCCTATGTGCTGCGCGGCGGTTCCGCACCGGTTGCGGTGGTGTTCGGCCCCCGTACCGCCAGTTCGGGCGAGGCCGTGGCGCTGGCCTTCCGCGGCCAGCCCGGCAGCCGCAGTTTCGGCCAGCCCAGTGCAGGCTATTCCACCGGCAATCAACCCGTGCCCCTGGTGGATGGCAGCATGCTGCTGCTGACCGTGAATGTCATGACCGACCGCCAGGGGCAGGGTGACGGTCGCCAGCTGCAGCCGGATCAGCCCACCGCCCCCGGAGCGTCCGGTCTGCAGGCCGCGCAGGACTGGCTGCTGGCCCAGCCCGCCTGCTCGGGGCGTTGATCTGCACGCAGGAAAGCGAGCCGCGGAAGGGTCCGCTGACACCGGTTCATCGCTCGAGGGCTCGGCCTGTTAAAGTCTCTCCTGCAATCACGTAGCGGAAGCGACCATGGACCACGACACCCCGTTCGAACCCCTCAACGACCTCGAGGTGCGCCTGCTGCAGGCCCAGGATGGCACGCTGACCGCGTCGCAGTTCCTCGATGGGCTGCTGACCTCGACGGCGTTCGTGCTGCTGGACAAGGCCATCGGCGAAGACGGCGCATGGGATGAGAGCATCTCGCCCCTGGTGCTGACCAGCGAGAGTGGCGAGCCGATGTTCGCGGTGTTCACCGCCCCCGAGCGTGCCGGCCTGTGGCACGAACAGCTGCCGCAGTTCGCGCATGCCATGCCGATCGCGGTGCATGCGCTGCTGGCCGGAATCGGCGACGGTGTCGGCCTGGTGCTGAACCCCGGCCTGGACGTGGGCATGGAGATGATTCCCGATGCCGTGGCGCAGTTGAAGCAGCGCGCTGCTGCGATCACGCGGGGCATGGCGCACTGACCACACCGGTGCCGGTGGTGGATCCGGATGCGCTCACATGTGGTGTCGCATAAGGACCGGGATTGCCGCTGAGAAGTGATTCGACGATCACTTTGAGGTTTTCATCGACAGAGAATTGGCATTGCTGTGCGTGAGTCTCGGCGCTGGCATGTCTGCGTTGTCGTCTTTGACTCTTTCTTCTGTGCCCTGCAGCCGAACAGTCTGGCCCGTTTCAAGCCGGACGCGCGTTGCTCATGGAAGGACTTCCGCATCACCTCCGTCATGCGACGTTGCTCGCGGCGCTTGCAGCGCCGCGAAGCGACGATCGCTTTCTCAGGTTGCACACCCCCTGCGGCACT
>NZ_JAOCKC010000011.1:0-85273 GCF_029844625.1 Stenotrophomonas sp. GD03680 | reverse complement strand
CCTCCCCCCGTTTCCTCGACTCGCTGCAGTCCGTTACCGCCACCGACTGGGACGCGCTGCATGATGGCCGCAATCCCTTCGTCAGCTACGCCTTCCTGGCCGGACTCGAAGCCCACGGTTGCCTGCGCGGGGATTGGGGCTGGCAGGCATGGCATTTCACCCTGTGGGAGGGCGACGTCCTGGTCGCGGCGATTCCCGGCTACCTGAAGACCAACTCCCACGGCGAGTTCGTGTTCGACCACGCCTGGGCCAATGCCTATGCCCGGCATGGCCGCGACTACTACCCGAAATGGCTCGGCGCCGTGCCGTACTCGCCGGTGACCGGGCCGCGGCTGCTGGCCCGGGACGATCCAGCCCGCGCGCGCGTGCTGTCGGCCCTGCGCGGGGCGCTGCCCACGCTGGGCGTGTCCTCGGCGCATATCAACTTCCACACCGCAGCGGATGAAGCGCTGTTCGGCGATGACTGGCTGTTGCGCGAGGACATCCAGTTCCAGTGGCAGAACCCGGGCGACTGGACGACGTTCGATCAGTTCCTTGGCGCCATGGACCACAAGCACCGCAAGAACATCCGCCAGGAGCGCGCCAGGGTCACCCGCCAGGGCATCGGCTTCCGCGTCGTGCACGGCGATGAGGCCAGCCGTGCCGACCTGCAGGCGATGTACCGTTTCTACCTGCAGACCTTCGTCGAGTACGGCAATGCACCGGCGCTCACCGAGCCCTTCCTGCGCCACCTGGCCAGCAGCCTCGGGCGCGGCCTGGTGATGTTCCTGGCCGAACAGGACGGCGAACCGATTGCCGGCGCCCTGTGCCTGCGTGGGGGCGACACGCTGTATGGCCGCTACTGGGGTGGCGCTACCCTGCCTGGCCTGCACTTCGAGGCCTGCTACTACCAGGGCATCGAGTACTGCCTGCGCGAAGGCCTGACCCGCTTCGAGCCCGGCGCACAGGGCGAACACAAGCTGGCGCGCGGCTTCCTGCCGACGCGGGTGCGCAGCCGGCACTGGGTGGCCGATGCGGATTTCGCAGAAGCTCTGCAGGACTGGTGCCGGCAGGAGCGCAGGGACGTGCGGCGCTATGAGCAGACGTTGCAGCAACACAGCCCGTTCCGCACGCAGGACTAGCGCCGCCGCAGAATGGATGCGCCGGCATCGCTACACTCCCGGCATGACCCGTCAATTGCCCTGGCGCCTGGACGATGCGCCGGACGCCCCCTTCCCGCCCGCTGAAACCGCGCTGCGCAGTCCCGACGGCCTGCTGGCCGTAGGCGGCGACCTGCATCCTGCACGCCTGTTGAATGCCTATGCCGGCGGCATCTTCCCGTGGTTCAGCGACGGCGAGCCGATCCTGTGGTGGTCACCGGACCCACGCATGGTGTTCCGCACCTCCGGCGTACACCTGTCCAGCCGCTTCCGCCGCCAGCTGCGCGGCAGCCACTGGGAGGTGACTGCCGACACCGCCTTCAGCCAGGTGATGCGCGCCTGTGCTGCCGCGCCGCGCCCCGGACAGGACGGCACCTGGATCAGCCCGGCAATGGTCGAGGCCTACAGCCGGCTGCACGACCTCGGGTTCGCCCATTCCGTCGAGGTCTGGGACCGGCAGACCCTGGTCGGTGGCATCTATGGCGTGGCCATCGGTACGGTGTTCTTCGGCGAAAGCATGTTCAGCGGCGCCAGCGGCGGCTCCAAGATCGCGCTGGCCGCGCTGGCGGCCACCCTGCATGGCTGGGGCTGGGAACTGATCGATGCACAGGTGGAGAATCCACATCTGCTGCGGATGGGTGCGGTGCACCTGCCACGCGCCGCGTTTCTGGACCACGTGCGGCAGGCCGTGCGCTGCCCGGGGCGTGAAGGCCCGTGGACACGGCACATGGGCCGCTTGCCGGCCCGCGTCCTGGCCGGGGGTTAACATAAACTTTGCAAGCCGGCCGCGTCCCGCGTAAAATACTGCGCCTTAGGCCCAGCGTGGCCGTTTTCTGAACCGCACAGGACTACATGTCGAAAGACGATTCCATCGAGTTCGAGGGCACCGTCAGCGAGACGCTGCCGAACACCACTTTCCGCGTTCGTCTGGAAAATGGGCACGAGATCATCGCCCACATCTCCGGCCGCATGCGCAAGAACTACATCCGCATCCTCACCGGTGACCGGGTCAAGGTTGAAATGACCCCGTACGACCTGACCAAGGGTCGCATCACCTACCGCATGAAGTAAGCGGTCGGCGCGTCGCGCCACTTCGACAAGGCCAGCCTGGGTTGCTGGCCTTTTGTCATGCGCGCTCTCCGGCCCTGCCGGAGGTCATCGTGACCGATCTCACCATGGCGTCAGTCAGCCCTGCTTGCGGCAGATTCGCAGTTGCGACAGCGGCAGCATTCTGGGATCCGATCCACTCCGGATCGCCACCCCTGCCCCGCCATGAACCTCACTTCCCTGCTCGCCCCCTTGGCCTTGTCCGCCATCGCCCTGCTGGCCCCGTCCGCCCATGCGGCCGACACCCCGGCGGCGCAGTGCGTGCCGCTGTCCGGCGAACAGCAGATCGTTCGCGCCGGCGCCGACAGGAACATCCTGCTCCGCTCCGGCGAAGCGCACTATGTCGTGCACTTCCGCAACAGCTGCCCTTCCGCCGTGCGGGCCACCCGCCTCGGCTTCACGACCGACGGCAAGGAGGCTGACACGCTGTGCAGCGAGGGCCGAAGCAAGCTGGACACCGGTCGCGGCTCCTGCGAGGTGGCGCGCATCGAGCCGATCGATGCCGAGCGGTTCACGCGTGAAGCGCGCCGTCGCAGCCGCTGACACCTGACAGCACAAGGGCGGCCGAAGCCGCCCTTGCCGTTTCCAGTCCTTCACGCCACAGCCCGTGGCGTCAGCTCACTCCACCGTGGCCGGCAGCAGCCGCTCCGGCTCGGCCTGGGTCTCGACCACCAGTTCGTCGTCGCGGACATCGATGCTGACCTTGCCGCCGTTGACCAGCTTGCCGAACAACAGCTCGTCGGCCAGCGGACGCTTGATCTTGTCCTGGATCACGCGCGCCATCGGACGGGCACCCATCAGCGGGTCGAAGCCATGGTGGGCCAGCCAGTCGCGCGCGGTCGGCGTGGCCGACAGGCTGACGTGCTTCTCCTGCAGCAGCATCTCCAGCTCGATCAGGAACTTGTCCACCACACGCAGGATGTGCTCGAAGCCCAGCGCCTGGAACTGCACCACCGCATCGAGGCGGTTGCGGAATTCCGGGGTGAAGCTGCGGCGGATGGTCTCCATCGCGTCGGTGGCGTGGTCCTGCTTGGTGAAGCCGATCGAACGCCGCGAGGCCTGGGCCGCGCCGGCATTGGTGGTCATCACCAGCACCACGTTCTTGAAGTTCGCTTCACGTCCGTTGGTGTCGGTCAGCACGCCCCGGTCCATGACCTGCAGCAGGATGTTGAAGATGTCCGGGTGCGCCTTCTCGATTTCGTCCAGCAGCAGCACGCAATGCGGCGTCTTGACGATCTTCTCGGTCAGCAGGCCGCCCTGGTCGAAGCCGACGTATCCCGGGGGCGCACCGATCAGGCGGCTGATCGAATGCGGCTCCATGTACTCGGACATATCGAAGCGGACCAGCTCGATGCCCAGCTGCAGGGCCAGCTGCTTGGTCACCTCGGTCTTGCCGACACCGGTCGGGCCGGCAAACAGGAAGTTGCCGATCGGCTTCTCCGGATTGCCCAGGCCCGAGCGCGCCAGCTTGATCGCCGACGACAGGGTCTCGATGGCCGGGTCCTGGCCGAAGATCACCATCTTCAGGTTGCGCTCCAGGTGCTGCAGCACATCCTTGTCGGTGGCGCTGACCTGCTTGGTCGGGATGCGCGCCATCTTGGCAATGATGGCCTCCACTTCCTCCACGTCGATCAGTTCCTTGCGCTGGTCCTCCGGCAACAGCCGCTGGCGCGCACCTGCCTCGTCGATCACGTCGATGGCCTTGTCCGGCAGCAGGCGGTCACCGATATGCTTGACCGACAGGTCCACCGCGGCCTGCAGCGCCTCGTCGGAGTACGTCACGCCGTGGTGGGCTTCGTACTTGCCCTTCAGGCCCTGCAGGATCTCGTAGGTCTCACCCACGGTCGGCTCGACGATGTCGATCTTCTGGAAGCGGCGCGCCAGGGCGCGATCCTTCTCGAAGATGCCGCGGTACTCCTGGAACGTGGTCGAGCCGATGCAGCGCAGCTCGCCCGACGCCAGCGCCGGCTTGATCAGGTTGGACGCATCCATGGTGCCGCCCGACGCCGAACCGGCACCGATGATGGTGTGGATCTCGTCGATGAACAGCACGGCGTTGGGCACCTTCTTCAGGGCCGTCAGCACGCTCTTCAGGCGCTTCTCGAAGTCGCCACGGTACTTGGTGCCAGCCACCAGTGCGCCCAGGTCGAGCGAATAGATGACGGCATCGGCCAGCACCTCCGGCACCGAGCCCTCGACGATACGCCGGGCCAGGCCTTCGGCGATCGCGGTCTTGCCGACGCCGGCCTCGCCCACGTAGAGCGGGTTGTTCTTGCGACGACGGCACAGGACCTGGATGGTCCGCTCTATCTCGTCGGCACGCCCGACCAGCGGGTCGATGCGTCCGGCCCGGGCCTGCTCGTTGAGGTTGCTGGCGAACTCGGTCAGGGCATCCCCCTTCGGCTCGCCCTCCCCGCCCTCGGCCCGGCTCTCGCCTTCGGAAGAGGGCTGTTCGCCCTCCTCGCCCAGCTTGGCGATGCCATGGGACAGGTAATTGACCACGTCCAGGCGGGTCACGTCCTGCTGGTTGAGGTAGTAGACGGCATGGGAGTCCTTCTCGCCGAAGATGGCGACCAGCACATTGGCGCCGGTGACCTCCTTCTTGCCCGAGGACTGCACGTGGTACACGGCCCGCTGCAGCACGCGCTGGAAGCCCAGCGTCGGCTGGGTGTCGCGGCCATCGTCTTCCGCCAGGCGGGACACGGAGGCCTCGATGGCCTGCTCCAGCTCCTGGCGCAGGCGGTCGGCATCGGCACCGCAGGCCTTCAGTACGGCCTGGGCGGACGGGTTGTCGAGCAGTGCCAGCAGCAGGTGTTCGACCGTCATGAACTCATGCCGGGCCTCACGGGCGCGCTTGTAGCACTGGCCGATGGTGTGTTCGAGGTCTTTGCTGAACATGGATTACTCCGGCGGCAGATGGGGACAATATGCGGCCTGACTACGCGATTTCCATCACCCTAGCGGATTGCTGCGTTCAGATGGCGTTAGCAGTGCGGATTGCTTGATCTTCATTCACTCCCGGACAGCCCACCCATGAGCGAACCCTACCTGAGCCGCTGGCGATTGCGACGTGATGGTCCCGCCATCCGTACCCCGCACGCCCGGCTCTGGCCGGTACTGACCGCCGACGACCTGCCGGCAATGCTGAAGATCAGCAGTGAAACCGAAGAACAGAACAGCCATCGCCTGCTGCGCTGGTGGGACGGCGACGGTGCCGCGCGCCTGCTGGCGCACGAGGGGCCGGCCATCCTGATCGAGCGCGCCGGCGGCCAATCGCTGCGGGAGCGCTCGATCGGCGGCGATGACAGCACCTGTACCACGATCCTGTGCCAGGTCCTGCAGCGGCTGCACCGGCCACGGAGCGCACCGCCAGCGGAGCTGGTCTGCCTGCCTACATGGTTCGCCGACCTGCTGCAGCCAAGGGGCTCGCTGCCGCCACTGCTGGAACAGTGCAGATCGCTGGCGGTCGCGCTGCTGGAGGACGAACAGGAGGTCCGGCCGCTGCACGGTGACCTGCACCACGACAACGTGCTCGACTTCGGCACGCGCGGCTGGCTGGCGATCGACCCGAAACGGCTGATCGGTGATCGCGCGTTCGACTACACCACGCTGTTCAGCAATCCCGACCTGTGCGGTCCCGGCATCCACGTCGCGACCCGGCCGGAGCGCTTTGCGGCCCGGGTGACCGAGGTCAGCGCCCTGGCGGAGCTGGATCGCACGCGCCTGCTGCGCTGGATCGCTGCCAGCGCCGGGCTGTCGGCCGTATGGTTCCGCAATGATGGCGACCCGGCCGATATCGACGAGACAGTCGCGGCGATGGCACTGGAGGCGCTGGCGGAGGGGTGATCCCGCTGTAGCCGAGCATGGGCTCGGCTCTACAAGAGGCCGGTCAGGCCTTTTCCATCGTGCACAGCAGCGGATGCTGGTTCATCCGTGAATACTCGTTGACCTGGCCGACCTTGGTCTCGGCCACTTCGCGGGTGAACACGCCGCAGACGCCGCGACCGCGGGTATGGACATGCAGCATCACCTGCGTCGCCTTGTCCAGGTCCATGTTGAAGAACTGCTGCAGCACGTCCACCACGAAATCCATCGGGGTGTAGTCGTCGTTGAGCAGCATGACCTGGTAGAGCGGCGGCGGCGCCACTTCCGGGCGCGCGGGCTCCACGGCGATGCCGTGCTCGTGGTGGGAATCGGGGGAAGACTCGCGGGGCATCCGGTCATTATAGAGGTTGCCGCGCGCCCGCGTCGGCCCTCCCGGAATGGACGGCACGGACGGCCGCCGTCACAATTGTCCTTCCCACCCCGGTTTCACAGGATTTTCATGAAAAGGACCCTTCTGCCTGCCCTGTTGATCGCCCTGGCCTGTGCCGGTCCGGCGAGCGCAGCCGATGCCGACGCTGCCGTCGGTCGCCAGCTGGACAAGCTGGGCTACAACTACGAGGTCGACGAGGATGGCGACTACCGCCTGGTGTTCGACGTCGAGGGCGACCGCACCCAGATGGTGTACGTGCGCTCGGCGGTGGAAGACTTCGGCAGCCACAACATCCGTGAGATCTGGTCGCCAGGGTACACGTCCAAGACCAAGCAGTTCCCGGTCGCGGTCGCCAACCGCCTGCTGGAGGACTCGCAGGACGCCAAGATGGGCGGCTGGGTGAAACAGGAGGCGACCGCGATGTTCGTGGTGAAGATCGACGCCGATGCAACCGCCGACCAGCTCAGCGACGCCATCGATGCCGCGATCCGCACCGCCGACGCGATGGAACTGGAACTGACCAAGAAGGACGATCTCTGAGGTGAACGCCACGCCGGACCCGCGCTGGGCACCGCACGCCACCGTCGCCACCATCGTGGTCGACGGCGGCCGCGTGCTGCTGGTCGAGGAGACCATCGATGGCCGCGCCGTGCTCAACCAGCCTGCCGGGCACCTCGAGCCCGGCGAGAGCCTGGCCGAGGCGGCGCTGCGCGAGACCCGCGAGGAGACCGGCTGGACGGTTCAGCTGACCGACTTCATCGGCTGTTACCAATGGACGGCGGGCGACGGTACGACGTTCCTTCGCTTCTGCTACGCGGCGCGCCCGGTCTCGCATGATCCGGCGCAGCCGCTCGACACCGGCATCGACCGCGCGCTGTGGATGACCCCGGCCGAGCTGCAGGCCGCCGGGCAGCGCCAGCGCAGCCCGCTGGTATGGCAGGTCGTGGCGGACTATCTGGGTGGCCAGCGCCACCCGCTTTCGCTGGTCCGGGAGGTCGCATGAGCACCCCGCGCGTGATGGTGGGCGTTTCCGGTGGCGTCGATTCGTCGGTCGCCGCCTGGCGGCTGGTGCAGCAGGGCGAGGCCGTGGCCGGCCTGTTCATGCAGAACTGGGCCGACGACGGCAGCGGCGACTGCCGCGCCGAGGATGATCGCCGCGATGCGGTGGCGGTCTGCGGCCTGCTGGGCATTCCCTTCCATTTCCGCGACTTCTCCAGCGAGTACTGGCAAGGCGTGTTCGAGCATTTCCTGGCCGAGTACGCCGCCGGCCGCACCCCCAATCCGGACGTGCTGTGCAACCGCGAGGTGAAGTTCAAGCACTTCCTGGACGCGGCGCGTGAACTGGGCGCCGAGCGCATCGCCACCGGCCATTACGCGCGGGTGACCCAGCGCGGCCACCAGTGGCTGCTGCTGCGCGGCGCCGACCGCTCCAAGGACCAGAGCTATTTCCTGCACCAGCTGGGGCAGGCGCAGCTGGCCGCCACCCTGTTCCCGATCGGCGACCTGGAAAAGAGCGACCTGCGCCGGATCGCCCGTGACGTCAGCCTGCCGACCCATGCCAAGAAGGACTCCACCGGCATCTGCTTCATCGGCGAGCGCGACTTCCGCGAGTTCCTGGGCCGCTATCTGCCGGCCCGGCCGGGACAGATCCTCGACCCGGCCGACGGCAGCGTGATTGCCGAGCATCCGGGCGTGTTCTATTTCACGCTCGGCCAGCGCGAGGGCCTGAACATCGGCGGCGTGCGTGGCCGCCCGGCCGCGCCGTGGTACGTGGTCGGCAAGGACGTGGCCAGCAACGTGCTGTATGTCGATCAGGACCGCGACAGCCCGTGGATGCTCTCCGAACGCCTGCGTTCGGAAACCGCGCACTGGATCGCCGGCGCACCACCGGCCCGGCGTTTCGAATGCACTGCCCAGACCCGCTACCGCCAGCCCGACGAGCCGTGTACGGTCGATGTGCTGGACGATGGCAGCGTGCTGGTCACCTTTGCCCGCCCGCAGCGGGCCGTCACGCCCGGCCAGTCGCTGGTGCTGTATGACGGCGAGATCTGCCTGGGCGGTGCGGTGATCGCCGCCACCGATGCGCCGCTGGAACAGCGCCTGCGCACCACCCCTTCTCCTTTTGAGGTAATCGCTGCATGAGTTTCACTGTCGACGACCGCGTCCTGGCCCTGGCCGGCATTGCCCAGGCCCTGCAGCAGGTGCGCCGCATCGCCGATACCGGCCATTCCGACGCCGCCGCTGTACGTACCGCGGTGGACAGCGTGTTCCGCGTCGACGCGTCATCTCCGCAGGAGGTGTTCGGCGACCGCCACGCGCTGAAGTCGGGCCTGCGCCTGCTGCACAACTACTTCCGCAACCAGGGCCAGGATCCGATCCTGCCCAAGCTGGCATTGTCGGTGCTGCAGCTGGAGCGCCGCTTCGTGCAGGACGGCGCAACCGTCAACAAGGTTGCCGCGGGCATCGAGCAGGCGCAGCGCAAGGCCGCCGAACTGGGCGACAGCGGTCACCCGGATGTGCTGGCCAGCCTCGGCAGCGTCTATGCGGACACCATCAGCCATCTCAAGCCGCGGGTGATGGTGCAGGGCAACCCGCATTACCTGGGCCAGGCCGGTGTGGTCTCCGAGATCCGTGCCCTGCTGCTGGCCGCCGTCCGCGCCGCGGTGCTGTGGCGGCAGGTGGGCGGCAGCTACTGGGACTTCCTGTTTGGTCGCAAGGCGATGGTCGAGGCCGTGGACCGCCTGCTGGCCTGACCGTTGCATCCGCCGGGCATGGCCCGGCGCTACCGCATGGCCTGACCGTCGCGCAGCGCTGCAGGGGTACCGCCGGGCCATGCCCGGCGAGCGTCCGGCGCCGGAAATCCGGCGCATTCAGAAAGCGCATCGACGTTAAAGAGAAGGGGCACACGGCCGATACATCCTCCGTGCACCTCCCGAGAACGTCCATGTACTCACGCATTTTCATCCGTCTGGCCGCCCCGCTGGCCCTGACCCTGCTGCTCCCCTTCGCCATCGGCTTCGAATGGCCGGCCGCCCTGCGCTGGGCGATCCTGACCACGATGACGCTGAGCTGGCTGGGCTTTGCGTGGTGGACCGCCCGCGCCCAGGCGCACCGCTCACCGGAACAGGCCCGCGTCCTGCGTGAGCAGGACCAGCTGCTGACCGAACTGCGCAGCTTCGTCGGCAACGAAATCGACGGTTCGCGCGGCGAAGTGGAACGCGCCCGCGACCTGATCCGCCAGGCGGTATCGAGCCTGGGCGGCAGCTTCGATGCAATGAACCGCAAGTCGCGCCAGCAGAGCCAGGCGCTGTCGCGCATCGTCGACCGTGCCGGCGATGAAGGCAGTGCGGGCCTCGACGTTGCGCGGTTCGCCCAGCATGCCAGCCATCGCATGGAACAGCTGGTGGAAGCGCTGGAACAGGTCAGCGGCCAGAGCTCTACCACCGTGCAGCACATCGACCAGATGGCGCAGCACCTGGACGGCATCTTCGCGCTGCTGGAAGACGTCAAGTCGATTGCCGACCAGACCAACCTGCTGGCACTGAATGCCGCCATCGAAGCGGCCCGTGCCGGCGAGGCCGGCCGCGGCTTCGCGGTGGTCGCCGACGAAGTGCGCAACCTGTCCGAGCGCTCGACCACCTTCAACGAACAGATCCGAAAGCTGGCCCACAGCTCCAAGGACGCCATCGCCAAGGTCCGCGAGACGGTCTCGCACATGGCTTCGCGCGACATGGACCGCTCCCGCGAAGCACGCCAGGAAGCAGCAGCCATGCTGGACAACGTGGCACAGATCAATGCTTCTCTGGGCGAAGGCATGCGCGAGGTGTCCGAGTGTGCGCGTGCCATCGACGGCAGCGTCGCCGAGGCCGTGCGCGCGCTGCAGTTCGAAGATATCGCCACGCAGGCGCTGGGTGGCGTGCATACCCACCTCGACCGCCTGACCGCGATCAACCGCGAAGCGGTGGCCCTGCAGGAACTCCTGCACCGCAATGGCGGCGTCTTCGACGAAGAGATCGCCAGCGCGCTGCAGCGCACCGGCAACCGTCTGCGCGAACTGCGCAACGAATGGGAGCGCCCGCCGCACAAGCCGGTCGCCCAGCAGAACATGGGCGCCGGTACCGTCGAACTGTTCTGAGACGCGTGTCCGCTGCCCTCTCCGGCAGTCTGCAAGGCCCCGGCTCGACCGGGGCCTTTGCCTGTGATCCACCGCCGAATGCATCCTGTACGCGCCCCATGGCCCTGATCAGCGCCCCGCCCTCCTCCCTCACCGACATCGAACGCCCACGCAACGCCAGCGTGCGAGAACAGCTGCAGCAGCTGGAAAAGGTCGCGCATGAGGAGATCCGCGAGCTGCAGCAGCTCGCCGATGCGCGCCCGCCCTCGCCCGGTACCGCCGGCGAACTGCTGGGCATGGCCTGGGACCTGGGGTTGGATGGAGATGCCCTGAAGTAGCGCCGGGGCGTCTGCCGGGTCTATCGCGGCCCGAACATGAAAGAGCCGAGCGTCCGCTCGGCTCTACGGTGAAACAGGCCCATGCTCGGCTGAGGCGCAGGGATGTCCATCGCTCCGACCAGAAAGCGCCGCCGAGCCCATGCTCGGCTCATATGCGCCGCAGGTTCATCGCAACCGGACAGGCCTGGAGACCGCGGGTACGCGGTCACAAATCGTCAACGCACCAGCAGCGCTTCGTTGCCGGCGTCCGTGCGCGACGGTGACTGATGCTGCTGGCGCAGCCACTGCGCCAGGTCGCGCGGGCTCAGCGGCCGCGAGTACAGGTAGCCCTGGATCTCGTCGCAGCCCTGGCGGCGCAGCATGTCTTCTTCCTGGTGCGTTTCCACACCTTCGGCCACGACCTTCATGCCCAGCGCGTGGCCCAGGTGCACGATGGCCTGGGTCACCTCGGCCGTACCCGAGTCGTGCAGCATGCCCTGCACGAAGCTGCGGTCGATCTTCAGACGGCCCACCGGGAACCGGTTGAGGTAGTTGAGGTTGGAGAATCCCGTTCCGAAATCGTCCACCGCCAGCGGCACACCGTGCCGTTCCAGCACGTCGAAGCAATGACGCAGGATGTCGGTGTCACGGATCAGCGCCGACTCGGTCAGCTCCAGTTCCAGGCGCTGTGGCGGCCAGCCATGGGCATGGCAGATCTCGATCACCCGCTCGGCGAAGCCGCGATCACGCAGCTGCACGGCCGAGACGTTCACCGCGATGCGGTCGAAGTGCAGACCGGCTCTGTCCCAGGCAGTGGCCTGGCGGCAGGCTTCGTTCAGTACCCAGTCGCCGATGCGCACGATTTCACCGCACTTCTCTGCGATGGGAATGAACTCGGCCGGACTGCAGTAGCCGATGCCGGGTCGATGCCAGCGCAGCAGTGCTTCGATGGCCGGCGGCTCGCCAAGGTGGGCGTGCAGCAGCGGCTGATAGGCCAGGCTGAACTCCTCGCGCTCGATCGCGCCATGCAGTGCATGCTCCAGCTCAAGCCGGCGCTGGATGCGGGCCAGTGCGTCCTGGCTGTAGTACTGGTAGGTGTTGCGACCGGCTTCCTTGGCCGCATACATCGCGGCATCGGCGGCGCGCAGCAGTGAATCGAAATCGGTCTGGGTATCGCCCAGCATGGCGATGCCCACGCTGGCCCCCACCTTCAGCGTGGTATCGCCTCGGCGCAGCGGCTCGGCCAGCGAGCCGATCAGCTTGCGCGCCACGTGGCCAGCGTCTTCCGGTTCGGCCAGGTCGCGCAGCACCACGATGAATTCGTCACCGCTGAAGCGGCCGAACAGATCATTGTTGCGCAGGTTCTGGTGCAGCCGGGTGGCCGCCGCCTTCAGCAGCGCATCACCGGTGGCATGGCCGAAGCTGTCGTTGATGGTCTTGAAGCCATCCAGGTCGATGAACAGCATCGCCAGCGAGGTGCCGCGATCACGCGCTTCCTCGATTGCTTCAGCCGTCTGCTCGCCCAGCAGCACCCGGTTCGGCAGGCCGGTCAGCAGGTCGTAATGGGCCAGCAGCTCGATGCGCTCGTTGGCCTCGCGCTCACGCGTGATGTCACGGAACAGCACCACGAAACGTGGCGGCAGGCCATCGCGCCGATCCAGCTCGATCAGCACCTGCACCCATACGCGCAGGCCGGATTGACGATAGAAGCAGAGATCCAGCTGCTCGGGCAGGCCGCCACCGGCAATCCGGCCCAGCGCCGCCTCGAACGCGCTGCGCGAGTCCTCGGTGTACAGCGCCAACGCCTGGTCCAGAGTGATCGGCTCCTTGCGCAGTCCGTGGATGCGATAGCACTCTTCGGTCCATTGCATGTGCCGGGTCTGCACCTCGATCTCGCACCCTCCGATGCGGCCCAGGGCCGAAACGCGGTTGAGCAGCTCGGTACGCCAGCGGATCAGCGCATCGGTCTGGTGCTGTTCGGTGATGTTCTGCACCTGGCCCAGCAGCCGCTTGGGCTGGCCCTCGCCGTCCAGCAGCGGCTGCATCCACAGCCGCAGATGCAGCGATGGTTCGCCGCTGCCGCGGGCCAGCTCCAGTTCGAGGCTGGCGGAGCGGCCATCGCGCCACAAGCGGCGCCAGGCTGCCCGCAGCGCTCCACGTGAACGCGGATGCAGCTGCTTGAGCCAGCGTCGCTGGCCGGGCACGTTGCCGGGCTCAAGTGCCAGCAGCGAACGCAGTTCGGGCGACCACCAGAAGGAGCCCGTGCCAGGATCGAACGACCAGCTGCCCATGCTGGCGATGCGCTGCGCCTCGCTCAGGTGCACCTGCTGTTCGTGCAGCAACGCCTCCAGCTGCTTCTGCTGTTCGATGTCGGTGTGGGTGCCAACCATCCGCAGCGGCTGGCCGTCGGCAGTGCGCGCGACCACGCGGCCACGATCAAGCACCCAGCGCCACTGCCCGTCGGGCTGGCGGAAGCGGAACTGCGCGCTGTACTGGTCGCTGGTTCCACGCAGGTGCTGATCCAGCGCGGCGCGCACGTGGCCGATGTCCTCGCCGTGCACGCGCGCCAGCATTCCGCTGGCAGTCTCTTCGCCCAGGCCAGGGGTGCGGGTGACGCGATCGCTGGGAATATCCCAGTCCCACAGGCTGTGGCCAGCGCTGTCCAGCGCTAGTTCCCAGCGTCCGCCACCCGCCAGCGGCACCGGTTCCGGCACGCTCAGGGTGAAGGCCAGCAGATTGCCGGCGCCGTCATGCACAGCGCGCAGGTGGCCGTCGTAATGCCCGCGCGGCCCTCCCGGCAGGCTGCACGCAACAATGCCACCGTCGGCGGCCAGCAGACGCAGGTCCTCCAGCATCGGCGCGTAGGCCGCGACCGTCGCCGGCAGGCCATGCTCGCGCGCGGCCGGATTGGCTGCCAGCGGACGGCCAGTGCGGTCGACGATGACCAGCGCCGACGCGAGCGGATGCTGCAGCAGGCTGGCGATGATCCCTTGGTCCACGCGATCTTGCTCCGGATGAAACGCCCGACAGCGGGGCACGCAGTGGTTAACGGCGCCTGCGGCGGATAATTGAGTGGCTACGGGGCACCTGCGCGGTAAGATGGCCGGCGCCCCTACCTGCTGCCCTGTCCATGCCCGCAGAACCGACCGGCACCGCCCCTGTTCCCGACCCGCGGATGGCCCAATCGCTGGGCCGCGATCGTCGGCGGATCGTGCTGAGTTACCTGGCGATGGCCCTGGCCTGGATGATCGCCACCGACAGCGCCGTGCAGCTGCTGGTACCCGATCCGTACCAGGCATCACTGTGGCAGAGCCTGAAAGGGTCGTTCTTCGCCCTGGCCAGCGCCGGGCTGCTGTACCTGCTGCTGCGGCCGCTGGCCGAGCACGTGCTGCTCACCCATGCCCGCCTGCAGGCCTCCGAGCTGCGCCTGCGGCAGATGTTCGAGGGCAATCCCGGGCCGATCCTGGTCTACGATCTGGACAGCCTGGCCATTCTCGATGCCAATCCTGCGGCCTGCAGCGCCTTCGGCTGGGAGCGCGAGGAACTGCTTGAGCGCACCATCGACGTGCTCTGGCCGCCCGGCCAGGACCAGGCGCTGCAGACCAAGCTCGAAGCCATCCGGGAGGCGCCCGAGCAGCTGTGCATCCTGCGGGCGCAGCTGCAGCTGCGCGATGGCAGCCTGCGGCAGATGGAGCTGCGCTCGAACGCAATCGGTTACGACGGCCACAACGCACGCCTGCTGATTGCCATCGATCGCACCGCCGAGGACCTTGCACAGCTGCGCCGGGACCAGGCACTGGCACGGGTGGAGGAAGCGCATGAGCTGGCGAAGATCGGCGCCTGGGAACTGGACCCCTCCAGCGGGCTGGGCCGGTACTCCAGCCAGGTCTATCGCCTGCTCGGCCGGCGCCCGCCGGAAGCGCGCCGCTGGCATCGCTTCGACGAACTGCTGGTGGCGGCCGATCCGGCCACTGCCGCGCAGGCGGACCAGCTGCTGGCCGAACTGTGTTCCGGCGAACCGGTGCAGGTGGACGTGCTGCTGCCGCTGCTGTCGATGGATGGCCGCGCGTTGATGGTGCACCTGCGCGCGGCCAGCGGCGTTGACGAGGCCGGCCGCGACCGCGTGCTCGGCACGCTGCAGGACGTGACCGAGCGCGAGCAGTCGCGGCGGCTGCTGCGCGAACGTGAGGAACAGTTCCGCGAACTGGTGCGTGTACTGCCGGACGGCGTGGTGATCCTCTTCGAGGAGCACGTGCTGTACGCCAACGCCTGGGCCGCGAGTCTGTTCGGCTATGGCGGCCATGCCCTGCTCGGCGAGCCGCTGGCGGCTCTGGTCGCCGACAGCGATCTGGCGCGGGTACGCGTGCAGCTCCGGGCCGGCCAGCCCCAGCACGGCCCCGGCCACAGCAGCGTGGTGGCGATGCAGCGTGCCGATGGCCGCAGCTTCCACGCCGGCCTGGCCGTGGGCGAAGTCCGCTACGGCGGTCGCGACTGCAAGCTGCTGATCGTGCGTGACCTGAGCGATTCCGAGCGCACCCGCAGTGCGCTGGAGACCAGCAACCGCGAACTACAGGCGATGGCCGGTCGGTTGTTCTCGCTGCAGGAGGACGAGCGCCGCGCGATCTCGCGCGACCTGCACGATGACATCGGGCAGGCCATCACCGCCATCAAGCTCTCCGCCTATGCCGCGCAGGACGAAGACGATCCGAAGCGCCGCAGCGAGGATCTGGCACAGATCGTCAGCCTGGCCGACACCACGGTGGCCAAGCTGCGTGACATCTCCACCCTGCTGCGGCCTCCACAGCTGGATGCGCTGGGCCTGGAGGCGGCACTGAGCTGGCAGGCACGGGTACTGTTCCGCTCCTCACCGGTGGAACTGCTGGCCGAAATCGAGCCCCTGCCGCATCGGCCCGACAACAGCATCGAGCAGGCCTGCTTCCGCATCGCCCAGGAAAGCCTGACCAACGTACTGCGCCACGCCCGCGCCAGCCAGGTGCAGCTGCAGCTGCGCGATGTCGGCCAGCGCGGGCTGCACCTGCAGATCCGCGACGACGGCGAGGGTTTCGACCCTGACGGCCCGCGCGGCCTGGGCCTGATCGTCATGCGCGAACGTGCGCAGAGCGTGGGCGGCCACGTGCGGATCGAGTCGGCGCACGGCGCCGGCACCCTGGTCGATGTCCATCTTCCCTACCAGGCAGCCTGCGCGGCTGCCGTCGAAACACCGGATTACTGAGCCTATGTGGAATCCCAATCTGCCGCTGGTCAGCATCGACGATGCCCCTGACCGCCTTGGCGCCGGCAATCCCGAGCTGCAGGCGATGGTGGCCGAAGCCGCTTCGGGTGGCACGCCGTTGATGCTGATGCATGTGGACATCGACCACTTCGCGTCGGTCAACGAGAACATGAGCGCGGAAGTGGGTGACCAGGCGCTGGTACTGGTGGCGCAACGCCTGCAGTCCTACCTGCGCGGGCGCGGCAAGCTGTGGCGCCATGGCAGCGACGAGTTCCTGATCGCCGTGCCGCGCGACGCCGACCTGCCGCTGCCGGAGGACTTCGCCGAAGAAATCCGCCAGCAGATGGAACTGCCGCTGTCGGTGCTGCCCTATACCCTGTTCATGACCGGCAAGCTGGGCGTCAGCCTGTGCCCGGAGCATGCCAGCAGCACCTCGCGCCTGCTCGATCATGCTGAAGATGCGCTGTACCAGGCCGCCCGCGAGGGTGGCAACGCGGTGCGCATCCATGCCGTGGACACACCACCCAGCGCGCACAGCGAGAGCATCATCGCGCGCCAGATCGTCGATGCCATCCCCAATGCCGAGCTGAAGCTGCGCTACCAGCCCCTGGTCAGCGCACGCGATGGCCATGTGGTGGGCATGGAAGCCCTGCTGCGCTGGCAGTCGCCGACGCTGGGGATGCTGGTACCGGAGCGCTTCATGCGAACGGCCGAGCGGCTCGGCATCATCGTGCAGATCGGTACCTGGGTGCTGGAGGGCGCGCTCAAGCAGGCCCGGCTGTGGCGCGACCAGGGTTTCGACGACTTCACCATTGCGGTGAATGTCTCCACCCTGCAGCTGCTGCGACCGAATTTCTTCGCCGAAGTGATGTCGCTGCTGCAGGCAGCGGGCGTGCCGGCGCAGATGCTGACGCTGGAGATCAACGAAAGCGCGCTGACCAACAACGTCAATTTCGTCCACGAGACCCTGGCCAACCTGCGCAACGAAGGCATCAGCCTGAGCCTGGACAACTTCGGCACCGGCGACTCCAGCCTGAGCGCGCTGGTGCGCTATCCGGTGGACAAGCTGAAGATCGACCGCAGCTTCATCAAAAGCGCACCGGCCGGCAACCGCGAGGCCGCCATCGCCCGTGCGATCATCGCCATGGGCCACCAGCTGGGCATGACGGTGATCGCCAACGGTGTGGAATCGCAGGCACAGCTGGGCTTCCTGCGCCGCAACGACTGCGATGTGTTCCAGGGCTATCTGTTCGGCGAACCGATGTCGGCCGATGCCGCGGGCATGACCCTGCGCCGGCGCTACCTGCGCCCGGAAGCATTCGCCGAGACCCGCCCGGACCGCACCCTGCTGCTGCTGGACGATGAAGAGAACGTGCTGCGCTCGCTGGTGCGGCTGTTCCGTCGCGACGGCTACCGCATCCTCGCCGCCGGCAACGTGCGCGACGCCTTCGATCTGCTGGCGATCAACGATGTGCAGGTGATCCTGTCCGACCAGCGCATGAGCGACATGAGCGGCACCGAGTTCCTGGGCCGGGTGAAAATGCTGTACCCCGACACCATCCGTCTCGTGCTGTCCGGCTACACCGATCTGAACACGGTGACCGACGCGATCAACCGCGGCGCGATCTACCGCTTCCTGACCAAGCCATGGAACGACGACGAGCTGCGCAAGCACATCCACCAGGCCTTCCGTACCTACGAGGAACAGCGCCGCAGCAATGCCGGCCCGGTGGCGATGGACGCAGGTGACGGCGGCGAGGATCGCCCGCCGTTGCGATGATGGAGGCCGCCGGGCATGGCCCGGCGCTACCGTGCACCTGTGCCGTGCGGCGGCTCAGCGCGGCTGCTTCACCGGCAACACCACGCGGAAGCGCGAGCCGACGCCGGGGGTGCTGTCCAGATCGATGCGACCGTGGTGCTTGTTGATGATGCTGTAGGAGATCGACAGGCCCAGGCCGGTTCCGCTGCCCACCGGCTTGGTGGTGAAGAACGGGTCGAAGATGCGCTGGCGCAGTTCGGGCGAGATGCCGCCACCGGTATCCTCGAACTCGACCCAGACATGGTCGCCCTCCACACCGGTACGCACGGTGATGGTGCCACGCTCGGCGATGGCATGGCCGGCGTTGAGCAGCAGGTTCATGTAGACCTGGTTGAGTTCGGACGGCAGGCACTCGACCAGCGGCAGCTGGCCGAACTCACGCACCAGGGTGACCTTGTACTTGAGCTCGTTCCAGATGATGTTGATGGTGGACTCGAGGCCGGCGTGCAGGTCAACCAGCTTCCACGACTCATCGCGGCCGGAGTACGAGAAGTCCTTGAGGTCGCGCACGATGCGTGTCACCCGCTCGATGCCTTCGCGTGACTCGGCCATCAGCTGTGGCAGATCGCGGCTGATGAAGTCGATGTCCAGCCGGTCACGGATGTCGTCGATCTCCGGGATGAGCGCCTTCGGGTCGGGCGCACGCAGGGCGCGCTCGTAGGCCTCGATCACGGTGAACAGGCTGCGCAGGTACTCCTGCAGGCTGCCGAGATTGGAGTGCACGTAGCCGATCGGGTTGTTGATCTCGTGCGCGACGCCGGCGGCAAGCTGGCCGATGGACGCCATCTTCTCCGACTGCAGCAGCTTTTCCTGCGTGCCGTTCAATCGAAGGTAGGCCTGGCGCAGTTCGGCATGGCGCTGCTGCAGCTCGCGCTCGTAGTCTTCCTGGCCCTCGATGTGGCGGAACAGTGCCAGGTAGTGGCCCTGCCCGGGCGGACCGTGATGGTACAGATGCGCGATCACCACGCCCTCGCCCAGCGGCAGGCTGCCGTTCCAGTGACCGTTCTGGCGGGCGTGCTCCAGCGCGTCCGGCGGCAGCAGCTGACGCAGGCGCTGTGGCGCCGGCAGAAGGCCTTCGTCGCTGGCCAGCAGGTTCTGCGCGGCCGGATTGGCCAAGGCGACCTGACCGTCTTCGGTGAACAGCAGCAAGCCCTCGCGCAGGCGTTCAAGCAACGCCTGCAGCACCGGCTGTGGTGGAAGGGGGGCGGTAACCAGGACGTTGGCAGCGGACACGGCGGCTCAGGGGCATTCGAACAGGCGCCCAATATACGCGGTCGTGCCGCAGGCGACAGCCTGCGAGCCGGGAGGTCCGCGCGAAGTTGCGTCAGGCCACCGCCAGAGGACGGCCAGCGGTGACTGCGTGGGCCTGCCCCTTGGCATCGTAGGCCGAGGCCTCTTCGCTGCGGCCCAGCTGGCGCAGCGCCCAGTTCACTTCGCGGCGCCTGCGCGACAGCAGCACGCCGTTGGCGCGATTGCGCTCGGCCAGCTCCTGCAGCTGTTCGCCCTCGCCCACCGGCGGTGCGCCTTCCAGCGCACGCAGCGCCTCCAGCTTGGCGCCGGTGGCGCGGATCAATGCGTGCACGTCATGCTCGACCAGGGCCTGGCGTTCGACGTCCAGGGCCAGCGCCAGGCGCTGCAACGGCTCGCTCATCGCCGCGGTCATCCGTGCAGCTGCTGGTCCAGCTCAAGCATGCGCGAAGCGATCGCGTCCGGATTGATCGTATAGGTGCCGTTCTGCAGCGATTCGCGCACGGCGGCCACGCGCTGGGCGTCGATCGCCGGCGCCGTGGTCAGTTCGCGTTCGATGGCCTGCAGATTGGTGGCCTCGCCGGTCAGGCGCAGGCTGTCGGCCGCCTCCACAGGACGCGCCGGCGAGTCGCTGCTGACGCCGGGCTTGCTGGCCGGGTTCGTCACGCTGCGCAGTGCCTGGGGGACCTGCAGGTTGCCGTCGATTTTCTGGCTCATGGGGTGTCCTGGAGTTGCCGTTCACAAGGGATAACGGCCGCAGGGCCGTGATCTTTAGGGAAATCTTGCGGGAATTCAACGCGCCACGATTACGTCACCACGGGCATCCACCGTGCCCTGCACGATGCGCCGCGAGGACAGGTTCTCCACCGAGATGCGTTCGTTCTCGCCGGCATCGCCCATCGCCCGGCCCGCGATGCGCACCTCGACCGAGCCGCGCCGCGACACCAGCGCCACACTGTCTCCGCGCTTGATGAGACGCTGGGTGACCAGGTCGTTGCTCGACAGCAGCGTTCCAGCCTGCAGCGGACGCCGGGCGATGCGGCCGATCGCTGCATTGGGATCGGCCAGCACGGCCCCGGCAATGCGTGCAGCATCGCGTTGGGCGGTACTGATATCGGCAGCCGTCAGCGTTTCTCCAGCAGCGATGCCGCGTGCAAGCACCAGCACCGTCTGGTTGCGCCGCACCTTCACCGGTACGAACAGGCGCCAGCCGCCCGCATCGGGGCAGCTGACCTCGACCGTGGTGTTCGCTGTCGGCTGCACCTGCAGCGCTCCCCCGCACCGGGGAAGACGCAGCGCGTCAGCCACCTGGGCCTCGCCTTCGCTGCCGGCAGGCAGGCTCGACAACGCCGCCGCACGGATGCTGGCCACCGGCTGCCAGTCGGCGGCCACTGCCCAGGGCGAGGCAATGGCCAGTGCGACTGCCAGGATGGAGGAGATCGGGCGCATGGCGCCTCCTGTCGATGGGACCTGGCCCGGACGCGTGCAAGCGGCGTGCCAGTGCGACGCGCGGCACCACACTCGGCGCCGCTGGATCGGACCCTCAAGTTCCCGCCGCTGCACGCCGATACAGCAGCCATGTCCCATGACCTGCTCAACCGGATCGACCAGCGGACCCGCCTGGCCGGCCACAACCGACTGGCGCTGCTGCTGTTCCGCCTCGGCGGACGTCAGCTTTTTGGCGTCAATGTATTCAAGGTGCAGGAAGTGCTGCGGCGCCCGGAGCTGTTCCAGGTGCCCGGCCTGCCCGGGCAGTTCGCCGGCGTGGCCGATGTACGCGGACGCTCGGTGCCGGTCCTGGACCTGGGCCTGGCGATCGGCCATCCCGAGCGCGAGCCGGATGCCGATACCTCGCCCGGCTACCTTGTCGTCACTGAATTCAACCGCTCGATCCAGGGCTTCCTGGTCAGCGGCGTGGAGCGCATCGTCAACATCGCGGTGGAGGACATCCATCCGCCACCGGAACTGGGCGCTGAATCGAGCTATCTGACGGCGGTCACCCGCTTCCAGGGCGAGCTGATCCAGGTGATCGACGTGGAAAGCGTGCTGGCCGACATCGCGCAGATCCGGGGCGAGGCCGTGCTCGATCCACAGATGGCCATGCCCGCCGACGGCCCGCAGCTGCAGGTGCTGGTGGTGGACGACTCGCGGGTGGCACGCCAGCAGATCCGCAGCGTGCTGGACCAGCTGGGGGTCGGCGCCACCTTGCTCTCCGATGGCCGGCAGGCGCTGGACCACCTGCTGCAGATCCACGCCTCGGGCGAGAATCCCGCCGACCGCTACGCCATGGTCATCTCCGATATCGAGATGCCGGCGATGGACGGCTACACGCTGACGACGGAAATCCGGCGCCATCCGGGGCTGGCGGGGCTGTACGTGCTGCTGCATACCTCGCTGTCGGGCGTATTCAACAACGCGATGGTCGAGCGCGTGGGCGCCAATGCCTTCGTCGCCAAGTACTCCCCGCACGAGCTGGCCGATTTCGTGCTGGACCGCCTGCGCAAGGTGGCGATGGCGGCCTGAGGCCGCCGGGGTTCCCCGCCGGGCATGGCCCGGCGCTACCGGATGTTGGCCGCCCCTTGGGTAGCGCCGGGCATGGCCCGGCGAGCGTAGCGGCGCCCCGCCCCGCCCACGACCTTTTGGCACACCGCTTGCAGCTTCCCGGGCAACGTTCCCGTGGGAGTGCATCGTGCGCAACCTGATTACCGACTACCTGGGCGTACATGCCCAGGCCATGCCGTTGCGCGAACAGCGGATGAAGCTGATCGCCAGCAATCTCGGCAATGCCGATACCCCCGGCTACAAGGCCCAGGACCTGGACTTCGACGCCGCCCTGCGCAGCGCACAGGGACAGGATGGCAACGGCCTGATGGCCACCACCCACGAGCAGCACTATGCGATCAACAACGGCCTGAATCCGTTCCAGATCGCGCGCGAGGGTGTCCAGCCCAGCCTTGACGGCAATACCGTCGATCCGGATGCAGAGCGCGCCGCCTACGGTCGCGCCGCGCTGGAGTACCGCGCATCGCTCAGCTTCGTCGAGAGCAAGGTCCGTTCCATGCTGACCGCGATCACGGGGCAATAAGCCATGAGCAACCTGCCGATCTTCGACATCGCCGGCTCCGCGCTGCAGGCGCAGTCGGTGCGCATGAGCACCATCGCCTCCAACCTGTCCAACGCCGACACCGTTGCCGGCTCGGCCGAGGCCGTCTACAAGCCGCTGGAGCCGATCTTCCAGGCGGTCACGAGCAAGGACGACCCGAACATCACCTCGGTGCAGGTGAAGGAAATCACCCGCAGCGAGGCGGCGCCGATCAAGCGCTACGAGCCCGGCCATCCGCTTGCCGACGCCGACGGTTACATCTACCAGCCCGACGTCGATCCTGTCGCGCAGATGGTCAATCTGATCTCGACCTCACGCAACTACCAGGCCGGCGTGGAGATGTTGACCACCGCCAAGGAACTGGCCCTGGCCACCCTGACCATGGGCCGCTGAGGCCCGCAGTACCGGATACCGCCATGACCACTGCCGTCAACAACCAGACCAGCCAGGACGTCTACTCCGCACTGGGCCTGAATGCTCCCAACAGCAACGCCACCAAGAAGAAGAACACCCTGGACCAGGCCGACTTCCTGCGCCTGATGACCGAGCAGCTGCAGCACCAGGACCCGCTCAAGCCCATGGACAACACGCAGATGGTCGCGCAGATGGCGCAGATGTCGACCGTGCAGGGCATCACCGATCTGAACACCACGGTGCAGGGCTTCCAGCAGTCGATGGCCAGCGACCAGGTGCTGCGTGGCGCCGCGCTGGTGGGACACCAGGTGCTGGTGCCGTCCGAGAAGCTGGTGCTGGAGAACGAAGGCAGCGTCGAGGGCACGGTGGCCGCGCCCGGCGCCGGCATCATCACCGTGGACATCACCGATGCCAACGGCGCCAAGGTCACCTCGATCAGCGTCGAGGCCAAGGCCGCGGGCGAAACCGCATTCCAGTGGGATGGCAAGGATGCCGCCGGCAACCGCATGGAGCCGGGCAAGTACAGCGTGGTCGCCAACCATGTCGATACCGCTGGCAAGAGCACCAAGCTGTCCACCTATGTGCAGGCACCGGTGGAAAGCGTGACCGTCGGTTCCGATGGCCTGTACCTGAACCTCAAGGGCCTGGGCACGGCCCCGATCGACTACGTGCTCCGCGTCAGCTGAGCCGCCTACCCGCATCTACCAGGAGCATCCCATGGGCTTCAATGTCTCGCTGTCCGGCATCAATGCCGCCAACTCCGACCTGAGCGTCACCGCCAACAACGTCGCCAACGTCAACACCACCGGCTTCAAGCAGTCGCGCGCCGAGTTCGCCGACCTGTTCGCCGCCACCAGCTACGGCCTGTCGAAGAACGCGGTCGGCTCGGGCGTGCGCGTCTCCAACGTGGCCCAGCAGTTCATCCAGGGCAACAACGAGCAGACCGGCCGCAGCCTGGACATGGCGATTTCCGGTGAGGGCTTCTTCACCATGAACATGAACGGCCAGCGGGTGTACTCGCGTGCCGGCAACTTCCAGACCGATGCCGCAGGCTACGTGACCAACCCGCAGGGCGCGCGCCTGCAGGTGTTCGCGCCCAACGCCGACGGCACCAACTTCGACGCCGGTCGCATGATCGACCTGCAGCTGCTGACCACCGACAGCCCGCCCCGGCAGACCAGCGATGTAAAGGTTGGTTTCACCCTGCCGGCCAACGCCAAGGAACCGACGGTGCAGCCGTTCGATGCCACCAATTCCAACAGCTACAACCACTCCAGCGGCGGCATTACCGTGTATGACTCGCTGGGCGTGAGCCACATCCAGGTGTCGTACTTCGTCAAGGAAGCCGGCGTCAACCAGTGGACCGTGCACAACTTCGTGGACGGCGAACCCGCAGGTACCCCGACGCCGGTCACCTTCGACAACAGCGGCAAGCTGACCGCACCGGCCAACGGCAGGATCAGCCTCGGCACGTTCACCCCGACCACCGGCGCGGGCGAGTTGAACATGACCCTGGACGTGAGCGGCTCGACCCAGTACGGCGAGAAGTTCGCCCTGCGCAACACCCAGCAGGACGGTTACGCCGCGGGCAAGCTCAACGAAATCACGGTGTCGGACACCGGCGTGGTCTACGCACGCTACTCCAATGGCGACGACAAGCCGCTCGGCCAGGTTGCGCTGACCACCTTCAACAACCCGCAGGGCCTGGAGCAGAAGGGCAACAACGTGTGGGCGGAGACGTTCGATTCGGGTACGGCCCGTACCGGAATGCCCGATACCTCCAACCTCGGCAAGATCCAGGCCGGCTCGCTGGAGGCGTCCACTGTCGACCTGACCGAGCAGCTGGTCAACATGATCACCGCGCAGCGCAACTTCCAGGCCAACGCACAGATGATCACCACCCAGGACCAGATCACCCAGACCGTCATCAACATCCGTTGATGAGCCGCTGACCCTGTCACGGAACTCCCCGCATGGATAAAGCCCTCTACGTGGCGATGACCGGTGCCCGCGCCTCCCTGCAGGCGCAGGGAACGCTCAGCCACAACCTCGCCAACTCCGATACCCCCGGCTTCAAGGAAGCGCTGGCCAACACCGAGGCCTTCCCGATCCAGGGCCGGGGCTTTGCCTCGCGGGTCGATGCGCTGCACGTCGACGCCGGCTTCAACCGCCGGCCCGGTGCGCAGCACATCACCGGCAAGCCGCTGGACCTGGCGCTGCAGACCGGCACCTGGCTGGCCGTGCAGTCCACCGACGGCAGCGAAGCGTACACGCGCGGCGCGGCACTGTCGGTGACACCGAACGGTCAGCTGGTGACTTCCGGTGGGCGCGCGGTACTGGATGACAACAACAACCCGATCGCCATTCCGCCTTACCAGGCGATGGAGATCGGCAACGACGGCACGATCTCGATCATCCCGCAGGGTGAAGGCCCGCAGACCATGGCCATGATCGGCCGGATCAAGGTGGTGCAGGCACCGGACGAACGGCTCGAGCGCGGTCTTGATGGCCTGTTCCGCAACACCGATCCGCTGCAGCCGTTCGCCCAGGCCCTCGGGCCCACCGTGCACAGCGGCCAGCTGGAAGGCAGCAACGTCGATGCCGCTGGTGCACTGGTGCAGATGATCCAGCTGCAGCGCCAGTACGAAATGCAGGTGCAGGTGATCAAGCACGGTGATGACAACGCACGCAGCGCCAACAGCCTGCTGCGACTGGGCAGCTGACGGAATTCCGCCGGCGCCGCGTAACGGCACTGGCACACCGCTTGCACGCCGTACCCCATGGGCCGCAGCACGCGGCCGGTTTCAGCCAGACAGGACTCCGAAGATGAACCAGGCATTGTGGATCGCGAAAACCGGACTGGATGCGCAGCAGATGCGCATGTCGGTGGTTTCCAACAACCTCGCCAACACCAACACCACCGGCTTCAAGCAGGACCGCGCCAGCTTCGAGGATCTGTTGTACCAGCAGGTCCGCCAGCCGGGCGGCGCATCGTCGGCGCAGACCCAGCTGCCGACCGGCCTGCAGCTGGGCACGGGCGTGCGCGTGGTGGCCACCGCCAAGAACTTCGAGCAGGGCAGCCAGCAGCAGACCGGCCGCGCGCTGGACGTGATGGTCAATGGCCGGGGCTTCTTCGAGGTGCAGCTGCCCGATGGCAGCTCCGCCTACACCCGCGACGGCTCGTTCAAGATCAACCAGGACAGCGAACTGGTCACCAACAGCGGTTACCCGGTGCAGCCCGGCATCCAGATTCCCGAAGGCGCGCAGTCGGTAACCATCGGCAGCGACGGCACCATCAGCGTGAAGATGGCCGACGACGCCGCATCGGTGGAAATCGGTGCGCTGACCCTGACCGACTTCGTCAATCCCGCAGGCCTGCAGGCGCGCGGCGAGAACCTGTTCCTGGAAACCACCGCCTCGGGGCCGGCGCAGAACGGCAACCCGGGCCTGAACGGGCTCGGCAACGTGGTCCAGGGTGCGCTCGAAGGCAGCAACGTGAACGTGGTGGAGGAGCTGGTGTCGATGATCGAAACCCAGCGCGCCTACGAGATGAACGCCAAGGCGATCTCGACCACCGACTCCATGCTGGCCTACCTCAACAACAAGATCTGACCGGCCCAACCGGGATAACGCCATGTCGCCCATTTCCACCCTCGCCCGCACTGTCCTCGCCAGCACGATGGCCGCCCTGCTCGGCGGCTGCGTGATTGCCGGCGACGTGCGCCCCTACCCCGCGATGGCGCCGCTGCAGCCGATCATGCCGCCCCAGGCGGAGCCGACGGCCGGTGCGATCTATGCGGCAGGTCCAACCCTGCAGCTGTACTCGGACCGCCGCGCGCGTGATGTCGGCGACCTGCTGACCATCACGCTGCTGGAAAACACCACCGCGCAGACCAGCGCCAACACCGCCACCAACAAGGAATCGAATCTGAGCCTGGGGACGCCCTCGATATTCGGTGCGCCGGTCACCCTGGGCGGCAAGGACATCCTCAGCGCCAGCGCCAAGGGCGCGCGCGACTTCACCGGCAAGGGCAACAGCGCACAGAGCAACCGCCTGCAGGGCAGCGTCACGGTCACCGTGATCCAGCGCCTGCCCAATGGCAACCTGGTCGTGCAGGGTCAGAAGAATCTGCGCCTGAACCAGGGCGACGAGCTGGTGCAGGTGCAGGGCATCGTGCGCCCGGGTGACATCAGCCCGGACAACACCCTTCCCTCCAGCCGTGTGGCCGAGGCCCGCATCGTCTACGGCGGCCGCGGTCCGGTCGCGCAATCCAACGCGATGGGCTGGCTGAGCCGCTTCTTCAACTCCGGCCTGACGCCGTTCTGAGCATGGCCATGACGCTTACCTTCTTCTCTTCCTGGCACCGCCTGTCATCGCTGTGCTGCCTGGTGCTGCTGGCAGTGGCTGCGCCCGCCAATGCCGAGCGCATCAAGGATCTGGCCCAGGTCGGCGGCGTGCGCGGCAACGCGCTGGTCGGCTACGGCCTGGTGGTCGGCCTGGATGGCAGTGGCGACCGCACCAGCCAGGCCCCCTTCACCGTGCAGAGCCTGAAGAACCTGCTGGGGGAGCTGGGCGTGAATGTGCCGGCCAACGTCAATCCGCAGCTGAAGAACGTCGCCGCCGTGGCGATCCACGCCGAACTGCCACCGTTCGCCAAGCCAGGGCAGCCCATCGATGTCACCGTGTCCTCGATCGGCAACGCGGTGTCGCTGCGTGGCGGCTCGCTGCTGATGGCGCCGCTGCGCGGTGCTGATGGCCAGGTCTACGCCATCGCACAGGGCAACCTGATCGTGGGCGGCTTCGGTGCCCAGGGCAAGGATGGCTCGCGGGTGTCGGTGAACGTGCCCAGCGTCGGCCGCATTCCCAACGGTGCCACTGTCGAACGCGCGTTGCCGGATGTGTTCGGTGCCAACGGCGAAATCACCCTGAACCTGCACAACAACGACTTCACCACCGTCTCGCGGATGGTCGCCGCGCTCAACAACGCCTTCGGCGAAGGCGCGGCACGTGCCGTCGACGGCGTGACTGTGGCGGTGGCCGCGCCGACCGACCCGGGTGCACGCATCGGCCTGCTTGCCCGCATCGAGAACCTGGAGCTGACCCCGGGCAGCGCCCCGGCCAAGGTCGTGGTCAACTCGCGTACGGGCACGGTGGTCATCGGCCAGCAGGTCCGCGTCGGCCCTGCGGCGATCTCGCACGGTTCGTTGACGGTGACCATCCAGGAGAACACCAACGTCAGCCAGCCCAACGCACTGGCCGGCGGCAGCACGGTGGTCAGCCCGCAGTCGACCATCACCGCCACCAACGATGGCAGCCGCATGTTCAAGTTCAATGGCGGGACCACACTGGATGAGATCGTGCACGCGGTGAACGCCGTCGGCGCCGCGCCGGGCGACCTCATCGCGATCCTGGAAGCACTGAAGCAGGCCGGCGCGCTGAGCGCCGAACTCGAGGTGATCTGACATGCGCATCACCCCCGCCTTCGAGCTGAATCCGGCGCAGCAGAACGACCCGGCCAGGATCGACAAGGTCGCGCGGCAGCTGGAAGGCCAGTTCGCGCAGATGCTGGTCAAGAGCATGCGCGATGCCAGTTTCGGCGACTCGCTCTTTCCCGGTGAGAACAAGATGTTCCGGGAGATGTACGACCAGAAGATCGCCGAGGCGATGGCCCGTGGCAAGGGACTCGGGCTGTCGGCCATGATCACCCGCCAGCTGTCCGGAGCGACCGCCGAAGGACCGGCGCTGGATACCGGCATCGGCGCTGCGAAGGCCAGCCGGGCCTATCAGCTCAACGCGCCCGCCAAGGCGGCGCCGTCGCTGCCGCTGGAGGACGCCGGCCAGGCCGTACGCATGCTGCAGCAGATGGCCGCAGGTGCACAGCAGGATGCATCGGCCGCCATCGCGCCGATGGAACAGGCCCTGGACCTGATCGCCGGCCGCGAAAGCAGCAGCGTCCACCGGTCGCTGGGCACCGATGATCCCTACATCGCCGGGCTTGACGGCCCCGACTGGGCAGCCCGCAACGACCAGTGGGCCGCCACTGCCAGCAACCGTGGCAGCGGCACTACGACCGATGCGCTGGCGACCCGCAACGCGGTTGCCCAGCTGGGTGCGCATACCCCGGAAGGCTTCGTCGCCAGCATCTGGCAGCACGCGCAGAGCGCAGCCAGGGAGCTGGGCGTGGACGCCCGCGCGCTGGTTGCGCAGGCCGCACTGGAAACCGGCTGGGGCAAGCGCCAGATCAAGCACGCCGATGGCAGCACCTCGCACAACCTGTTCGGCATCAAGGCCAATGGCTGGAACGGGCAGCGTGCGGTGGCCGGCACCCATGAGTACGTCGATGGCGTGCGCCGCAATGAAACCGCAAGCTTCCGCGCCTACTCCTCGCCGGCCGAGAGCTTCGCCGACTACGTGCGCCTGCTGAAGACCAGCCCGCGCTACCAGCAGGCCCTGCAGGCCGGCACCGATGTGCAGGGCTTCGCCCGGGGCCTGCAGCGGGCCGGCTATGCCACCGATCCGCGCTACGCCGCCAAGATCGCCGCGATCGCCGGCGGCCCGACCATCGAGCGTGCCGTCGCCGCCGTGACCGATGCCGGCAGTCGCCTTGGCCAGACCTTCGCCAGCACCGCAACAGCGGCGCTGGGTATCACCCGTCGTTGAGGAACCCCATGTCCAGCGTACTTTCCACCGGTACCGGTGCCCTGCTCGCCTTCCAGCGCGCCCTGGCAACCACCAGCCACAACGTGGCCAACCTCAACACGCCGGGTTACAGCCGGCAGAAGGTCAATTTCGCCACGGCCGATCCGCAGAACTTCGGCTACGGCACGGTGGGCAACGGCACGCGCATCACCGACATCCGGCGCACTGCCGACCAGCTGGCGATCTCGCGCCTGCTCGACAGCAGCGGCGAGCTGGCACGCCTGAAGCAGTTGTCCGGCATGGCCGACCGCGTCAACGCCCTGTTCTCCGACGCCGCCACCAACGTCGCAGGCGTCTGGTCCAACTTCTTCGATTCGGTCAGCGGCCTGTCTTCCAATGCCTCCGGCACGGCCGACCGGCAGAGCATGCTGGACGGTGGCAAGGCACTGGCCAACCGTTTCGTGCAGCTCAATACCCATCTGAACAACCTCAACAGCGAGGTCAACAACGGCCTGCTCGCCGGAGCGACCGAGGTCAACCGGCTGGCGCAGGAAATCGCCCAGATCAACGGCGCCATCGGCACCAACATCGCCAGCGCGGCCCCGGACCTGCTCGATCGCCGCGACCAGCTGATCTCGCAGCTGATCGGCTATACCGGTGGCACCGCGGTGATCCAGGACGGCGGCGTGATGAACGTCTACACCGCTGGCGGCAACGCGCTGGTGGTCGGCACCACCGCCACCCGGGTCACCACCGTGGCCGATCCGTACCAGCCCGAGCGCCTGCAGCTGGCGCTGGAAACGCAGGGCAACACCATCACCCTGGATCCCAAGGCCGTCGGCGGCCAAATCGGTGGGCTGATGGAGTTCCGCGACACCGTGCTGACCCCGGCGCAGGCGGAACTGGGCAAGCTGGCGATCGGCCTGGCCGACAGCTTCAACCAAGTCCACCACCAGGGCGTGGATCTCTACGGCCAGCTCGGCGGTGACTTCTTCAACATCGGCACGCCGCGGGTGACGGCCAACAGTGGCAACACCGGCACGGCAAGCATCAGTGCCAGCTTCGGCGATCTCGGCAAGCTGGACGCGCAGAACGTCGTCCTGCAGTTCGATGGCACGCAGTGGAAGGCGAGCCGCGCCGACACCGGCGCCAGCATTCCGTTGACCGGCACCGGCACCGCCGCCGATCCGCTGGTAATCAACGGTGTCGAGCTGGTGGTCGGCGGCACGCCGGCAATCAACGACCGCTTCCTGCTGCAGCCCACTGCCGGCGTGGCCGGCAGCCTGGAGATCGCCATCACCGATCCCTCGCGCATCGCAGCCGCGGCTGCCGTCAAGGGCGCCGCCGCCACCGCCAATACCGGTACGGGCAAGCTCAGCGGCGTCTCCGTGACCGATGCCGGCCATGCGAACCTGCGCAATCCTGCGGCGATCGTCTTCACTTCCGCCACCACCTACACCATCGATGGTGGCCCGCCGCAGACCTACACCCCGGGCCAGACCATCAGCGCCAACGGTTGGAGCTTCGTTCTCGACGGTGCACCGCGCACCGGCGACACCTTCAACATCACCCCGACCCCGGCCGGCTCTTCGGACAACAGCAACGCGGCAAGGCTGGCCAAGGTGGAGAGCGCCAAGGCATTCAGCAGCGGCACCGTCACCCTGAACGGCGCACTGGGCGGGCTGACCACCCAGGTCGGCGCGGCAGCGCGCTCGGCCGAGTACTCGCTTGAAGCGCAGCTGGTGATCAACGAAAAGGCCCAGGACGCGCGCGACGAGATCTCCGGCGTCAACCTGGATGAGGAGGCGGCGAACATGCTCCGCCTGCAGCAGGCCTACCAGGCCGCCTCGCAGTTGATTTCCACTGCCGACAACATGTTCCAGACCATCCTGGGAGCCGTCCGCCGATGAGCAGCCGCATCTCCACCGGAATGATGTTCAACCAGTCGGTGACGCTGATGCTGGCCAAGCAGGCCAAGCTCAATCACCTGGAGCAGCAGATCGCCACCGGCAGCAAGATCGTCAGCGCCAAGGACGATCCCGTGGCCGCGGGCACCGCCGTGGGCCTGGACCGCAGCCTGGCGGCCCTCGAGCGTATGGGCCTCAACGCCGGCAACGTGCAGAACCGGCTCGGCGTGCAGGAGAACACGCTGGCCCAGGTCAACGATCTGATGGGCCGCGTCAGCGACCTGACGCTGCAGGCCAGCAATCCGGCGCTGAGCGCCGCGGACAAGAAGACCCTGATCACCGAGCTGAACCAGATCCGCGACGGCCTGCTGTCGCTGGCCAACAGCAGCGACGGTACCGGCCGCTATGTATTCGGTGGCACCCATGACGGCGATCCGCCGTTCGCCAAGATCGACGGCAAGGTGGTCTATCGTGGCGACCAGACCCAGCGCCAGGTGGAAGTGGGGCCGGACACCTACGTGCTCGACGCCCTGCCCGGCAGCGAGATCTTCATGCGCATTCCGACCGGCGATGGCTTCGTCGATGGCAGTGCCGCCGCAGGCAACACCGGCAAGGGCGTGCTGACCAACATCACCCGCGACGGCAGTGACAGCTGGAACGGCCAGGCCTTCAGCGTGCGCTTCACCGCCAGCGACCAGTACGAGGTGCTGGACGCAGCCGGCAACGTGACCGGTACCGGCACGCTCAAGCCCGGCGACGAACTGGAAGTGAACGGCGTGCGCCTGCAGATCACCGGCGCTGCCGACCCCGGCGACACCTTCAACGTGCAGCCGGCCGGCAGCCGCGACATCTTCGCGACGATGGACAAGCTGATCGCCGCACTCGACGCCGATACCGGCAGCACCGCACAGCTGGCGGCACAGCAGAACCAGCTGCAGAGTGCATTGCGCGACGTAGGCCGCGCGTCCGAGCGGATGATCGATTCGCGTGCTGCCGGCGGCTCGCAGCTCAAGGCGCTGGACAATGCAGCGGACATGCGCGAAGCCAACAGTGTGACGTTGAAGACCACCCTGTCACAGATGCGCGACCTGGACTACGCCGATGCCCTGAGCCAGTACCAGTTGCAGAGCACGGCGCTGCAGGCTGCACAGACGATCTTCTCGCAGATGCAGTCGATGTCGCTGTTCAACAAGATCGGCTGATCCGTTTCCAGCACACGCCCATAAAGGCCGCGATGCCCTGCATCGCGGCCTTTTTCATTTCCGCAGCACTTGCCGCTGCCTCGCCCGCGGGTGCGCCGCGCGCGTTCATTCACGATCCACGCCCCCAGGCCCGCCCCACCCGGCGCTGCCAGCGGCGCCCGCCGGGTGTTGCCCGTCGTCCCTGCCCGGCCCCGACGTACCCCCTTCCGGGCTGGTGAAACCCCGGAAAAACAGCGTCCCGCGGGCTTTTTCCGGCTCATCGAAATTCACGCCTAAAGGTTGTTGACAAAGCGCCGTTATTCATTTGGCAACGGCGAAGCACACAGCCAAACAAAAAAACAGGCGGCGCTTCGTTCCATTCACCTACGGGTTCCAAATAAGAGGAGACGACCCCATGGCACAGGTAATCAACACCAATACGATGTCGCTCAACGCTCAGCGCAACCTGAGCACCAGCGGCAACTCGCTGGCCACCACCATCCAGCGCCTCTCGTCCGGCCTGCGCATCAACAGCGCGAAGGACGACGCCGCCGGCCTGGCGATCTCGGAGCGTTTCAGCACCCAGATCCGCGGCCTGGACGTGGCCATCCGCAACGCCAACGACGGCATCTCGCTGGCCCAGGTCGCCGAAGGTTCGCTGAGCGAAGTCGGCAACAACCTGCAGCGCATCCGCGAACTGGCCGTGCAGGCCTCCAATGCCACCAACTCCAGCAGCGACCGCAAGGCGCTGCAGGCCGAAGTGACCCAGCTGGTCAGCGAAATCGACCGCGTCGCCAAGCAGAGCGACTTCAACGGCACCAAGCTTCTCGATGGCAGCTTCACCAGCCAGCTGTTCCAGGTTGGCGCCAACGCCGGCCAGGCCATCGCCATCAACAGCGTGGTCGATGCCAAGGCCAATTCGCTGGGCGCGACCACCTTCGTCGACGCTGGCAGCGCCACCCTGGATGACGCAGCCGTCGATGCCGCCGCCGGCACGCTGGCCAACATCACGGTCGGCGGTGTCAGCATCGGCGATGTCACGTTCGACTACACCACCCCGCCGGGCGCGCCGGCCACCGCCGCCGAGATCGCTGCGGTGCGCAAGGTCAACCAGGACAACGCCACCAAGGCGCTGGCTGCCGCCCTGAACGGCAAGATCGGCGAAACCGGCCTGCATGCCGCGCAGTCCACCACTGCGGGCGAAGTCACCCTGACCTCGATCAAGGCCGACAACACCGTGGCCGGTGTGACCGTGAAGATGGGGCCGGCCGCCACCGCCACCGACCTGAACGCCCCCGCCGCCGGGACCGCTGCCGCCCACGTCGCCGACATCCAGATCGATACCGTCGCCGGCGCCCAGCAGGCCCTGGAGATCGTCGACAAGGCCCTGGAGTCGGTCAACAGCGTCCGCGCCGACCTGGGCGCGATCCAGAACCGCTTCACCTCGGTGGTCGCCAACCTGCAGACCTCTTCCGAAAACCTGTCGGCCTCGCGCAGCCGTATCCGCGATACCGACTTCGCCAAGGAAACCGCCGAACTGACCCGCACCCAGATCCTGCAGCAGGCCGGCACGGCCATGCTGGCCCAGGCCAACCAGGTGCCGCAGAACGTGCTCAGCCTGTTGCAGCGCTGACATGAGCCGCTCCCGGGGCACGTCGGGGGCGTCTGACCCAACTCACGTGCAACCGCTCAAGGACCTCTCCTCATGGCACAAGTCATCAACACCAACACGATGTCGTTGAATGCTCAGCGTAACCTGAGCACCAGCGGCAGCTCGCTGGCCACCACCATCCAGCGCCTGTCCTCCGGTTCGCGCATCAACAGCGCCAAGGACGACGCCGCTGGCCTGGCGATCTCCGAGCGCTTCGGCACCCAGATCCGCGGCACCGATGTGGCCATCCGCAATGCCAACGACGGCATCTCGCTGGCCCAGGTCGCCGAAGGCTCGTTGACCGAGATCGGCAACAACCTGCAGCGCGTCCGCGAGCTGTCGGTGCAGGCCGCCAATGCCACCAACTCGGCCAGTGACCGCAAGGCGCTGCAGGCCGAAGTGACCCAGCTGGTCAGCGAAATCGACCGCGTTGCCAAGCAGTCCGAGTTCAACGGCACCAAGCTGCTGGACGGTTCGTTCTCCAGCCAGCTGTTCCAGGTCGGCGCCAATGCCGGCCAGGCTATTGCCATCGACAAGGTGGTCGATGCCAAGGCCGACGCGCTGGGCAATGCCGTCTTCGACTCCAACTCGATCACGATCGAAGAAGGTGGCTCGTTGGCAGCCGATGCCGGCAAGGAAATCACCTATTCCGGCCTGACCATCGGTGGCGGCAGCCTGACCTCGGCGATCAAGATCGCCGACGTCAAGATCACCTCCACCGGCGACGCCGCCAAGGACCAGGCTGCCCTGGCCGCGGCGACCGTGACCGCGATCAACGCCAAGATCGGTGAGACCGGTGTCTATGCCGAACTCGACGGCACCACCGCCGGCCAGATCAACCTGACCTCGGTGAAGGAAAGCGTCGACAAGGACGGCAAGTTCGTCGCCATGTCGGCCACCGCAGGCACCAGCACCGGCGTCACCGGCTTCGACAGCGATGACGCCACGGCCAGCACCAGCGCCGCACCGGGCAAGCTGCTGAAGGACGTCGACATCAGCACTGTGAAGGGTGCCCAGCAGGCGCTGGAAGTGGTCGACAAGGCACTGGGTTCGATCAACAACACCCGCGCCGACCTGGGTGCGATCCAGAACCGCTTCACCTCGGTGGTCGCCAACCTGCAGACCTCGACGGAGAACCTGTCCGCCTCGCGCAGCCGCATCAAGGACACCGACTTCGCCAAGGAAACCGCTGAACTGACCCGTACCCAGATCCTGCAGCAGGCCGGTACGGCCATGCTGGCCCAGGCCAATCAGGTACCGCAGGGCGTGCTCAGCCTGCTGCGCTGATCCGCACCGCGATCGACTCCCGGGCGCCGGCCAGGCCGGCGCCCGGACCCTGAACCACGCACCACCTCCGCCAAAGGAAATGCACCATGGCACAAGTCATCAACACCAATACGATGTCGCTGAATGCTCAGCGCAATCTGAGCACCAGCGGCGCATCGCTGGCCACCACCATCCAGCGCCTGTCCTCCGGTTCGCGCATCAACAGCGCCAAGGACGACGCCGCTGGCCTGGCGATCTCCGAGCGCTTCGGCACCCAGATCCGCGGCACCGACGTGGCCATCCGCAACGCCAACGACGGCATCTCGCTGGCCCAGGTCGCCGAAGGCTCGTTGACCGAGATCGGCAACAACCTGCAGCGCATCCGTGAGCTGTCGGTGCAGTCGTCCAACGCCACCAACTCGGCCAGCGACCGCAAGGCGCTGCAGGCTGAAGTGACCCAGCTGGTCAGCGAAATCGACCGCGTCGCCAAGCAGTCCGAGTTCAACGGCACCAAGCTGCTGGACGGCTCGTTCTCCAGCCAGCTGTTCCAGGTCGGTGCCAATGCCGGGCAGGCCATCGCCATCGACAAGGTGGTGGACGCCAAGACCGAATCGCTGGGCACCGCGACCTTCGCGACCGGTGCTACGGCTGCCCTGGATGCAAGCACGGATGGCTCACGCATCACCGGCAAGGTGATGGACGTTGACATCGGTACCGTCGAGATCAAGGCCGGCGCGACCGCCGAAGAGGCCGCCAAGGCCGTGGCCACCGCCATCAATGCCAAGATCGGTGAAGCCGGCATCTATGCCGAAGCCAACAGCGACGGCACGATGAAGCTGAGCTCGGTGAAGGAAGGCAAGGATGTCGTTGCCGCTGACATCGCGCTGGAGCGCAGCGACTTCGACGCCACCGCGGGCACATGGGACGCCAAGGCCGCCACGGCCACCTACACGGCTGGCACCGCCACCGCTGCCAACGTGCAGAAGCTGGACGTGAGCACCGTGCTCGGTGCCCAGCAGGCGCTGGAAGTGGTCGACAAGGCACTGGGTTCGATCAACAACACCCGCGCCGACCTGGGTGCGATCCAGAACCGCTTCACCTCGGTGGTTGCCAACCTGCAGACCTCGACGGAGAACCTGTCCGCCTCGCGCAGCCGCATCAAGGACACCGACTTCGCCAAGGAAACCGCTGAACTGACCCGTACCCAGATCCTGCAGCAGGCCGGTACGGCCATGCTGGCCCAGGCCAACCAGGTACCGCAGGGCGTGCTCAGCCTGCTGCGCTGATCCACGGCAAGAAGGTACCGCTGCCGCCGGTCGAACCGGCGGCAGCGGCAACCCGACAGCCACGGCGCACGCAGGCGCGGGCCATGCCCGGCCCGGGACGCTTCCCGAACCGGCTTGGCATCGCCCGCCCCTGCGGACCTCTGTTTCAGCGCTGTACCTTTGACTGTACGCACCGGGCGGCTTCGTCTCCCCCCGATTGTCAGTAGCCTGATCCCTCCCCTGCTTTGGGGGAGGGTTTTTTGCAGACTCCCGGCAGCCTGCGTCGTCCCGACCGCACCCTGCCCCGTCACTCCTGCAACCTGCATGCCAAACCTGCCGTCCGGCACTGGCACGGCGCATGCATCAACGAAGTCCTCAAGACCCAGCGGCGCAGGCCGCTATTTTCGTTGACGACGGGCGGCCGCAGCGCGGCGCCCGGATTACCAGGAGAAACGACGTGGCAGACTTTGGATACGGTGGCATCGGCTCGGGCCTGGACATCTCCAGCATCGTCAGCCAGCTGGTCGCGGCCGACCGCAAGCCCGCCGACAATGCGCTGAACCTGCAGCAGTCCAAGACCAAGATGCAGCTGTCGTCGATCGGCACCGTCACCGCGGCCTTCGACAAGCTGAAGACCGCCCTCACTGCGCTTAAGGCCACTACGGCCTTCGACACCCGCACGGTCACCGCAAGCAAGGGCGGCAGCGGCGGTACCGACGAGATCCTGACGGCCAGCGTGGCACTGTATGACGTCGGCACCAGCAAGGCGGCAGCGTCCAACGGTACGCACATCATCGACGTCAAGTCGCTGGCGACCGCACACAAGCTGATCGCCGACACCTCCGTGCCGAAGACCGATACGTTCGCCGCCGGAACCTTGACGTTGACCGTCGGCGTCGGCGACAAGGCCAAGACCATGAACGTGGAGGTCGAGGAAGGCGACACGCTGACCACGATCCGCAACAAGATCGACGCCGCCGGCCGCAAGGAAGGCGTGCAGGCCACCCTGATCAGCTCCGGCGACAACCAGTACCTGTCGATCGCACAGGAAAAGACCGGCGCGGCAAACGCGATCAAGCTCGAATACGCCGGCAGCGACCCGAAGCTGGGAGCGCTGGTCGGCAGCCTGAAGCAGAACACCGCCGCCGCCGATGCCAAACTGACCATCGACGGCGTTGAAGTGGTGAGCGCCAGCAACACCGTGGCCGACGCCATACCGGGCCTGACCCTGAACCTGAAGAAGGAAGGACAGAGCACGGTCACGATCAGCACCGACACCGCCGCGGCAACCAAGGTGATGCAGGATTTCGTGACCGCGTACAACGCGGCCATCGCCGCCATCAACACCGAAACCAAGTACGACGCCAAGACCAAGGAAGCGGCAGCCCTCACCGGCGATGCGCAGATGCGCGGCGCCGCCAGCCAGCTGCGCTCGGTGATGTCGGGCGTGCTCAAGTCGCTGTCCGGCGATGGCCTGGACGCCAAGGCCATCGGCCTGCAGACCCGTGGCTACCCCAATGCCGATGGCAGCCTGGTGCTTGATACCACCAAGTTCGCTGCCGCGCTTGCCAGCCAGCCGGAGAAGATCCGCCAGGCGATCACCGGCGATGCCGGCGGTGCGGGCCAGCTGTACTCGCTGGTCGACGGCTACGTGAGCACGACGGTCGGCAAGGAGGGTGCGTTCGTTGCCCGCACCAAGGGCCTGAACAACACCCTGGACAGCATCGACAAGCGCCGCAAGGACCTGGATACACGCATGGTCGGTGTGGAGGCACGGTACAAGAAGCAGTTCCTCGCACTGGACAGCCTGATGGGCAAGCTGCAGCAGAGCAGTTCGGCGCTGCAGCAGCAGCTGGCGCAGTTGAACGGTTGACGGACGCGCGCGGCACTCAAGTTTGGTGCCGAACGCACCGATAACGGACGCAACAGCAATCATCGCGGTACTGCCGGCAGCGATCGTCACGATCCTGCTGCAGCACCCAGCGCAAGGAGAATCACGAATGTACGGTTCCAGCCGTCAGTACGCCGAGCAGTACCGCCAGGTGGGTGTGACCAGTGCGGTCACCGATGCCGATCCGCACAAGCTGGTGGCCCTGTTGCTGGCGGGCGCGCTGGAGCGCGTGCGGCGCGCACTGGCCAGCCTCGAGCGCGGCGACCATGCCGGCAAGGGCAAGGCGATCGGCGAGGTCTGCGCCATCGTCGGCCACCTCAACGGCTCGCTGGACCATGAGGCCGGCGGCGAGATTGCCGGCAATCTTTCGTCCCTCTACGACTACGTGCTGCAGCGCCTGACCGAGGCCAACCTGCACAACGACCGCGCCGCCCTGGACGAATCGCTGCAGCTGCTGGGCGAGATCGACAGCGCCTGGAACGCAATTCCGCACGAGCAGCGCCGTACGGCAGCGGTGGCACCATGAGCCTGCAGGCACTGCATGCGCAGCTGGATGCTTTCGAGAAGGCGCTGGGTGAAGATGCCTTCGACACCGCCGACAGCCTGCTCGAAGGCCATGACAGCAAGCTGCACGCGCTGTTGAGCCAACCGCTGGCGGCCGCCGACCATGCGCCCCTGACCGCGCTGTTCGAACGCCAGCAGAACCTGCTCACCCTGCTGCGCCACCGCCGCGACGCGGTGGCCGTGCAGCTGCACGATGGACGGCGCTCCCTTCGCGCCGCGCACGCCTACCTGCAGGCAGAATCGCTGGCATGACCCTCCTGCCGACCACGTCGCTGCATCACCCGGCCGAAAGCGAGCTGTTCGACGAGACGCTCAGCTGCGAGCTGGCGCTGCCGGTCGAGTTCCAGGCCGGCAATGCGGCGGGACGTACCAGCAGCGCCGAAGGCCTGCTGCGCAGCCTGGCGCTGGTCGAGGACAGCCGTGTCGATGAACACGAGGAGCGCAGCGAGGCCAGCCTTCCGCTGCAGCGGCTGGAAGCCAAGCTGGATCTGGCCATGGTGCTGCTGGGCCGGCTCGTGCGCCAGCAGGGCCCGGCATTGACCCTGCGCCCGGTGCGCTGGTCCCGGCGCGGCATCCGCCTGCAGCTGGGCCCCCGCAGTGGCGCGGCCCCGGGCCAGGCCGGCGTGGTCCGCGTGCAGCCCAGCGACTGGCTGCCCGACCATATCGATCTGCCGGTGGAAGTGGTTGCCGAGGCCGCCGATGGCAGCGGAGGCCACTATCTCTGGCTGCGTTTCCATCGCCTCGGCGACGGGCTGGAAATGGCCATGGAGCGGCATCTGTTCCGCCTGCACAGACGTCAGGTGGCCGAAGCAAGGCGGGCGCGCTGAACCCTGGCACGCCCGCCCGCAACGGACGACGCTTGGCTCGCCCGTTCAGCTAAGTTAAGGTGGACTCCCCTCCCGGACCTCCAGCGTGCCTGTGCGAGTTCTCATCGTCGACGATCACACCCTGGTCCGCGCCGGCCTGGCGCGGCTGCTGCAGGGGTTTGCCGACGTGCAGCTCGTGGCCGAGGCCAGCAACGCCGAGCAGGCGCTGCAACTGGCCCTGCAGCACGCGCCGGACGTGGTGCTGATGGATCTGTCCCTGCCCGGACGCACCGGCCTGGAAGCACTCAGCGACATCCGCATGCGCGCACCCGGCACCCGGGTGGTGATGATGACCATGCACGATGATGCCGCCCACGTGCGCGACGCACTGGATCGTGGTGCCGTCGGCTTCGTGGTCAAGGATGCCGCTCCGCAGGAACTGGAACTGGCGCTGCGCGCCGCACACGCCGGCCAGGTGTTCCTGAGCCCGCAGATCTCGGCGAAGATGCTGGCGCCCATGCTGGGCCGCGAGAAGCCCACCGGTATCGCCGCGCTGTCACCCCGCCAGCGCGAGATCCTGCGCCGCATCGGCAAAGGCGAAAGCAACAAGGAAATCGCCGCCGATCTCGGCATCAGCGTCAAGACCGTGGAAACCCACCGCGCGCGCATGATGGAGTCGCTGGGGTGCCGCCGCGCCAACGACCTGCTGCTGCTCGCCGCCCGCCACCAGCACGAGCTGGAGTGACCGCGCCATCCGGATGACGGGTTCCCGTCACCCCCACAGGCACTGACGGAATCCCGTACACGCCGGCACGACGCCCCGACCGCGTGCGCAACAGGAAATCAAGGGCTTGCGACCGGGAAACGTCAACATCCCGCGCCGATGTCGGGAAAACCCCTACACGCTGTCGGGTAATTCACCAACCACCTCAGGAACCCCCTGATTCCGCACCCGCCGGATCAGAAGCAAGATGCGTTCCACAAGGCGTCGGGGAGCGACGCCGGGGAACCACGATGAAGGCTGCACTCTCGGCCCAGCTGGGCCAACAACTTCACCTCACCCCGCAGCTGCTGCAGTCGATCCGGCTGCTGCAGCTGGACGGGCTGCATCTGGAACAGGAAATCCAGCGCCTGCTCGACTCCAACCCGATGCTGGAGATCGAGGATGCCGAAGCACCTGCACCCGAACCCGGCGACGCCGGCGCCACCACGCTGGAAACCGCGGCGTTCGACGAGCTGCCGGAGTCCTCGATGTGGGACGTTGCCGGCGCCAGCTGGCAGGACGGCGACGACGACCGGATGGCACGCATCGCGGCGGGCGAATCGAGTGATCCGCAGCTGCGCGTGCTGCAGCGGCTGGCACTGGACCTGGACGACCGCGAGCTGGCGGTCGCCGCCTTCTGGCTCGAGCATTGCGATGACGCCGGCTATCTGCAGGCACCGCTGGCACAGCTGCAACTGCTGGCCAGCGCCCAGTTCGACATCGCCGCCGATGGTGTCGAAGCGGTCCGCCAGCGCCTGCTGCATGGCGAGCCCGCCGGCATGGCCGCGCGGGACCTTCGCGAAAGCCTGCAGGCCCAGCTGCGCAGCCTGGACGGCGTGGTTCCCGCGCGGCACCTGGCCACCCGCATCCTTGCCGGCGCGCTCGAGCCGCTGGCCGCGCACGACTACCCCGCCCTCGCCCGCCTGCATGACGCCGAGATCGGTGACGTGCGCGAAGCAGTGCGACTGATCCTCTCGCTGCAACCCCGCCCGGGTGACAACCTGCTGCCGGAACGCAATGCCGTGGTGGTACCGGACGTGGTCGCCTGGCACGCCGACGGCCAGTGGAAAGTGGCCCTGAATCCGGCGACCAGCCGCCGCGTATCGATCAACACGCAGTACGAACAGGCCCTGGCCGACAGCAACGAGGCTGCACCGGCGCTGCGCGAGATGCTACAGGAAGCGCGCTGGTTCAGCCGTGGCCTGTCGATGCGCTATGACACCCTGCTGCGTACCGCGCGGGTGATCGTCGAGCGCCAGGCTGCGTTCCTGGTCCGGGGCGAGGAAGCGATGGCGCCGCTGACCCTGAAGGAAGTGGCCGAGGAGATCGGCATGCACGAGTCCACCGTCTCGCGCATCACCACCGGCAAGTACCTGCAGACCCCGCGTGGCACCTTCGAGCTGAAGCACTTCTTCGCGGTGCGCCTGGAAGGCGCCAGCGTCTCCGGCCAGGCGGTGAAGGCCATGGTGCGCCGCCTGATCGATGCCGAGCCGGCCGGTCGGCCGCTGGCCGATGAGGCCATCGCCGCCCTGCTTTCGCGCCAGGGGGTGAACATTGCACGCCGAACCGTCGCAAAATACCGAGAACAACTGGATATCGCCCCGGCCCGCGAACGGCGCCGGCTCAGCGCCAGGCAACCGCAGCTGGCCCGGGTGGGCTGAAAAGGATGTTGGACATGAACACGCTCACGGTCCTGCTGGTCGACGACCACGAAGGTTTCATCAACGCAGCGATGCGCCATTTCCGCAAGATCGACTGGCTGCAGATCGTCGGCAGTGCCGGCAACGGCCTGGAAGCGATCGAGCGTTCGGAGACGCTGCGCCCGCAGGTGGTGCTGATGGACCTGGCGATGCCGGAAATGGGCGGCCTGCAGGCGACACGCCTGATCAAGTCGCAGGATGACGCCCCGTACATCGTCATCGCCAGCCACTTCGATGACGCCGAGCACCGCGAGCATGCACTGCGCGCCGGCGCCGACAATTTCGTCAGCAAGCTGTCCTACATCCAGGAAGTGATGCCGATCCTGGAAGGCCTCAGGGAGGATCGATCGTGAGCGAGTCGCGCATCCTGGTGCTGGACAACGACGCCGTGCGTGCCGAACGCACCGTTGCCCTGCTGGAATTCATGGACTTCAATCCGCGCTGGGTTTCCGACGCGGCAGACTTCGACCTGGGGCGGCAGCGCCAGAGCGACTGGATGGCGGTGATCGTCGGCAGCCTCGACGACAGCGCCGCCAGCACCGCCCTCTACGCATGGCTGGGTGGCAGCAGCCTGCCGCCGCCGGTGCTGCTGGCCGATGGCGAGGCCAGTGCCTTCGCCCACCGCCACGGCCTGCATGAAGCCAACATCTGGCCGCTGGAGACGCCGCTGCGCCATGCGCAGATGGAAGCCCTGCTGCGCCGTGCCAGCCTCAAGCGCCTGGATGCCGAGCACCAGGCGGGCGCCGTGCAGGAGCAGGGACCCACCGGCAATGGTGCCGCTGTGAGCGCGCTGCGCACGATGATCGACCAGGTCGCGGCATTCGACACCACCGTCCTGGTGCTGGGCGAGTCGGGCACCGGCAAGGAAGTGGTCTCGCGCGCCATCCACCAGCGCTCGCCGCGCCGCGACGGGCCATTCGTGGCGATCAACTGTGGCGCCATTCCAGCCGACCTGCTCGAGAGCGAACTGTTCGGCCACGAGAAGGGTGCCTTCACCGGCGCGCTGACCGCGCGCAAGGGCCGCTTCGAAATGGCGGAGGGCGGCACCCTGCTGCTGGATGAGATCGGCGACATGAGCCTGCCGATGCAGGTCAAGCTGCTGCGCGTGCTGCAGGAGCGCAGCTTCGAGCGTGTCGGCGGCAACCAGACCATCCGCTGCAACGTGCGGGTGATCGCAGCGACCCACCGCGATCTGGAGAGCCGGATCGCCGACGGCAAGTTCCGCGAAGACCTGTTCTACCGCCTCAATGTGTTCCCGATCGACGTGCCGGCCCTGCGCGAACGGCGCGAGGATCTGCCGGCACTGGTGGAAACCATTGCCGCGCAGCTGGCGCGCACCGGCCGCGGCGAAGTCCGTTTCACTGCCGAAGCCCTGCAGGCGCTGGCGGGCTACGAATGGCCAGGCAACGTACGCGAGCTGACCAATCTGGTCGAACGCCTGGCGGTGCTGCATCCGGGTGGTTCGGTCCGCGTGCAGGACCTTCCCGCGCGCTACCGGGGCGACGCCATGCTGGCCCCCGTCAGCACCCCGGCAGCGGTACCGGCAGCACCCAGCGAAGAGCGATTGGACCTGCGCAGCTTCTCCTTCCACACCCCCGGCAGCGGCGGCCAGCCGTCGCTGGAGCACGGCATCGCGGTCAACCGCGCTGCGGCTGCCACGGCCCTGCCCGACGACGGCCTGGACCTGCGCAACCACATGGCCAGCATCGAGCTGGGCCTGATCAATGAAGCGCTGGAGCGGACGCAGGGGGTGGTCGCCCACGCCGCGCAGCTGCTGGGCCTGCGCCGCACCACTTTGGTGGAAAAACTGCGCAAGTACGGCATCGAACGCGAGCAGGCCGAACTGGCCAGCTGAGCGTGATCGCCAGCATGAAGGGGGCACGGACGCCTGGGCTTGCCCGGGCGTTCGTGTATCCGGCGGCCGCCGGCAAGGCCAAAAAACCGACGCCGGTTCACTGACACCGGCAGATGACGACAGCGTATCGGCACGCCAGCTCGCCCTTCCTCCGCCGAACGCAAACTTCCCTCACGTTTCTGAACCACTCAGGCGCTCCGGCACGGCACTTGCAGTGATCCCTGCAGATTCCCCATCCCTGTTCCTGGAACCGTTGCAGATGTCCCACTCCGTCACTTCGATCCTTTCGCAGATCCGCACCTACCAGTCCCAGATGGGACAGCCGGTGCTCAATCCGCTGGCTGAAGCGCCGCGCAGCAATGCCCTTCCTGGTGCGGTGCTGGATGCGCCGCAGGTGCAGCCGGCCAGCTTCACCGAGACCCTGCGCGGTGCGATTGCCGGCGTCAACAATGCGCAGCAGACGTCCGGCGCGCTGGCCAAGGCGTTCGAGATGGGCGAACCCGGCGCCGACCTGGCCAAGGTGATGGTCGCCTCGCAGCAATCCCAGATCGCCTTCCGCGCCACCGTGGAAGTCCGCAACCGTCTCGTCCAGGCCTACCAGGACGTGATGAACATGCCGCTGTAAGGAACTTGACGCATGGCACTGACGCTTTCCAAGGACAGCCTGAACGCCGAGAAGGCGGGGCAATGGTTCGACCGCCTGCAGAGCCTGCAGATCACCCGTCGGCTGGGGCTGATGGCGATGATCGCAGTGGCGGTGGCGGCGGGCCTGTTCGTGTTCTTCTGGTCGCAGAAGCCCGGCATGGTTCCGCTGTATACCGGCCTGGACCAGAAGGCCACCGCTGAAGCGACCGACCTGCTGCGTGCAGCGCAGATCCCGTTCGCCCTGGACCCGGCAACCGGTGGCATCACCGTGCCGGAGAAAAACCTGCATGACGCCCGCCTGAAGCTGGCCGGCTCCGGCCTGACCGACAGCGGCAAGCTGGGTTTCGAGCTGATGGAGCGCGACCCGGGCTTCGGTGTCAGCCAGTTCGTGGAAAGCGCGCGCTACCAGCACGCGCTGGAAACCGAACTGTCGCGCACCATCAATACGCTGCGACCGGTGCGTGACTCACGCGTACACCTGGCCATCCCCAAGCCCAGCGCCTTCACCCGCCAGCGCGACGTCGCCAGTGCTTCGGTGACCCTGGAACTACGCGGTGGCCAGCAGCTGGAACGCAGCCAGGTGGATGCGATCGTGCACATGGTCGCCGCCAGCATTCCGGACCTGTCGCCGGAACGGGTGACCGTGGTCGACCAGAGCGGGCGCATGCTCAGCATCAGCGACCCGAACAGCGAAGCGGCGGTCAACGCCGCCCAGTTCGAGCAGGTCCGCCGGCAGGAGACCTCCTTCAACCAGCGCATCCGCGAGTTGCTGGAACCGATGACCGGCCCGGGCCGCGTCAATCCGGAAGTCAGCGTGGACATGGACTTCTCGGTCACCGAGGAAGCGCGTGAGCTGTACAACGGCGAGCCGGCCAAGCTGCGCAGCGAACAGATGAGCGAGAACACCACCAGCACGCCCGGACCGCAGGGCGTGCCTGGCGCAACCAGCAACACGCCGCCGGGCCAGGCTGCGCCGCCACAGACCGCGCAGACGCCGAGCGAAAGCAGCAAGAACGCCACGCGCAACTACGAGCTGGACCGCACGCTGCAGCACACCCGCCAGCCGGCCGGCCGCATCAAGCGCGTGTCGGTGGCGGTGCTGGTGGACAACGTGCCGCGCCCCGGCGCCAATGGCGCACTTACCCCGCAGCCGCTGTCGGCCGCCGAACTGACCCGCGTCGAGGCGCTGGTCAAGCAGGCCGTCGGCTTCAGCGCCGAGCGCGGCGATACGGTGTCGGTGATGAATGCCCCGTTCGTGCGCGAGACCACACCGGTGGAAGGCCCGGCCTGGTGGGAACTGCCGTGGGTGCACGATGCCGGCCGCATGCTGCTGGGGGCCGTGGTGGTGCTGGCGCTGCTGTTCGGCGTACTGCGTCCGGCGCTGCGTGCCATCACCGGCCAGGCGAAGAAGCACGACCCGCTGGCACTGGAACCGCATACCGCTGACGTGCAGCTGGTCGATGACGATGGCAGCCCGCTGCCGGCCCTGGGTGCCGAGCGCGCTGGCCTGGGTGGACCGGAGGCGCTGGCCCTGCCGGTGGACTCCTACGAGGAACGACTGCGGATGGCCCGTGAAGCCGTGAAGACCGACTCCAAGCGCGTGGCCCAGGTGGTCAAGGGTTGGGTGGCCAATGACTGAGGTACCGCTGACCGGAGTGCAGCGCGCCGCCGTGCTGCTGCTGTCGCTGGGTGAACTGGACGCGGCCGAAGTGCTGCGTCACATGGAACCCAAGGAAGTCCAGAAGATCGGCATCGCGATGGCCACCATGTCCGACATCACCCGCGAACAGGTGGAACGGGTGATGGACCAGTTCGGCCAGGAGCTGGGCTCCAAGACCTCGCTGGGCGTGGGGTCGGACGACTACATCCGCAACATGCTGGTGCAGGCACTGGGCAGCGAAAAGGCCGGCAACCTGATCGATCGCATCCTGCTGGGCCGCAACACCACCGGCCTGGATGCGCTGAAGTGGATGGATCCGCGTGCGGTCGCCGACCTGGTCCGCAACGAGCACCCGCAGATCATCGCCATCGTCATGGCCCACCTGGAAACCGACCAGGCCGCCGATGCGCTGAAACTGCTGCCCGACCGCACCCGCGTGGACGTGCTGCTGCGCATCGCCACCCTCGATGGCATTCCGCCGAACGCACTCAATGAACTCAACGAGATCATGGAGCGCCAGTTCGCCGGCAACCAGAACCTGAAGTCATCCAACATCGGCGGCGTGCAGTGCGCGGCCAACATCCTCAACTTCATGGACAGCGGCCAGGACCAGGCGATCCTGGGCGAGATCGCACGCATCGACGCGCCCTTGAGTGGCCGCATCCAGGACCTGATGTTCGTGTTCGACGACCTGGTGGATCTGGACGACCGCGAGATGCAGCTGGTGCTGCGCGAAGTCAGCGGCGAGCGGCTGGGACTGGCCCTGCGCGGCGCCGACATCAAGGTCCGCGACAAGATCACCCGCAACATGTCCCAGCGTGCCGCCGAGATCCTGCTGGAGGACATGGAGGCCCGTGGGCCGGTGCGTCTGTCCGACGTGGAAGGCGCGCAGCGCGAGATCCTGGCCATCGTCAAGCGCATGGCCGATGAAGGCACCATCACCATCGGCGGCAGCGCGGAGGCCATGCTGTGAGCACGGTCGTGCGCTGGCTCGCCCCTGACCTGCTGGCCCAGCCGGAACCCGTGCTGGAACAGGAGGACGCGTCCGGGCACGCCGGGCCGGATCCGGAGCACGAGCCGGAACCGCCGCTGCAGTTGCCGACCCTGGAAGAGATACAGGCCATCCAGGACAGTGCCGAGAAGGAAGGCTTCCAGCACGGCCATGCGGAGGGCTATGGCCAGGGCCAGGCCGAGGTGCGCCGGCTTGCCGCGCAGATCGAGGGCATCCTGGACAACTTCAGCCGCCCGCTGGTCCGCCTGGAGAACGAGGTGGTCGGTGCGCTGGGAGAGCTGGCGGTCCGCATCGCCGGTGCCCTGGTCGGTCGCGCCTACGAGGCCGAACCGGCGCTGCTGGCACAGCTGGTCGGCGAAGCCATCGATGCGGTCGGCGGCAGCACGCGCGAAGTGGAAGTGCGCCTGCACCCGGACGACATCGCTGCCCTCGCCCCCTTGCTCACCCTGCCACCGCAGCAGCGGCTGGTTGCCGACACCAGCCTCAGCCGCGGCGACCTGCGCGTGCATGCCGAGGCCGTGCGCATCGACGGCACTCTCGAAGCCCGCCTGCGTGGCGCGCTGGACGCAGTGATCCGCCAGACCGGAGCGAACGCATGACGGCCGAAACGCCACTGCCGCCGCCTGCGGCCGACTGGGCCCTGGCCCGCAATCTACGCTTGGCCCGTCGCCTGGACGGGCTGCGCGTGGACACCGCACACGGCCGTGGCCTGATCCGCGAAGGCGTGCTGCGCCGTGCGGTCGGGCTGACCCTGGAAGCGGTCGGCTGCGAAGCACCGCTGGGGGCCAGCTGCAAGGTCGAAGTGGTCGACGGTGGCTGGGTGGATGCCGAAGTGGTCGGCTTCGCCGGTGAGCGCACCTACCTGATGCCCAGCGCCGAACTGCATGGCCTGTTGCCCAACGCGCGGGTCGTGCCATCGGCACGGCGCGGCGGCGTGGAAGTGGGCGAAGGCCTGCTCGGCCGGGTAATCGACAGCGATGGCGTACCGCTGGACGGCAAGGGCCCGATCCGTGCCGAAGGCCACGTCGGCATGGCCGGTGTGTCGATCAATCCACTCGCGCGCGAGCCGATCACCCAGCCACTGGATGTGGGCGTGCGCGCCATCAACGCACTGCTGCCGATCGGCCGTGGCCAGCGTGTCGGCCTGTTCGCCGGCTCCGGCGTCGGCAAATCGACACTGCTGGGCATGATGACCCGCTACACCGCTGCCGACGTCATCGTGGTCGGGCTGATCGGCGAACGCGGCCGCGAAGTGCGCGATTTCGTCGAAACCACGCTGGGCGAGGAAGGCCTGCGCCGCGCGGTGGTGGTCGCCAGCCCGGCCGACCGGCCACCGCTGGCGCGCCTGCATGGCGCCTACCGTGCCACCGCCATTGCCGAATGGTTCCGCGACCAGGGCCTGAACGTCCTGCTGCTGATGGACTCGCTGACCCGCTTCGCGCAGGCACAGCGCGAGATCGGCCTGTCGGTGGGCGAACCGCCGACCACGCGCGGCTACCCGCCGTCGGTGTTCGCCAAGCTGCCCGCGCTGGTCGAACGCGCCGGCAACGGCGCCAAGGGGCGCGGCTCCATCACCGCGTTCTACACCGTACTGACCGAAGGCGACGATCCGCAGGATCCGATCGCAGACGCCGCACGCGCGATCCTCGACGGCCACATCCTGCTGTCGCGCCGGGTCGCGGACAGCGGCCTGTACCCGGCCATCGACGTGGAATCGTCCGTCAGCCGCGTGGTCACGGAAATCGCCGACGAACCGTGGCGCCTGCGCATCCGCAAGCTCAAGCGGCTGGTGTCGGCCTACTCGGCCAACCGCGACCTGATCGCCATCGGCGCCTACCAGCGCGGCAACGACGCGGCCACCGACGAAGCCCTGGAACGCTGGCCGGAAATCATGGAATTCCTGGGACAGGACGTGGCCAAGGCCGCGGATCTCCCGCACAGCCAGGCGGCGCTGCAGCGCCTGGTGGAAAACGAGGTGTAAGCGATGAACCAGTCCAAGCGTATCGACCCTCTGCTGAGGCGGGCACAGGAACATGAAGATGCGGTCGCCCGCGACCTTGCCGAGCGCCAGCGCCTTCTCGACACTCACCTGTCGCGTCTGGACGAACTGCGACGTTATGCCGAGGAGTACGCCAACGCACAGATGGCCGCGACCAGTCCTGCCCAGCTGTTGAACCGGCGTGCGTTCCTTGACCGCCTCGACAGTGCGGTGGAGCAGCAGCAGCGCACCGTCGACGGCAACCGCGAGAAGGTCGAAGCCGAACGCGCGCGCCTGATCCTGGCCAGCCGGGACAAGGCGGTGCTGGAGCAGCTGGCCGCCAGCTATCGCGCACAGGAAAAGGTGGTGACAGACCGCCGTGACCAGCGCGAGATGGATGACATCGGCGCGCGCCGCTCCCGCCTGGCGCAGGCCGAGGACCAGGACGGCGCAGACACCGGAGTCCGTTCGTGACGCCCGCCGCGCTTTCCGGCAGCAGCACGACGGCCACTCCGCCCGGCGTGGGCAGCAGCCCGTCGCGCACGGCACGCAGCGAAGGCGGCAAGGACTTCGGTCAGCTGCTGCAGGGCGGTGCGCCCGTCCCGCCCGCGGACAGCCCCGCGCCGACCGGCGTTGCGGCCACCGGCAGCGATGACGCCGCCAGCGTGCGGCCCCCCGCCAGCGAGCAGGCTACGGGCGAGGCCGCTGCGCCACCGGCCGGCAAGGCTGCGACCGACCAGGACGCGACGACGGAAACCGACGAAGCGCCCTGGCCTCCATTCGGTCTGGCCGGGCTGGTGCTGGCCACCCCACTGCCCGCCGACCCTGCGGCCAGCGTCCCACCGTCCGCAACGGGCACAGCGCCTCCGGCCCTGGCGGCGACCACCGCCCCCCCATCGCCGGTTGCCGCGTCGCCTGCCGCCGTGGTGCAGTCACCCGCCACGGGCGTCGATGGCGAGGACGGCGCACTGTCCCTGCCTGTGCTGCCGACGGGCGACGCCGCGCTGGAGCGCAGCGGTGACACCGACAGCACGTTGCAGGGTGATCGTGCCCCGCCTGCACCCCTGCAGGCGCCCCTGCCCGCCGCACTGCAGGATCTGAAGGCGGCGCTGTCCAGCAACGCGGTCTTCAACGGTGAACCGACGCCGAAGCCGGTGCTTGGCGACGATGGATTCGACCAGGCCATTGGCGCCCGCCTGGGCTGGCTGGCCGACCAGAAGATCGGCCACGCCCACATCCGACTGAGCCCGGACGATCTGGGGCCGGTGGACGTACGCCTGCAGCTCAACGGTGACAAGGTCCACGCCAGTTTCAGCAGCCCGCACGTGGATGTCCGCCAGGCGCTGGAAAGCAGCCTGCCACGCCTGCGTGAACTGCTGGGCGAACAAGGCTTCCAGCTGGCCCACGCCGATGTCGGCCATCAGCCGGGCGGCGGTGGCGCACCTGCCGGCCAGGCCGGGCAGGAGGCAGGTCGGGGTGACGGAGAACCGACGCGGGGTGATGCCAGCCTGCCGGCCACCCCGTTGATCCGCCAGCGTGGCCTGCTGGACGCCTATGCCTGACGTGCGCGACCGACGCAGGCCCTGCCGACGGATTTCCGTCGCACCCTGTTCCCGGTGCATCGGCACACCCCTTGCATATCCCGGTGAAGCAACCCTCAGGAGCTTCACCTCGTGGCCGCAGCCGCTGACAAAACCAAGAAGAACGTCGAAAAGGACAAGGCCCGCACGCCGCGCAGTCCGATCCTGATCACCGCGCTGGTGGCCGTACTGGCTGCCGCTGCCGCCGGTGGCGGCGTGTGGTTCTTCACCCAGTCCACGCAGGAAGAAAAGACCAGCCAGGCGCCGAGGAAGAAGAACGCCACGCCGGCACCGGCGCAGTACTTCGCGCTGGAGCCCGCGTTCGTGGTCAACCTCAATGGTCCCATCGACGGCCCGCGCTACCTGCAGCTGGAAGTGCAGCTGATGACCCGTGATCCGGCCGCGCTGGAGGCGATCAAGACCCACGCCCCGGCCCTGCGTGCACGACTGCTGATGCTGTTCTCGCAGGTCGAGCCGGCACAGATCGCCGATATCGCCGGCAAGAAGAAGCTGCAGGCCGATTCGCTGGCCGAGGTGCAGAAGGTGCTCAAGGCCGAGACCGGCAGCAATGGTGCCGACGATCTGCTGTTCACCAGCTTCGTGACCCAGTAAGGGCCCACCGATGAATGATCTGCTGTCCCAGGACGAGATCGATGCCCTGCTCCACGGCGTGGACAGCGGCGCGGTCGAGACCGACCCGGAGCCGCCCTCCGGCGAAGCCCGTTCATACGACTTCGCCAGCCAGGACCGCATCATCCGCGGCCGCATGCCGACGCTGGAAATGGTCCACGAGCGCTTTGCACGCCTGTGGCGCATCGGCCTGTTCAACCTGATCCGGCGCTCGGCCGAACTGTCGGTGCGCGGCATCGAGCTGATCAAGTTCAACGACTACATGCATTCGCTGTATGTGCCGACCAACCTGAACCTGATCCGTTTCAAGCCACTGCGCGGCACCGGCCTGATCGTGTTCGAGCCGACCCTGGTGTTCGCCATCGTCGACAACTTCTTCGGCGGCGACGGGCGCTACCCCACCCGGATCGAAGGCCGTGAGTTCACCGCCACCGAGATGCGCGTGATCCATCTGCTGCTGAAGCAGACCTTCGCCGACCTGCGCGAAGCGTGGGCACCGGTGATGGACGTGGAGTTCGAGTACATCAACTCGGAGATCAACCCGCACTTCGCCAACATCGTGACCCCGCGCGAATACGTGGTGGTGTGCCGCCTGCATGTCGAGCTCGACGGCGGTGGCGGCGACATCCACGTCACCCTGCCGTACTCGATGCTCGAACCGATCCGGGAGCTGCTCGATGCCGGCATCCAGAGCGATCGCAACGACCGCGACGAAAGCTGGGGCCAGACCCTGCGCGAGCAGCTCAACATCGCCGAAGTGACCCTGTCCAGCGTGCTGGCCAGCAAGCGCATGACCCTGCGTGACCTGACCCGGTTGAAGGTCGGCGACATCCTGCCGATCGAGCTGAGCCCGCAGGTGCCGCTGTGCGTGGAGAACATCCCGGTGTTCACCGGCGAATTCGGCATCGCCAACGGCGTGAATGCCGTGAAGATCACTGCTACCCATCCGCCGGGCACCCGCCCGCGCGTACCCGTCATCCAGGAAGACCCGCAATGAACGATACCGACGCCCTCGAACCGACTCCGGCCCAGTTCGGCACCCTGCACGCCGACGAGGCCTCCGGGGTCGATCTGAATCTGGACGTGATCCTCGACGTGCCGGTGACCCTGTCGCTGGAAGTCGGCCGCGCCCGCCTGCCGATCCGCAACCTGCTGCAGCTCAACCAGGGTTCGGTGGTGGAGCTGGAGCGTGGCGCCGGTGAATCGCTCGACGTATTCGTCAACGGCACCCTGATCGCGCACGGCGAGGTCGTGGTGATCAATGACCGCTTCGGCGTGCGCCTGACCGATGTGGTCAGCCCGAGCGAACGCATCCGGAGACTGCGTTGAGCCTGCTGGCGTCCACCCTGCTGGGCGTCGGCAAGGCCGCCGCCCCGGTCGGCCAGCACGCGGCCTCGGCACCGGGCCTGTTCGGCGCGGTGCTGGCGCTGCTGGCCGTGCTGGCCCTGGTGGTCGGCCTGGGCTGGCTGCTCAAGCGCCTGCCCGGCAGCGGCTTCCGCCCGGCCGACGGCATGAAGCTGGTGGCCAGCCTCAGCGTCGGCGCCAAGGAACGCGTCGTGGTGGTGGAGGTCAACGGCCAACAACTGCTGCTGGGCGTCACCGCCGGCAGCATCAACGCCCTGCACACCCTTTCCGAACCGCTGCCGCCGCCCGCGCCGGTGCGCGTGCCGGACCTGAAGAACCTTCCGAATTTCGCCCAGCTGCTGCAGCAGCGGCTGCGCAAGGACCCCTGACATGCGTGTCATCCGTACCCGTCCAGCTACCCTGATCGCGTGGCTGCTGCTGATTGCCCTGTGCCTGCTGCCCGCGCTCGCCTTTGCCGCGCCGGGCGCTGCTCCGACCACGCCACTGCCGGATGTCAACGTGGGCAGGATCGGTGGCCAGCCGGTCAGCCTGCCGCTGCAGACACTGCTGCTGATGACGGCGATCACCCTGATCCCGTCGATGCTGCTGGTGCTGACCTCGTTCACCCGCATCATCATCGTGCTGGGCCTGCTGCGGCAGGCACTGGGCACCGGCCAGACCCCGTCCAACCAGGTGCTGCTGGGCCTGGCCCTGTTCCTCACCGCGATGGTGATGATGCCGACCTGGGACAAGGCGTGGAGCAGTGGAATGGCGCCCTACCTCAACGGCCAGATCGACTTCCAGACCGCGTGGACACTGACCACCCAGCCGCTGCGCGGCTTCATGCTGGCGCAGATCCGCGAGACCGACCTGATGACCTTCGCCGGCATCGCCGGGCACGGCACCTACGCCAGCCCGGATGCGATCCCGTTCCCGGTCCTGGTCGCCTCGTTCGTGACCAGCGAACTGAAGACCGCCTTCGAGATCGGTTTCCTGATCTTCATCCCGTTCGTGATCATCGATCTGGTCGTGGCCAGCGTGCTGATGTCGATGGGCATGATGATGCTGTCGCCGATGCTGGTCTCGGCACCCTTCAAGATCCTGCTGTTCGTGCTCGTCGACGGCTGGGTGCTGACGGTGGGAACGCTGGCGGCCAGCTTCAATCCGGCGTGACCCGGACCGGCGTGATTGCAGGGGCCGCCAGCCATTGCCGTCGGCCGCATTGACCACCGCCGGGCAGGACCCGGCGCTACCGATGGAAAGACGATGTCTCCCGAACTTGCCCTGACCGAACTGCGTGGCGGCCTGATTGCCGTACTGTGGGTGGCTGGCCCGCTGCTGCTGACCGTACTGGTGGTAGGTGTGGTGGTCGGTGTCGTGCAGGCCGCGACCCAGCTCAATGAGCCCACCATCGCCTTCGTCGCCAAGGCGGCAGCGTTGACCGCCGTGCTGTTCGCCCTGGGCAGCCTGCTGATCGGCCATCTGGTCGAATACACCACGCTGCTGTTCCAGCGCATTCCGCACCTGATCGGCTAGGACGCGCACCGCGATGGATGCCGCCACCCAGATGGCTGCCGACGGCCTGCAGGCCTTCGGCATGATCGGCACCGTGCTGTGGACGATGCTGCGCATCGGCGCGGTAGCCATGGCCATGCCCATGGTCGGCACCCGTGCGGTGCCGGCGCGGATCCGCGTGGTACTGGCCGGTACCCTCGCCATCGCGCTCGCCCCGCTGCTGCCGCCCGTGCCGGAGTGGACCGGCTTCGATGCGGCCACCGTGCTGACCATCGCCCGTGAGCTGGCCATCGGCGTGGCCATCGGCTTCCTGCTGCGGCTGGTGTTCGAAGCTGGCGCGATGGCCGGCGAACTGGTGGCACAGGGCACCGGCCTGGCGTTCGCGCAGATGAGCGACCCCCTGCGCGGCGGCACCTCCGGCGTGATCGGGCAGTGGTTCTACCTGTTGTTCGGCCTGCTGTTCTTCACCGCGAACGGCCACCTCGCGCTGATCTCGCTGGTCGTGGACAGCTACCGGGCACTGCCGATCGGTGCGCCGCTGCCCGATCCGCACGCGTTCTTCAGCATCGCCCCGACGTTCCTGCTGACCGTGCTGCGCGGTGCGTTGACGCTGGCCATTCCGTTGACGGTGGCGATGCTGGCGGTGAACCTGGCGTTCGGCGTGCTCGCCCGTGCGGCACCTGCGCTCAATCCGATCCAGCTCGGCCTGCCGGTGTCGCTGCTGCTGGGCCTGTTCCTGCTGGTCCTGCTGGCCGGCGAAATGGGGCCCCCGGTGCAACGACTGTTCGATGCGGCGTTCCAGGCTGCGGACGCGGTCACACACTGACGCTTCCATCACGCTTTGCTGCTTGCCGTCCCCCCGGGGACGCGCGTTAGAGTGAATACGCGGCAACCGGGGGGATGCCGCACCTGGCGGCCGCTTCTGGCTGCCTGCCACATGCATGCCCCACCGTAGTTTCCGTCGACAGGCAGGTCCGGGAGACTGACGAATGCTGGTAGGCACGTACAACGCATGGCTGGTGGCAGTCTCGCTGTTGGTGGCCGTGATGGCTTCCTACACGGCATTGGCGATGGCCGGACGCACGGTCACTGCACCCGGCAGGGGCGCGACCTGGTGGTGGCGGCTCGGTGGCGGCTTCGCGATGGGCCTGGGCATCTGGTCGATGCACTTCATCGGCATGCTGGCCTTCGACCTGCCCATTCCGCTGGGCTACGACCTGCCGATCACCCTGCTGTCGCTCGCCCTGGCCATCGCCTCGTCGGTGTTCGCGCTCTGGCTGGTCTCGCTGCCCACCCTGCCACATCCCCGCCTGGCAGGGGGCGCCTTGCTGATGGGCACCGGCATTGCCGGCATGCATTACGTCGGCATGGCCGCGATGCGCATGCAACCCGGCATCGACTACCACACGGGCTGGCTGCTGCTGTCGCTGCTGGTTGCGGTCGCTGCATCCTGGACCGCCCTCTACGTCGCCTTCCGCCTGCGCGCGCAGCGCACCCGGGTCGGTGACCGGCTGGCCGCCGCCGGCCTGCTCGGTCTGGCCATCGTGGGCATGCACTACACCGGCATGGCCGCCGCACGCTTTCCACAGGGCAGCATCTGCGGCGCTGCGGTGGGCGATGGCCTGCAGAGCACCTGGCTGGCGATGCTGGTGGTGGTGCTGACCGTCGCGATCCTGGCGGTGGTGCTGGTGGTGTCCTGGCTGGACCAGCGGGTGGAAGCGCAGCTGCTGCGCCTTCGCAACGCGATGCTGAGCACCTCGCTGACGGATGCGCAGGAGGAATTGACCCAGGCCGCGCTGCACGACCCCTTGACCCGCCTTCCGAACCGGCTGCTGCTGCAACGGCGCATCGTGCAGTCACTGGCCGAAGCCGAACAGGGCGGCAGCCGCTTCGCGGTGATGTTCATGGACCTGGATGGCTTCAAGCAGGTCAACGATGCCTATGGCCACCAGGCCGGCGATGCCCTGCTGGTGGCCGTCGCCGAGCGCACCCGCCAGCTGCTGCGGCCGAACGACCTGCTGGCGCGGCTGGGCGGCGACGAGTTCGTGCTGGTGGTGCGCATCGACCATGACGAGGATCTACCGACCCTGGCCCGGCGCATCCTGCAGGCGGTGGGAAGCGGCCCGCTGCTGCCCGACAACGAACTGCAGGTGACTGCCAGCATCGGCATCGCCATCTGCCCCGACCACGCCGCCAGCGAACGCCAGCTGATGGCCTTCGCCGACGCTGCGATGTACCAGGCCAAGGAATCCGGCCGAAACTCCTTTGTCCTGTTTGCGGATTGGATGAACGACAGCGCCGAACAGCAGTTCCGCCTGCTGGCCGACCTGCGCCGGGCGATCGGCAGCGAACAGCTGTTCCTGCACTACCAGCCGAAGATCCGCGTGGCCACCCAGAAGGTCGCCGGCGCCGAGGCGCTGATCCGCTGGCGTCATCCGGAACAGGGCCTGATTCCACCGGATCGCTTCATCCGCCTGGCCGAGCGCAGCGGCGCGATCAACGAGATCGGCCGCTGGGCGCTGGACCAGGCGTGCCTGCAACTGCGGCACTGGCACGACGCCGGCCACGAGGGCTGGTCGATATCGGTCAACCTGTCGCCGGTCCAGTTCAGCTCGCCGCACCTGCTGCGCGATGTGCGCGACGTGATCGAGCGGCATCGCATGACGCCGCGCAACCTGGTGCTGGAGATCACCGAAAGCACCGTGATGCGCGACACCGACACCAGTTTGCGGCTGCTGCAGGCGTTGTCGGTGCTGGGGGTCGGCATCTCCATCGACGATTTCGGCACCGGCTACTCCAGTCTTCTGTACCTCAAGCGCCTGCCGGCCACCAAGATCAAGATCGACCACGCCTTCGTGCGCGATCTCGAACACAGCGCGGAGGACGTGGTGATCGTATCGGCGATCGTGGCGCTGGGCCATGCACTGGACATGGACATTGTTGCCGAGGGCGTGGAAACGGCTGCCCAGCGTGCCTACCTTGAGCGGCTGGGGTGCGATTACCTGCAGGGCTACCTGCTCGGCCGCCCGGTCGATGCGGGCCGTTTCATGCAACTGCACGACCTGCCGCGGCCACGGGTGGAGCTGGCGCAGACCCCGCCCCCACCGGCCCCGCCGGGGTAACGTCGGACTCTCCGCGGCGGGCGGCCACCCACCGTATGATGGCCACGCGCCCGCCATTGCAAGGAACACCCCGTGACCTTACGCGCTCTTCTTGCTGGCCTGCTGCTGGCGCTCACCTGCACCCGCGTGGCCGCCAGCGATCTGCGGTGGTCGCTGCCCCGCGATGCGCCGCCAGCACAGGTGGATACGGCACTGCAGGCGCTGGGTACGGAGGTGTTGCAGTCGGCAACGCTGACCGATGCACAGCGCTGCCATGCGCTGCTGGCCACGGGTCGCTACGCCGAGGCACGCGCCATGATCGAGAAGCTGCGCGCGACGCTGGCCGCTGCCGGCGATGGCGCGGCGGCCCAGCGCTGGATGCCGATGCTGCTGGCAAGCACTGGCGCGCGGGATGCGGAAGCGTATTCGCGCGCCTTCCATTCGGCCTTTGCTGGCCTGGATGATGTTGCCGCCGTGCAGGCCGATGCAGCGCTTGCCTTGCCTCCCGCTGCGGTACAGGCGCAGCTGACGCAGGCGCTTGCGGCACAGGCCGATGCCGCCACCGTGCCGCAGTCAGCCGCGCTGGAGCTGGTGCGTCTGCAGGCTGTGTTGCGCGCGCAGACCCTGGCTGCGGCACTCGCCCCTGCACTGCTTGACGCAGAACAGCAACGCCGCTTCGTGATCGACAGCGGATTGCGTATCCCCGTGGCCGAAGGGGTGGTGCTGTCCGCACAGCTGGCACGGCCCCGCAGCGCGTCCGCGCCGCTGCCGACGGCCATGCTGTTCACCATCTACACCGACCCACCCAAGAACCGTCTGAAGATGCTGCTGGCCGCAGCCCACGGCTACGCCGGCATCGTGGTCGACGCACGCGGAAAAGGTCAGGGTACCGGCACCATCGCCCCCTACGAACACGACGGGGTGGACGCCAATGCCGCGATCGACTGGGTCAGCCGCCAGCCCTGGAGCGACGGTCGGGTCGCCATGTATGGCGGCAGCTATGAAGGATTCACCGCATGGGCGGCAGCGCGCCATCACCATCCGGCACTGAAGACCATCGTGCCCTACGTGGCTGCCATTCCGGGCCAGGGCCTGCCGATGGAGAACAACGTATTCCTCAGCGCCAACTACGGCTGGGCCTTCTACGTGGCCAATGGCCCGATGCTGGATACCGACACCTATGGGCAGCAGGACCGGTGGTCACAGCTGCCCGGCCGCTGGTATGCCTCCGGCCGGCCGTACCGGCAGATCGACCAGATCGATGGCACCCCCAATCCCTGGCTGCAGCGCTGGCTCGCCCACCCGGCCTATGATGGTTACTGGCAGGCCATGGTGCCGTACGCCGAAGACTTCAGGGACATCCGCATTCCGGTGCTGACCATTACCGGCTACTACGACGACGGCCAGATTTCCGCGTTGCAGTACTTCACCGATCACATGCGCTACCGGCCGGACGCCGATCATGTCCTGCTGATCGGGCCGTATGACCACGGCGGTGCCCAGGCCGCCAGCAAGCCGATGCAGCTGCGCGGCTACACGGTGGACCCGGTCGCGCAGTTCGATACGCCTGCGCTGACCTTCCAGTGGCTGGACCACGTACTTCGCGGTGCCCCGCGCCCGGCGCTTCTGGCCGACCAGGTCAACTTCCAGCTGATGGGCAGCAACACCTGGGGGCATGCAGCCACCCTTGATGCCGCTGCGGGCGGCCACCGCACGTACTACCTGTCGGCAGCCGCTGAGGGCGACCATCACCCGTTGCAGGAACAGCGGCCAACGCCGGGAACACTGCGGCAGACGGTGGACCTCGCTGACCGCACGGAGGTCCGGCATGGCTACTATCCGTTCCCGATCGTGGCCGCCGGGGACGAGCCGGACACGGCACTGACCTTCCTCTCCGAGCCCTTCCCAGCACCGATGGACCTGATCGGACGCTTCTCGGGCGATCTGAAGGTCCGCATCAACAAGCGCGACATGGACTTCACGGTCACCCTGTACGAGCTGCTGCCCGATGGGCGCCGGATGCAGCTGTCCTACTACGTCGGCCGGGCCAGCCACGTACGCGACCCGACCACGCGGCAGCTGCTGGTGCCGGGGCGATGGACCGACCTGCCCTTCGATCGCACCCGCATGGTCGCCCGCCGTGTGGGCGCGGGCAGCCGGCTGCTGGTGAAGGTGGACGTGCTCAAGGACGCCATGCACCAGGTGAACCACGGCACCGGACGCGATGTCAGCGACGAGTCAGCCGCCGATGCCGGTGAGCCCCTGCAGGTGGACTGGCACAGCGACAGCACGCTGAGCATCCCGCTGCGGCCGGCCCTGCCCGGCTAGCGTCGGGCGTTGCCCCGGCGGTGAACCACGCGCCGCGGAACAGTTCTTGCAGGCAGCCCGGCATCCCCTGCCGCAGTGCCCGTGATGTCCGAGAACGAATCCGCCGGCGAAAAGACCGAACAACCCACCGAAAAACGCCTGCGCGAGGCCCGGGAACAGGGCAACCTGCCGCGTTCCCGCGAACTGGGGACCGCCGCGGTGTTCGGTGGCGGCGTGCTGGCGGTGATGGCCATGGGCGGCTCGATCGGCCGTGGTGCCACGCAATGGATGAAACAGGCGTTGAGTCCCGAGCAGGGGCTGCGGCAGAACCCGAAGGAACTGTTCGGCCACTTTGGCGACCTGCTGCTGCAGTTCATGCTGGTGATCACCCCGCTGGTGCTGGTCTGCCTGCTGGCCAGCTTCGTCGCCCCGCTGGTGATGGGCGGATTGCGCTGGTCGGCCAAAGCGATGATGCCCGACATCAATCGGCTGAACCCGCTGACCGGCCTCAAACGTCTGTACGGGCCGGAAGCCATCGCTGAATTCACCAAGTCACTGCTGCGCGTGGCGTTCGTGGGCGTCGCCGCCGGACTGGTGGTGTGGAGCGGCTTCGACACCCTGCGCGGGTTGATCCACCACCCACTGGAAACCGCCATCACCGATGGCCTGGGCTTCACCCTGCGACTGCTGCTGGCCACCGCCGGGGCAATGCTGGTGCTGGCGGCGATCGACGCGCCGTACCAGCGCTGGAACTGGATGCGCAAGCTGAAGATGACCCGCGAGGAACTGCGGCGGGAAATGAAGGAAAGCGAAGGCAGCCCGGAGGTGAAGGGCCGCATCCGCCAGCTCCAGCAGCAGATGGCCAACCGCCGGATGATGGAAGCGGTGCCCACCGCAGACGTGGTGGTGGTCAACCCGACCCACTACGCCGTGGCTCTGAAGTACGAGGGCGGCGCCATGAACGCGCCCACCGTGGTGGCGCTGGGCGTGGACGAGACCGCCCTGCGCATCCGTGAAGTCGCCGATGGCAACAAGGTCGCCATCGTCTCCGCCCCGCCTTTGGCACGCGCCTTGTATCGGGAAGGCCAACTCGGAAAGGAAATCCCCGTGAGACTGTATTCGGCCGTGGCCCAGGTCCTGTCCTACGTCTACCAGCTGCGCGCCTGGCGCACCGGCCCGATGCCGGGCGCCCCGCACATCGAGGTGGATGAATTCGGCAAGGGAGGCCGGGCATGAGCGCGCAGGCCTCGTCCGGATTCAACACCCGCCGGCTGCTGGAGATGATCCGCCAAGGCCTCGGCGCACCGCTGATCGTGCTGGCGCTGCTGGCGATGGTGGTGGTGCCGCTGGCGGCGCCCGTGCTCGATGCGCTGTTCACCTTCAACATCGCCATCTCGCTGATGGTGCTGTTGGCGGTGGTGTACGTGAAGCGCCCGCTGGATTTCACCATCTTCCCGATCGTGCTGCTGGTCACCACCATGCTGCGGCTGGCACTGAACGTGGCCTCCACCCGCGTCATCCTGCTCAATGGCCAGAATGGCCACGACGCGGCTGGCAAGGTCATCGCGGCGTTCGGTGAATTCGTGATCGGCGGCAACTATGCGGTCGGCATCGTGGTGTTCGCCATCCTGACCATCATCAACTTCGTGGTCATCACCAAGGGCGCCGGCCGTGTCTCGGAAGTGACCGCGCGCTTCATCCTCGACGCCATGCCCGGCAAGCAGATGGCCATCGATGCCGATCTCAACGCCGGCCTGCTGACGCGCGAAGAAGCCAAGCTGCGCCGCGAGGAGGTCCGCGAGGAAGCCGACTTCTATGGCGCGATGGACGGCGCCAGCAAGTTCATCCGGGGTGATGCGATTGCCGGCATCCTGATCCTGTTCATCAACATGCTCGGTGGCCTCGCCGTGGGCGTGCTGCAGCATGGCATGCCGTTCGGCGATGCCGCTGCGACCTACACCCTGCTGTCCATCGGTGACGGTCTGGTGGCGCAGCTGCCGGCCCTGCTGGTTTCCAGCGCAGTGGCGATGCTGGTCACCCGTGCCTCGCGCTCGCAGGACATGGCACAGGCGATGACCGGCCAGGTGTTCGGCCAGTACCGTGCCCTGGCCATCACGGCCGGCATCATCGGCCTGGTCGGCCTGGTGCCCGGCATGCCCAACGTCGCTTTCCTGACGCTTGCCTCCATTCTCGGCTTCATCGCCTGGAAGCTGTACCGGAAGGGACAGGCCCCGGCCCCGAGCGACGCTGCCGGCAGCGACCCCGGCGCGGTCAGTGCGCTGGGCCGACCGGCGGCGCCGGCCCCCACCGCAGAACTGAGCTGGGACGAACTGCGCCCGGTCGACCCGCTGGGGCTGGAGGTCGGTTACCGGCTGATTCCGCTGGTGGACAGCAATCAGGGCGGCGAACTCATGGCACGCATCAAGGGCGTGCGGCGCAAGCTGACCCAGGACGTGGGATTCCTGATTCCATCCGTGCACATCCGCGACAACCTGGAACTGCCGGCCAACGGCTACCGCGTGCTGGTGCATGGCGTGCCGGTGGCAACCGCCGAGATCCATCCCGACCGCGAACTGGCGCTGGACCCCGGCAGTGCGCTCGGCCCGCTGGACGGCATCGCCGGCAAGGATCCCGCCTTCGGCCTGGACGCTACCTGGATCCAGCCGCACCAGCGCGCCCAGGCCGAAACCATGGGCTACACCGTGGTCGACCCGGCCACCGTGGTCGCCACCCATCTTTCCCACCTGATCCGCGAGCATGCGCCGGAGCTGCTGGGCCACGAAGAGGTGCAGCACCTGCTGGCCAACCTCGCCAAGAGCGCACCCAAGCTCGTCGAAGATCTGACGCCCAAGGCGCTGCCGTTGTCGGCCGTGGTGCGGGTGCTGCAGAACCTGCTGGTGGAACGCATTCCGATCCGCCAGCTGCGCAAGATCGCCGAAGCACTGGTGGAGCACGCGCCGTCCAGCCAGGACCCGGCCACGCTCACCGCCGCAGTGCGCACCGCGCTCGGCCGCTTCATCGTGCAGGAGATCGCCGGAATGTCGGCGGAGCTGCCGGTGTTCACCCTCAACCCGCAATTGGAACGTGTCTTGCAGGAGTCCACGCAGGGCAACGGCGCCGCGCTGGAACCCGGGCTTGCCGAGCGACTGCATCAGAGTCTGGCCGAATGTGTCAGCAAGCAGGAAGCCCGCAACGAGCCCGCGGTCGTGCTGGTTCCCGGCCCGGTACGTGCCGCGTTGGCACGCCTGGTCCGTCACAGCGTTCCGTCGCTGTCGGTACTGGCGTACAGCGAAGTGCCGGAGGACAAGCGCCTGAAGCTGGTCGGAACGATCAGCTGACGCCGCCCACCGATGCGTCAGAAAACAGACACCACCTTCGAACCACCGCAACAGACAGATGCCAAGGGGAACCCGTTCCGTGCAGACCACCGACCACCCGCGTTCTCCCACCCCCACCCCGCCGTCCCCGTCCCGTGACCACAGCATGAAAATCAAACGATTCGTCGCCGCCGACATGCGCTCGGCCATGAACCTGGTGCGCAAGGAACATGGTCCCGATGCTGTGATCCTGTCCAACCGCCGGATCGAGGAAGGCGTCGAGATCGTCGCCGCAGCCAACTATGACGAGAGCGCGGTGCAACGCGCGCTGGAAGCCTCGCGGCGCGACGTAGCTCCGCCGCCGCCGAAACCGCGCACCGCCGCGGATGCAGTGATCGCCGCGGTCACCCGTCGCCGCTCCGCGACACCGGCCCAGCAGCCGGTGACGGCCACCACATCGGCCGTGGCCGCCCTCGCCCGCGCGGCCGTCGGTGCCACCGGCCGCACGCTGGACAGTGCGGACGAGATCGTGCCCACCCGCGGCAGTTCCGGCTTCGCTGCCACCCTGGCGCGTGCCACCGTCAACGATCCGGCACTGCCGGAGCAGATCTTCGCGCCGTTCGCGAGCGCCGTCTTGGCTCCCGCACCGGCGCCCGCCAACCGCGCCCGTTTCCTGATCGACCCGCCGCAGGACGAGCATCACGAATCCCCCGCGCCGGCAGTGCTGCCGCCGCCGCTGCCGATCACCGCTGCGGCCACGGCGCAAGCCGAGGCCGTGCACCCCGAACCGCCGTACGCGCAGGACGTTGCCGAGACCACGCCAGCCCCTGCCGCTGCCGCTGAAGCGGAGACCGCGCCGGCCCCGGCGCCGCTCCTTGCCCCGGCGCCGGTACTGACGGTGGTTGCACAGGACGATGCCGAGATCCGCCAGCTGCGCCACGAAGTGGCCGGCATGCGCCAGGTCATCGAGCGCGAGATGAACCGCTTCACCGACGAGCGCCTGCGCGGCTGCCCGGTGCGGGCGACCGCCCTGGACCTGATGGACGAGTACGGATTCGATGCCGGGCTGGCCCGCGATGTGGCCATGCAGATACCGCTGGAAACCGAAGCCCACCGGGGCCGCGGGCTGATGCTGGGCCTGATCTCGCGCAGGCTGCCGATCGCGCCGGTCGATCCGCTGGAAGAAGGCGGCGTGATCGCTCTGGTCGGTCCGACCGGGGCCGGCAAGACCACCACCATCGCCAAGCTCGCCTCGCGCTTCGCCGAGAAGCACGCGCCGCGCGATGTGGCCCTGGTCACCACCGACACACTGCGCATCGGTGCCCGCGAGCAGCTGTACGGCTATGGCCGCCAGCTCGGCATCGCGGTGCATGAAGCCAACAGCGGTACCGACCTGGACCAGCTGCTGGAGCGCCTGAAGGACTACAAGCTGGTGCTGATCGATACCGCCGGCCTGGGCCCGCGCGACCGCGCCCTGGCCGCCCAGCTGCAGTGGCTGCGTGCCGCCCGCCAGGTCCGCACCCTGCTGGTGTTGCCGGCCAATACCAGCTTCGGCGACATGGACGAGGTGGTGCGCCGCTTCGGCGCGGCCAACCTGCAGGGCCTGGTGCTGAGCAAGCTGGATGAGACCGGCCGCTTCGGCAACGCCCTGTCGGTCGCGGTGGACCACGCGCTGCCGATCACCTGGGTGACCGATGGCCAGGACGTTCCGGACGACCTGCACCGGGCCAGTGCGGCCAATCTTGTACTTCGCCTTGAAGATTTGCGCCGAGCGGCCGATATGCCCTGCAACCCGGAGTTGAACCATGCCGTCGCGTGAGTACGCCAAGCTGACCAAGACCTTCCCGCTGTCGGCCACCCGCAGCGAGCCGCTCGGCCCTGTGCGCACCATCGCCGTGACCGGCGGCAAGGGCGGCGTCGGCAAGACCAACGTCTCGGCCAACCTGGCCGTGGCGCTGGCCGGCATGGGCAAGCGCACGCTGCTGCTCGACGCCGACCTGGGCCTGGCCAACATCGACGTGATCCTGGGGCTGAATCCCACCCACACCCTGGCGGATCTGGTCGCCGGCCGCTGCTCGCTGGAAGACGTGATCGTCGAAGGTCCGAACGGCGTGCTGGTGGTGCCGGCCGCGTCCGGTCGGCGGCACATGGCCGAGCTGGCCCCGGCCGAGCACATCGGCCTGGTGAACGTGTTCTCCGAACTGGAACGCGAGCTGGACATCATGGTGGTGGACACCGCCGCCGGCATCACCGATGGCGTACTGACCTTCTGCCAGGCCGCACAGGACACCGTTGTCGTGGTCTGCGACGAGCCGGCCTCGATCACCGACGCCTACGCACTGATCAAGGTGCTGTCGCGCGAGCGCGGCGTGGACCGCATCCAGGTGGTGGCCAACATGGTGCGCGACCCCAACGAGGGCCGCGTGCTGTATGAAAAGCTGACCCGGGTCTGCGAGAAGTTCCTTGCCGATGTCTCGCTGAACTACCTGGGCTGCGTGCCGCAGGATGACTGGCTGCGCCTGTCGGTGCAGCGCCAGCAGCCGGTGGTGAAGGCCTATCCATCAAGCCCGGCGGCGCTGGCGATCACCGAGATCGCCCGTCGCACCGCCCGCTGGCAGGCCCCCACCGAGCCACGCGGTGGCGTTGAATTCTTCCTCGAGCGCATCCTCAAGCAACGCGGGGTGGCAGCATGAAAGGCGCGGCCCAGTACAGGGAAGTCCAGCGCTCGGCGGCGACCGAGGTCATCGCCCAGCACTCGGACCTGGTGCGGCGCATCGCCCATCACCTGGCCGCACGCCTGCCGGCCAGCGTCGAAGTGGACGACCTGATCCAGGCCGGCATGATGGGCCTGATCGAAGCCTCGCGCAGCTACGACGCCGACCAGGGTGCCTCGTTCGAGACCTATGCCTCGATCCGCATCCGCGGCTCGATGATCGACGAGATCCGCCGTGGCGACTGGGTACCGCGCTCGGTGCATCGGCGCGCCCGCGATGCGGCCGCCACCATCCGCCGCCTGGAGCAGACCACGGGCCGTGCAGCCAGTGCCACCGAGGTGGCGGCGGCCATGGACATGCCACTGCCCGAATACCTACGGCTGATGGAGGACGCCTCGCGCGGCCAGGTGCTGAGCCTGGAGTCGCGCATCGAAGACCAGGGCGAGCTGGACACCGTCGCCCAGGGCGGACCCACACCGCAGCAGGTCCTGGAACGTGGCGAATTCGGCCGCGAACTGGGCAAGGCCATCGGCCATCTGCCCGAACGCGAACAGCTGGTGCTCTCGCTGTACTACGAGCAGGAGCTGAACCTGAAGGAGATCGGCGCGGTGCTCGGCGTGAGCGAATCGCGCGTCTGCCAGATCCACGGCCAGGCCGTGCTGCGCCTGCGCGGCCGGCTGAAGATCTTCGAGGCTGCGGATGCCGGGCTTGAAGAATGAACATGCCTGCGGCGGCCACGGCCACCGCGGGCGACTGAACAACAAAGGAACTCCGCTTTGAACAAGAACATGCGCATCCTGATCGTCGACGACTTCTCGACCATGCGTCGCATCGTCAAGAATCTGCTGGGCGATCTGGGCTTCACCAACACCGCCGAAGCCGAGGACGGGCATGCCGCACTGTCGATGCTGCAGAGCCAGCCGTTCGACTTCGTGGTCACCGACTGGAACATGCCGGTGATGACCGGTATCGAACTGCTCAAGGCGATCCGCGCCGATGCCAAGCTCAAGACCCTGCCGGTGCTGATGGTCACCGCCGAGGCCAAGCGCGAGCAGATCATCGAAGCGGCGCAGAGCGGCGTGAACGGCTACATCATCAAGCCGTTCACCGCGCAGACGCTGGAAGAGAAACTGGGCAAGATCTTCGAACGCCTGGCGGCCAGCGCCTGATGGACGCCACGGTCGACAAGAACGCTCTCGCCCTGCGCCTGCAGGAAGCCCTCGACGCGCTCGAATCCGGCGACGAGAGCGCCTGGCGCCAGCGCATCGACGCCCTGGTGGCCGCACGCACGCAGCCGATGATGAGCGGCCTGTCACGGCTGGCCCGCGAACTGGGCCAGGCCCTGGGCGAACTGCCGACCGTCCCCAGCGAGGCGGGCGAGCTGGACGACGCCTGCGCGCGCCTGGACCATGTGGTGGCGATGACCGAACAGGCCACGCACCGCACCCTGGACCTGGCCGAAGAGTGCCGCAGCCTCACCGAACAGCTGCGCGCCGAAGGCCTGCAGCCGGGGCAGGATGCGCAGCTGGAACGCATCCGCCACAACCTGACCGAGATTGCCCTGACCCAGAGCTATCAGGACCTGACCGGACAGATCATCCGTCGCGTGGTCGGCATCGTCCGCCGCGTGCACGAAGGCTTTGGCGCGCTGGGCCTGCCACCGGAGCAGCATCGCACCGATCCGGCGCTGGCCGGACCGGCACTGAAGGGACTGGACCGCCACGCGGTCTCTCAGAACGACGCCGACGACCTGTTGTCGGACCTGGGACTGTAAGCATGAGCGCGGTATCCGACGACATCACCGCCGATTTCATCATCGAGGCACAGGAAATCCTGGATCGCCTCGGCGAACAGCTGGTGTCGCTGGAACAGGCGCCGCAGGACGCCGACCAGCTCAACGCCGTGTTCCGTGGCTATCACACGCTCAAGGGCGGCGCCGGCTTCCTCGGCATCACCGCCATGGTCGAGCTGTGCCATGCCGCCGAAGAGGCACTGGGCGCCGTCCGCGCTGGCCAGGCGGTGCTGCAGCCGCATCACTTCGATGCCGCACAGCAATCACTGGACTACCTGCAATCGATGCTGGATGCCGTGTCTTCCGGCAACGAACCCGGCTATGCCCCGCCGGACCTGATCGCCCAGTTCGACGTGCACGGCGCTGCTGCGCCGGCCGCCGCCGCTCCCGCAGCGGCCGCGCCCGCTGCCGGTGACCTGATCACCGACGACGAGTTCGAGGCCCTGCTCGATCAGCTGCACGGCAGCAACGCCCCCACCGCGGTGGCGACGCCTACCAAGGCCGACGATGGCCTGATCAGCGAGGATGAGTTCGAAGCCCTGCTGGACCAGCTGCACGGCGGCGCCGCCCCGGGCGCGAAACCCGTGGCTGCTCCGCCTGCGCCTGCACTGCCCGCACCGCGCCCCGCGGCCGCCGCTGCCAAGCCCGCGGCCAACAAGCCGGTGGCCGAGGCGGAGCACACCGTGCGCGTGGATACCAAGCGGCTGGATGCGATCGTCAACCTGATCGGCGAGCTGGTGCTGTCGCGCAACCGTCTCAAGACCCTGCGTGCGCGCCTGCGCGACGAGGAACTGGACCGCGCCGTGTCGACCCTGGACATCGCCACCGCGCGCCTGCAGTCGGCAGTGATGCGCACGCGCATGCAACCGGTCGGCAAGGTGTTCTCGCGCTTCCCCAAGGTCGCCCGCGATGTTGCCCGCTCGCTGAAGAAGGAAGTGGACCTGGAGCTGGTCGGCGCCGAAACCGAGCTTGACCGCAACCTGGTCGAGGCCCTGGCCGACCCGCTGGTGCACCTGGTCCGCAACGCCATCGACCATGGTGTGGAGATGCCCGATCTGCGCGAAGCACAGGGCAAGCCACGCATGGGCCACGTGCGTCTGTCGGCCCAGCAGGAAGGCGACTACGTCAGCATCGAGGTGCAGGACGATGGCGCCGGCATCGATCCGGAAAAACTGCGCGCGAAAGCACGCGAAAAGGGCTTGATCGACCCGGAGGCGGCGGCCCGGCTGAGCAGCGAGGAATGTCTGCACCTGGTGTTTCTGCCCGGCTTCTCCACCAAGCAGCAGGTGACCGACATCTCCGGCCGCGGCGTCGGCATGGATGTGGTGCAGTCGCGCATCCGCGAGCTCAGTGGGCAGATCCAGATCCAGTCGGAACTGGGCCGGGGCAGCCGTTTCCTGATCCGCGTGCCGCTGACCCTGGCGATCCTGCCAACCCTGCTGGTGCAGGCCGGCGAGGACGTCTATGCGCTGCCGCTGGCGCGCGTGATGGAAGTGCTGCATGCACCGCGCACCTCGCTGGGCTGGTTCGATGGCCGGGCGGTGCTGGATCGTCGCTCGCACACCCTGCCGCTGGTCGATCTGCGCCAGTGGCTGGATGTCACGCCCGCCGCCTCGGCGCTGCTCACCATCGTGGTGCTGCAGGCCGGCGAGGCGCGCTTCGGCCTGGTCGTGGACCAAGTCCGTGGGCGCGAGGAAGTGGTCATCAAGCCATTGCCGAAGGCCCTGCGCGGCCTGCGCGGCTACGCCGGTGCGACGCTGATCGGTGATGGCCGGATGGCCCTCATCCTCGACGTGGATGGCCTGCGATGACGCTCGCCGGGCATGGCCCGGCGAACCAGAAACTGTGACTACCGTCTGTACGCGATCGACCGGTGTCTCAAGTCCCATTCACACACGCCGATACCGGACCCATGGATAGACTCAGCCTCATCGGACTCTTTCTCGCCCTGGCCTCGCTGGTCGGCGGCAGCATCCTCAAGGGCGCCGGACTGGCGTCCCTGTGGTCGCCTGCGGCGTTCGTGATCGTCATCGTCGGCACCATCGCCGCGATCCTGCTGCACACCGCACCCGCCGTATTCAGGCATGCCTTCCGGATCGTGCGCTGGGTCGTGCGCCCGCCGCACAGCGATCGTCGCGAGCTGATCCAGCAGATCGTCGAGTGGAGCAACATCGCCCGCCGCCAGGGCCTGCTGGGCCTGGAAGCGCAGGTGGAAGCGCAGCAGGATCCGTTCCTGCGCAAAGGCCTGCAGCTGCTGGTCGATGGCGTCGAGCCCGAATCGATCCGGCACATGCTGGAGATCGAGCTGGGCAGCCAGGAACACCGTGACCAGGCCGCTGCCAAGGTCTTCGAGGGCATGGGCATCTATGCGCCGACGCTGGGCATCATCGGTGCGGTGCTGGGCCTGATCGCCGTCATGAAGAACCTGGCCGACCCCAGCAAGCTGGGGCATGGCATCGCCGCCGCCTTCACCGCCACCATCTACGGCATCGCGTCGGCCAACCTGCTGTTCCTGCCGATCGCCGCCAAGCTGAAGGGGGTGATCGCCCACAACAGCCGCGACCGCGAGATGGTCATCGAAGGCCTGATCTCGATCGCGCAGGGCGAGAACCCGCGGAACATCGAAACCAACCTGTCCGGCTTCCTGCACTGACATGGCCCGCCGCAGACACCACGAAGAGCACGCCAACCATGAAGCATGGGCGATCCCCTATGCCGATCTGATGACGCTGCTGCTGGCCTTCTTCGTGGTGATGTATGCGATCTCCTCGATCAACGAAGGCAAGTACCGGATCATGGCCGATGCGCTCACCGATGCCTTTGGTGGCGCGCCGCGCACCATCAATCCGGTGCAGGTCGGCAACAAGCAGGTGCAGGGGGGCGGCTGGGACAGTCCTTCGGTGATCAAGTCCGGCACCAAGATCGGCCCGTCCGCACCGGCACCCTCGCACGACCCTACCCTGCTGCCGGCCATGGCCTCGCAGATGCGCATGCCGGTCTCGGTGCACGACCAGCAGCAGATCGCCCGTGCCGAGCGCCAGCTCAGCAGCATCGCCGACCGGTTGACCGCCGCGCTGTCGCCGCTGATCGAGCGCGGCATGATCAGCGTGCGCCGCACCGAGCTGTGGATCGAAGTGGAGATCAACAGCGACATCCTGTTCCCGACCGGCTCGGCGGCGCTGGACGTGCACGCGCGCGGGACGCTGTCCAGCCTGGCCGGTGTGCTGCGCGACGTACCCAACAGCGTGCGGGTGGAAGGCCACACCGACAACGTGCCGATCGCCACCGCCACCTTCCCCTCCAACTGGGAACTGTCGGCCGCGCGGGCCGCCAGCGTGGTCCACCTGTTCGCCGACCAGGGCCTGCAGCCTTCGCGTCTGGCCATGGTCGGCTACGGCCAGTTCCGCCCGCGCGAGGACAACGACAGTGCGCAGGGTCGCAACCGCAACCGGAGGGTGATGGTCATCATCCTGGCCGACACCTCGCACTCGGTCGACCCGCTGGGCCAGCGCCTGAACGCCGCCAACGGCGCGGCCGACCCGTCCGCCGGGCCTGCGGCAACACCCGCCACAGTGCCCTCCCCGTCCCCCATCGCACCGGTGCAGTTGCCACCGGTGCCGGCTGGCAGCCGTGTCGGCGCCGCCGCTCCCCCGGCAATGAAGGAGTAAACCCATGCGCATCTGGGCAGTCGCCAACCAGAAGGGCGGAGTCGGCAAGACGACGACCACCCTGGCCCTCGGTCGCAACCTGGCCACGCAGGGCCATCGCGTGCTGCTGATCGATCTTGATCCCCACGCCTCGCTCAGCCGCGCCTTCGGCGTGCCGGTGGACCCGCCACCGACCGGCGTACTTGAGCTGTTCGGCGCACCTCCGGCCGAGCTGTCCAGCCTTTGCCACACCAGCAGCCTCAGCGGCCTGGACTACGTCTGTGCACAGCCGGCACTGGCCACGCTGGAGCGCCGCAGCGCCAACCAGCCGGGCCTTGGCCTGGCGCTGCAGAACGCGCTGGCACGGCACCAGGGCCAGCACGACTACATCCTGCTGGACTGCGCGCCCACACTCGGCCTGCTGATGATCAATGCGCTCGCGGCAGCGGACCGCCTGATCATTCCGACGCAGGCCGAGCCGCTGGCACTGCACGGGCTGGACGGCATGGTGCGCACCGGTGAGATGGTCGAGCGCTCGCGCCGGCGCCCGCTGCCGATCTCGATCCTGCCCACCCTGTTCGACCGCCGCACCCGCACCGGCAACGAATCACTGCGCAGCATGCAGGACCGTCACGGCGCACGCGTCTGGGAGGATGCGATTCCGATCGACACGCGGGTCAGCAACGCGGCCGGCCTGACCCTGCCGAGCGTCGGCGAGGACTATCCCGGCCGCGGGCTCGCGGCCTACCGTCGCGCGCTGAACTGGATCCTTGGCGAGGATGCGCGCGCGCTGGAGCAAGCCGCATGAACACCACCGGCGTGCTGGACGACTATCTGGACGAGCTGCTGGGCGAAGCGATCGCCCCGGTGGCGGCCAGCCCCGATGCAGGCAACACGGCGCTTCCGGCGGCGATCGCCGAACGCGAGCCGACCTGGGACGACCTGCCGGCAGAGGTCATCTACGAAACCGGCAGCAGCGACGTGGTGCCCATGGATGACGCCGCTCTGGCGGCCGCCTTCGAGACCGCCAGCCAGTCCGCTGCACCGGCCGCTGCCGAACGCCAGCCGACCTGGGACGATCTGCCCGATGAGGTGATCTACGAGACCGACGGCGCGGAAAGCCCGTTGCTGGCCCACACCGACAGCCCCGCGCTGCAGGCTGCCTTCGAGGCCGCCGCCAGCGGCGAAGGGGTGGATCCGGTGCCGCCCGCGCGGATCGTGCCCCCGGCACCCGCCGCTGTGCCGCCGGTAGCGGCTGCACCGCCGCGTGTCGCCCTCGAAGCACCCGCCGCCAGCCGCCCTGCCAGCTGGCAGGAACTGCAGGCGCAGGCCCATCGACCCGCCAACAGCCCGCATCCGCAGCACCGCCGCGCGAACGAGCGCACCTCGCGCTGGCTGCGGATGCGCTGTGGCAGCCAGGCCTATGCACTGGAACTGCTGAAAGTGCAGGAGGTGGTACTGCCGGTACCCCTGCTGCCGCTGCGCGGCACTGCGCCGGCGATGCTGGGGATCATGAACCTGCGCGGCCAGGTGGTGCCCGTGATGGACCTTGGGCTGCACCTGGGCGCAGCGGCGGCCGAGGACGACGCACAGACCCGCATCGTGGTGCTGGAGGAAGACGGCGAGACCATCGGCCTGCGCGTCTCGGCCGTGGAAGACGTCGCCAATCTCACTGATTCGCAGATCGAGCCACCGGATACCGCCCGCATCTGCCAGATCTCCAACGACCTCTTCCGTGGTGTGGCCCGCGTCAGCCAACGGCCGATGATCCTGCTCGACGCCACCCGCCTGCTCAACTGAGGCGGGGGCCACGCGTTGCCCGGGCCCGTCGGAACGGGCACGCAGGGCCTCACCGCCCCCTAAAGAACCCCTGGCGGGTGCCGATATGGATGACGGAACCGTTTGTCCGGAGCAACGATGAGTACTGTCGAACTGGGTGAGGATCTCGGCATCGAGACCAGCACCGAGCTCAAGAACCGCCTCGCCCCGCTGGTAGCGCAGGTTGGCGAGCTGACCCTGGATGCAAGCCAGGTCGGCCGCGTCCACACCGCCGCCGTGCAGGTGCTGTGCGCATTCGTGCAGGCACGCCGCGAGGCGGGCCTGGACACCGGCTTCCACGGTTGCACTGCAACCTTCCGTGACGCCGCGCGCCTGCTGGGCGTCACCCAGGCCCTGGGCCTGGACGTACCCCATGACAACCTGAAATCTGTGGAGAACGCTGCATGAGCGCACGTATCTTGGTGGTGGACGATTCGGCGTCGATGCGCCAGATGGTGTCCTTCGCCCTCACCTCGGCCGGTTTTGCCGTCGAAGAAGCTGAAGACGGCGCGGTCGCGCTCGGCCGCGCGAAGGGACAGCGCTTCAGCGCGGTGGTCACCGACGTCAACATGCCGAACATGGACGGCATTGCGCTGATCCGCGAGCTGCGCCAGCTGCCGGACTACAAGTTCACGCCGCTGCTGATGCTGACCACCGAGTCCGCCGCCGACAAGAAGTCCGAAGGCAAGGCCGCCGGCGCCACCGGCTGGCTGGTCAAGCCGTTCAACCCGGAACAGCTGGTCGCCACCGTGCAGAAAGTGCTGGGCTGATCGCCCCGCACCGTTCCCCTTCTTCGCTTCCGGATCACCACTGCATGAGCATGGACCTGCAACGCTTCCACGCCACCTTCTTCGAAGAGAGCCGCGAAGGCCTCGACGCGATGGAGGCCGGCCTGCTGGCCCTGGAGTCGGGGCAGCAGGACGCGGAGATCATCAACTCGGTGTTCCGCGCCGCCCACTCCATCAAGGGCGGTGCCGGTACGTTCGGCTTCGATGCCATCGCCGCGCTCACCCACGTACTGGAAACGCTGCTGGACGAGCTGCGCGCCGGCAAGCGCGCGCTGGAAGGCCACGCGGTCGATGCGATGCTGTCGTCCGTGGATGTGCTGCGCGCCCTGCTGCGCGAGGCCGAGCACGGCCAGGCGGCCGATCCGGCGGCCGTCGCCGCGGTGAAGGCGCGGCTGGAGGCAGTGCTGTCCGGCCAGCCGGCAGCCAGCGCCCCGGCCGCGGCTGCCGCCGCAGCACCGGTGGACGATACCCCCGAAGCCTGGCAGATCGGCTTCACCCCCGCGCCCTCACTGTTCATGAGCGGCAATGATCCGCTGCGCATCATCCGCGAACTGGAACATCTCGGCTCGCTGCAGGTCGCTGCGCGGCTCGAACGCCTACCCGGCTTCGCCCAGCTTGACCCTCTCGAAGCCCATCTTGCGTGGGACCTCGGCCTGGTCGGCAAGGTGCCGCGCAGCAAGATCGAAGACACCTTTGCGTGGGTGCTGGACGACTGCGAACTGGACATCCGTCCGGCCGCGCCGCCAAGCCTGGCCACCCGCGCCCCCGATACAACAGCCAACGCCCCTTCCACGCCCGTTGCTGCAGTACCCCCCGTTGCCGCCGCCCCTGCCGCCAGTGGCACCCCTGGCACCAGCCAGGATGCGGAAACCTCGATCCGCGTCAGTGTCGACAAGGTGGACGCGCTGATCAATCTGGTCGGTGAACTGGTCATCACCCAGGCCATGCTCAAGCAGGTCTCGCATGCGCTGGATCCGGTGCTTGCCGAGAGCCTGTTCGCCGGCCTGGATCAGCTCGAACGCAACACCCGCGACCTGCAGGAAGCCGTCATCGGCGTGCGCATGCTGCCGGTCGACGCCGTGTTCCGCCGCTTCCCGCGCCTGGTCCGCGACCTCTCCACCCGCCTCGGCAAGCAGGTCCGCCTGCGCACCATCGGTGAAGGCACCGAACTGGACAAGGGCCTGATCGAGAAGATCGCCGATCCGCTCGTCCACCTGGTCCGCAACTCCATCGACCACGGGCTGGAAATGCCGGACGTGCGCAAGGGCGCAGGCAAGGACGAGACCGGCACCATCACCCTGGCGGCGTCGCACCAGGGAGGCCACATCGTCATCGAAGTCAGCGACGACGGACGCGGCCTGGATCGCGCCAGGATCCTCGCCAAGGCGGCCGAACGCGGCCTGAGCGTGCCCGACAATCCCACCGACTCGCAGGTCTGGGACCTGATCTTCCAACCGGGCTTCTCCACCGCCGACGCCGTCACCGATCTCTCCGGGCGCGGCGTGGGCATGGACGTCGTCCGTCGCAACATCCAGGCACTGGGCGGTGAAGTACAGATCGAAAGCAGCCTGGGCACTGGAACGCGTACCCTGATCCGGCTGCCGCTGACCCTGGCCATCCTCGACGGCATGACCGTGGCGGTGGCGGGCGAGACGTTGATCCTGCCGCTGGCCTATGTGCTGGAAGCCCTGCAGCCGCAGCCGGAGGACATCCGCAGCATGGCCGGCGAAGGGCGCGTGCTGCGCGTGCGTGGCGAGTACCTGCCGATCCTGTCCCTCAGCGAGTACTACGGGTACGGCGCCCGCATGCCCGGCAGCGAGTCGCTGGTGGTGGTGGTGGAAGGCGACGGGCAGAAGATCGCACTGGAAGTGGACGAACTGGTCGGCCAGCAGCAGGTCGTGGTCAAGAACATCGAGAACAACTACCGGCGTATCGGCGGCGTGTCCGGCGCCACCATCCTCGGCGATGGCCGCGTTGCACTGATCGTCGACATCGGTGGGCTGGTGCGCTCGCTGCGCGTGCCGCAGGCCGCCTGAGTCCGAGCGCAGGTGATCCAGGGCCGCCGCCCCACACGGGCGGCGGCTTTCGTTTGTGTGCAGCCCGGTAGCAAGGCGAGTGTGCGCCTCCCGCTCCATTTCGTGAACTCCGTCGGCCCACGGCGCCGCAGGAAACCACCCGCGTGCAGGCCGGAACACGGCCCCTGCAACGCGTCCGCGCCGCCGTCCCTACGCATCCGGATGTGACGCCCATCCATAAAGTCCGCCGGCCGTGCGCCGCTATCTCGCAGTGACAGTCGTGACCGGACTCGCATCGGCTCCGATTCACGCTGCACTCCCCGGCCGGCACGCACGCCCGCCACTCTGCCCACCTGGAGCACCTGCATGAAGTGGTTCCACGATCTGCCCATCGCCCGCAAGCTGGCCGTGGGGTTCACCCTCACCACCCTGATGACCCTGCTGCTGGGTGCGTTCGCACTGTTGCGCCTGAGCCAGGCCAACGACCAGCTGGGGGCGATGGCCAGCAACGATATTCCGTCGGTGCAGCATCTGGGCGAAGCCCGCTCGCAGCTTGGTGAATTCCGTACCTACGAGCTGGCCCAGCTGACCATGCTGGACCAACCGGACAAGGTGGCCGACTACAACAAGCGCATGGACGCCACCGCCAAAGCCGTACGCGATGAACTGGCGGCCTATGCCGCCTTGCCGGCCCAGGACAAGGAACGCGAACTGTATCGCGCCGCCTCGGCGCAGGTGGATCGCTACTTCGCCGCCAACAAGGCCATGCGTGACGCAGTGGCCGCCGGCGACGGCATCATGGCGCAGCAGATTTCCGACGAGCAGTCGCGCCCGGCACGGCGTGAACTGTTCGACGCCCTGAAGGCACTGGGTGCCCACATCGCCGGCCTGATGGACGCGCGGATCGCCGATGCCAACGCCACCCATCGCGCCAGCATGATCGCCATCATCGGCTGCATCGTGCTGCTGTCGTTGCTGGCCGCAGCCCTGGCCACGGTCATCTCGCGGGCCGTGACCGGTCCGCTCGGCAAGGCCGTGCAGGCCATCCAGGCAGTCGCCCGCGGTGACTTGAGCGTCAGCACCCGCGCCACCAGCAACGACGAGGCCGGCCAGATGCTGTCCGCCACCGCGGAAATGACCGCAATGCTGCGCCGTTTCTCCGAGCAGACACAGCTGATGGCGCAGATGCATGCCGGACCGGATATCAGCCATCGCATCCCGGAAGACTTCCCGGGTGTCTACGGCCAGCTCGCCAGCGGCATCAATACGGTCATTTTCGAGCACCTGGACGCGATCCGCGATGCGATCGACGTACTCAACCAGTATGCCGTCGGCAATCTCGCACCGGACGCGCGCCGCCTGCCCGGCAGCCGCGCCATCCTGCATGAGTCGATGGATGCGGCCAAGTCCAGCCTGCTGGCGATCAATACGCAGATCCAGCAGCTCGCGGCCGCAGCCGCCGCGGGCGACTTCAGCCAGCGCGGCGACGCACAGCGCTTCCACCATGATTTCAAGGTGATGATCGATCACCTGAACACCATGATGGAAGTCGCCGACAGCAATCTCGGCCAGCTCTCGCAGCTGCTGCAGTCGATCGCTGCCGGGGACCTCACCGCGCGCATGGACGGGCAGTTCAACGGCGTGTTCGCACGGATGCGTGACGATGCCAATGCCACCGTCACCCAGCTGACCCGCATCGTTGGCCAGATCCAGGCCAGCGCCTCCAGCATCACCCTGGCCGCCGGCGAGATCGCCTCGGGCAACAACGACCTGTCGCGCCGTACCGAACAGCAGGCCGCCAACCTGGAAGAAACCGCCGCCTCGATGGAGGAACTGACCTCCACCGTGCGCCAGAATGCCGAGCACGCCCGCCAGGCCAACCAGCTCGCCATCGGTGCCCATGGCGTCGCCTCCCAGGGCGGCGAAGTGGTCGGCCAGGTGGTCACCACCATGTCCGCCATTGAAGCCTCCTCGAAGAAGATCGCCGAGATCATCAGCGTCATCGACGGCATCGCCTTCCAGACCAACATCCTGGCCCTCAACGCCGCGGTCGAGGCCGCCCGTGCCGGTGAGCAGGGCCGCGGCTTTGCGGTGGTCGCCAGCGAAGTGCGCACCCTCGCCCAGCGTTCGGCCGCTGCCGCCAAGGAGATCAAGGGCCTGATCGACGACTCGGTGGGCAAGGTCGCAGATGGTTCTGCGCTGGTGCACAAGGCCGGCGCCACCATGGGCGAGATCGTTGCCTCGGTGCAGCGCGTAACCGACATCATGGCCGAGATTTCCGCGGCCTCGCAGGAACAGAGCGCCGGCATCGAGCAGGTCAACCAGACCGTGGTGCAGATGGACGAGACCACCCAGCAGAACGCCGCGCTGGTGGAGGAAGCCACCGCCGCTGCACGGGCGATGGAGGAACAGGCTGTGCAGCTGGGTGAGGCCGTGGCCCGCTTCCGCCTGGAGTCACAGAACGAAGCACCGCTACCGGCGGTGGTCGTGGCGGCGCAGCGCAGAACGCCAGCGGCAGCTCCAGCGGCCAGGCCGGCTCCCCAGCGCGTCGCACGCGCCGCGGCGGCGCAGCCGGCGCTGGCACTCGACGGCGACTGGCAGGAGTTCTGACCTCATCGGAACCGGGACGCGTCGGATTCCTGCACGCTGGCAGGGATCCGACCCTCGACCGGCCCGGTCTGCTCGCCGTGACTCCTCGCCGGTCGTCGCAACGCATCACAGTTCCAGCGTTGCCCCGGCCAACTGATTGAATTTTTCTTTAGGTTCAGCCGCCGCTCGCCGCTAACGGGACACGGTCCTACGCGAGCCAGCGATGCCAGCCAGCAACGACCCCGACCCGATACCGGTACAGCGTGGGCGAATGCTGGCCGGCGTGCTGCTGCTCGCTGCGTGGCTCGGATGGACCCTCGCCGCGCTGTGGGCGCAGGCCGATGCTTCACAGCCACCGGCCGGCCGCTGGCGCGCCGCGGACGTGCTGGCGCAGCTGTCGCCCGCCGTGCTTGCCGCCAGCCACCAGCATCCCCTGCTGCTGCGGCAGTCCATCGTCTGTGGCTGCGCCCCACCGGCGCGCACACCCGACGGCATCGACCTGCGGGAGGCCCGCACGCCGCTGCCCTTCGAATGGCTGGTGCTGTACCAGCAGCGCCTTGTCTATGCCGGGCCCTCCCTTCTCGACGCGGGCTGCGGCGGCCGTCCGCTCGCAGCCGCTCCACTGGTTGCGGGGCTGCTGCGCAATGCACAGGCGCCCGTGATCCTTTCCCATCATTGCCCATGCCACAAGGAGTAGCGCATGCATGCCTCCACCCGTAATACCGCCGCGCCGACCGGTCAGCCGACACCGCCTTACCTGCGCACGCTGGCCGCGGGTGCCGACCGCCTGTTCCTGCTGGTCAGTGCAGGGTTGGTCCTGGCCTCGCTGGCACTGGCCGTGCGCCATGGTCAATGGACACCGTGGCTGCTGGTCGCACTGCCCGCGCTGCTGGTCAGCGCGGTGCAGATCCACCTGCAGCCCGGCAGCCGCCTCAGCCGCTGCACGACAGCGCTGGCGTGGATGGTGCTGTCGGCCACCTTGATCCACCAGACGCACGGACAGCTGGAGACCCACTTCACGGTCATCGTGCTGATCGCACTGCTGCTGTACTACCGCGACTGGCTGCCGATCGTGGTGGCCGCCGTGGCGATCGCCGTGCATCACGTGCTGTTCTTCGCCCTGCAGACGCGCGGCCTGCCGTACCCGGTATTCGCCGCCGGCAGTGGTCTGGGCGTGCTGGTCCTGCACGCCCTGTACGTCACCATCGAGGCCGGCCTGCTGTCGGTGATGGCCGTCCAGATGCGCCGCCAGCTTCTGCTGCTCGGCCACGACCCGCAGCAACTGGCACACCTGGCACGCGGCCTGGCCGACGACCAGCCCCTGCCCGAGGCGCTGCATGCCAGCCAGTTCCCGCAGGACTCGCTGGCCGCCGCCCTGGTCCAAGCCAGCACCCGGCTGCTGCAGCGCCGCCAGCGCGAGCTGGCGGCCAGTGGCGAATCGCTGCGCATCCGCAGCGCGCTGGACGATGTCACCACCAACGTGATGATCGCTGACCGTGACCGCAACATCGTCTTCGTTAACCGTCCACTGCAGAAAATGCTGGCCGCCGCCGAAGCCGACCTGCGCCGTGACCTGCCGCAGTTCAGCGCCGCCGATCTGCTGGGCCGCAACATCGACATCTTCCACCGCAATCCGGCCCACCAGGCCACCCTGCTCGACCGCCTCACCGGCACCTACCGCACGCAGATCCGCGTCGGCGGCCGGGCCCTGCAGCTGATCGTCAATCCGATCATCGGCGACGACGAACAGCGCCAGGGATTCGTAGTGGAGTGGGCCGACCGCACGGCCGAGATCGAGGTCGAAGAAGAACTCGGCCATATCGTCGATGCCGCCGCGCAGGGCGACTTCAGCGGCCGCGTCGGCACCGCCGGCAAGGAAGGCTTCTTCCTGCAGCTGGCGGAACGCCTCAACGGCCTGCTGGATGCCAACGCACGCAGCATCGAGCAGATCTCGCAGCTGCTGTCCTCGCTCTCGCGCGGCGACCTCACCGTGCAGATGCAGGGCGACTTCCACGGCGTTTACGCCCGCATCCGCGACGATGCCAACACCACCATCGCCGAGCTGACCCGCATCGTCGGCAGCATCCAGGCAGCCTCCAGCCGCCTCACCGGCGCTGCCGCCGGACTGGCGCAGGGCAATGGCCACCTGGCCAGCCGTACCGAACAGCAGGCGGCCAGCCTGGAGGAAACCGCCGCCACCATGGAGGAGTTGACCGCGACCGTGCGCCAGAACGCGGGACATGCGCGGCAGGCCAACCAGCTGGCCACCGATGCGGCCGACATCGCCGGCGAGGGGCGCACGGTCGTCGGCCAGGTGGTCACCACCATGTCCGCCATTGAAGCCTCCTCGAAGAAGATCGCCGAGATCATCAGCGTCATCGACGGCATCGCCTTCCAGACCAACATCCTGGCCCTCAATGCCGCGGTCGAAGCCGCCCGTGCCGGTGAGCAGGGCCGCGGCTTTGCCGTGGTCGCCAGCGAAGTGCGCACCCTCGCCCAACGCTCGGCGGGTGCTGCCAAGGAGATCAAGGGCCTGATCGACGCCTCTGTCGGCAAGGTCAGCGATGGCGCCGCACTGGTGCAACAGGCCGGCAGCACCATGCAGCGGGTCGTGGCCGCGGTGCAGCAGGTGAACCAGATCATGGGCGAGATCTCCTCCGCCTCGCAGGAACAGAGCATGGGCATCGAGCAGGTGAACCAGAGCATCGCGCAGATGGACGCCAGCACCCGCCAGAACGCCACGCTGGTGGAGGCGTCCACCGCGGCCACCCACGGCATGGCCGAACAGGCACAGCTGCTGGCGGCCGCGGTAGCGCGCTTCCACCTGCACGGAGGGGACGACAATCCGGCGGTGATGCAGCGTGTGCGGCAGATCGCCGGTATCGAGGAATGATGCCTTCGGCCCATTCCTTCGATCCCGGCCCGGCCGATGGAAGGTGATGAAACTCACACTTCATAATCCGGCGCGGTGGCCGATATCCCCATCGAGCCACGCGCCGGCGCGCGCAGGCGCCCGCCCCTGACCACAGATTCCATGTCCGACGGCAACGACACAGCAGTGCACGATGTCCATGCGGCCGACGCCGCGGATGAACGCTTCCTGGTCCGTAATCCGCGCCAGCTGCGGCAGCTGCTGCGCTCGCTGATCGAGCAGCGCTCCCTGATAAACGCGCATATCGACGGCCGCGATCGCTCGTTCCCGACCGCGCTGTTGGAACTGGACGAAGACGAGGACGTGCTGCTGATCGATGGCAGCCCGCAGGAGGCGTCCAACCGGGCAGCCGAGCAGGCCGATCATGTGCTGTGTTTCGCCCAGCTTGAGCGCGTGCTGGTGCGCTTCCGTCTGCAGGGGCTGCAGCGCGTGGACAACGACGGCCACGTCGCCTTCCGCGCTGCGCTGCCAGAGGAACTGATGCATCTGCAGCGGCGCGAACTGTACCGGCTGGAGACCCCCGTCACCGACTCGCCCCAGCTGCTGCTGCCGGCTGCGGACGGACGCCCCGAGGCGTTGTCGATGCGCGTGGTGGACATCAGTGGCGGAGGCCTTGCCGTCGCGGTGCCCAGCGACTGCGCCGTGTTCGGCCTGCAGCAGCGCTACGCGGCGGTGCTGTCGCTGTCGGATGGGCCGGATCTGGATATCGAACTGGTGGTCTGCAACCTGCTGCCGCAGCGCCAGCCCAACGGTACCGAAATCAAGCGCGTGGGGATGCGCTTCGACAGCCTGCCTCGCGGTGGCGACAGCGCCATCCAGCGCTACATCTTCCGGATCGACCGCCAGCGCAAGGCACGCCGGAACGGAGAGATGTAGCTGGCGCCGGCCGTGGCCTGGCGCCATCCGGTCCTCACCAGACGGGAATGTCCTGTCACGGCCCTGCCTAAAGTCCCCCCGCGCGGGGCCGATATCGAGCCTGACACCGGGACTTCCGGCAGAACCAGGACCCCTCGATGAACGACCAGACCCGCTCCGCCGCCAGCGCCGGCGGCGAATTCCTCAGCTTCACGCTCGGCGCCGAGCATTACGGCGTGGATATCCTCAAGGTGCAGGAAATCCGCGGCTACGATGCCGTCACCCGGGTGCCGGACGCACCGGATTACATCAAGGGCGTAATCAACCTGCGCGGAACCATCGTGCCGGTGATCGACCTGCGCCTGAAGCTGCGCCTGGAGAACGCGCGCTACGACGCCTTTACCGTGATGATCGTGCTCAATGTCGATGACCGTGTGGTCGGCATCGTGGTGGACAGCGTCTCGGACGTCATCCCGCTGTCGTCCGAACAGATCCGCCCGACCCCTGAATTCGGCGCTGCGGTCGATACCCGGTTCATCTCGGGCATCGGCACCCAGGACGACCGCATGCTGATCCTGCTGGACATCGAGACCCTGCTGGACAGCGCGGACATGGGCCAGCCGGCCCTGCTCGAGGACGCCGCCGCCTGAGTCTGCGTACCGCTTCACGTTGCTGTCACGAAACCCTTCAGTTCCCTGCGGCGGTGCCGATAGGGGGACAGAGGCCGGCCGCGCGGGAACGCGTACCACCGGCAAAAAACCATCACCCTCCCGGAGAACCACCCCGATGAAGTCCCTGCTCGCGCTCGTTTCGGCTGCCGCCCTGGCCACCACCGCGTCGTCCGCCCTCGCCCAGTCCTCGGACATGATCCCGCCGGAACTGGCCCCGCGCTCGGTGGGCAAGGACGGCATGGTCTGCGGCAAGGTCGAGAAGGCCCGCTTCGCCGAAGGTTCCGAAGGCCAGCCGACGTTCCTGTACATGGGCGGCGCCTTCCCGCGCCACACCTTCTCGGCGCGCATCGCCGGTGAAAACCGCAGCAAGTTCTCGTTCCCGCTGGAAACGCTGGAAGGCAAGACCGTGTGCGTGATCGGCAAGATCCAGCGCGATGCCTCGCGCGCCGAGATCGAAGTCAGCTCGCCGGCCGGCCTGAAGCTGGCCAACATCAAGTAATCCGCTGTCCGTCGCAGTCACGCCGGTCCTGGTGCCGGCGTGGCCGCCGCCGCAACCGGGCCCGATGCCCGTGCGCGTCTGCCTTAGGAGATCGCAACGCCCATGCCTTGGATCAACAACCTGAAACTGATGCCGAAGCTGATGGTGACCTTCGGCGTCATCCTGCTGGTGATGCTGCTGCAGGGCATCGTCGCCTATCGTGGCCTGCATTCGCTGAACAACGTCACCACCGAGTTGGCCGGTTCGCGCATGGAAAGCATCCGCCTGGCCGGCGAGATGCGCGGCATGCTCGGCGAGTACCGCAACAGTGCCTACCAGCAGCTGATCCGTGCCAGCGATGACGTCAAGGCCGACGCGCGCAAGCAGGCTGCCGCGCTGCGTACCAGCATGGACAGTTCCATCAAGGACTATCCGAAGCTGGTGGACAACGCCCAGCAGAAGAAGCTGTTCGACACCTTCGCCAAGGACTGGAAGGACGCCCTGGCCTCCTACGACAGCGTCACCGAGATGCTGGAACTGGACCTGCCGGACGACGCCATCGATACCTTCGTCGGCGAGACCCGCACCAAGCACCGCAAGGCCGCCGCGGCGCTGGAAGCCCTGATTGCCGAAGACAACCGCCTCGCACGCGCCTCGCGCGAACAGGCCGAATCCACCTATGCCGCTTCGTCCGTCCTGACCGTGATCGCCCTGCTGGGTGGCGCCGCGCTCGGCCTGGTGCTGGTGTGGCTGTTCGCCCGCGCCCTCGTCGGCAGCGTGCGTGGTGCCGTCTCGGTGGCCAATGATGTCGCCGGCGGCAAGCTCGACGGTCACATCGATGTCAGCCGCCAGGATGAAGTGGGCGAACTGATGCAGGCCATGCAGCGCATGCAGCGTGATCTGCGTGAGCGCATCGAGACCGACCAGGCCATCGCCCGCGAGAACCTGCGCATCCGGACCGCGCTGGATTACAGTTCGACCGGCGTCTACCTGACCGATGCCAACAACACCATCGTCTACAGCAACCGTGCCCTGCAGCAGACGTTGAGCCAGTACCAGGACGATGTGCGCCGCGACCTGCCTGACTTCGATGCGCAGGACTCGCTGATCGGCAAGCCGGTCACGGTGCTGGAACACCGTGGCGAGATGGACCCGTCCCTGCTGGCGAACCTCAAGCAGCACGGCGTGGCCCGTCGCCCGATGCAGTACGGCGATGCCCAGTTCGCCCAGGTCGTGTCGACCATCCGCAACGAGGACGGCGACACCGTCGGCTGCGTGGTGGAATGGCGTGACCGTACCCAGGAAGCGCAGGTCGAGGCCGAAGTGGCCCGGGTGATCGCCCGCGCCGCCGCCGGCGACCTGTCCGGCCGGATCGAAACCAGCGACAAGGAAGGCTTCTTCCTGCAGCTGGCCCAGCAGATCAACGGCCTGCTCGACGCCAACGCCGGCAGCATCGAACAGATTTCCGGCCTGCTCGCCGCGCTGTCGCAGGGTGACCTCACCGTGCGCATGCATGGCGACTACCAGGGCGTATTCGCTCGCATGCGTGACGATGCCAATGCCACTGCCGCGCAGCTGAGCGAGATCGTCACCCGCATCAAGCAGTCCAGCCGGGCAATCAGTACTGCCGCCGGCGAGATCGCCTCC
>NZ_JAOCKC010000010.1:0-93955 GCF_029844625.1 Stenotrophomonas sp. GD03680 | reverse complement strand
AGGCGGGGTGGGTCAGGTTGTGGGGGTGTCCGCGGCATGGATGCCGCGGCCAAGCCCCCAGGGATGGGTTCACGGCGTCCCCCACAACCTGACCCACCCCGCCTTCGACCGTTTCCTGCGATCTGTCGGAACGGCTCTTGGGGTCAGATCCGTTTTCCTGTGGAAAACGGATCTGACCCTGGCTTGGATCTCGAGATCTGAGAGATTTCATCCACGCACGGCGTGGATCTAGTGGCCACCGGCCAACTGTCGAAGGCGGGGCACTGTGGGTTCGCGGGGTGTGAGCCGCATGGATGCGGCGACCAAGCCTCCATGGACGGATTCACGGCGCCCCCGCGAACCCACAGTGCCCCGCCATCCCGCGGAGTGCCCGCTCTTGCTTTGGCTCTGGCCTCTGCGGGTGCAGGGCGCCGCCCGGCCGAACTACAATCCCGCTCATGCTGAAATTCTCGAACACCCTTCGCCGGTGGCCCCGATGAGCGGCCGTGGAGGCAATGACGGCCAGGTTCGCATCATCGGCGGGCGCTGGCGCAATACCCGCCTGCCGGTGCCGAACCTGCCGGGCCTGCGGCCCAGCAGTGACCGTGTGCGCGAGACCCTGTTCAACTGGCTGATGCCCCGACTGGCCGGGGCCCGCGTGCTGGACCTGTTTGCCGGCAGCGGCGCGCTGGGCCTGGAAGCCGTCTCGCGCGGCGCCGCTCACGCCACCCTGGTCGAGCGCGATGCCCAGCTCGGCCGCAATCTGTCGGCCGCCGTCGCCAAGCTGCAGGCCAGCGCGCAGATCACCGTGGTCCAGGCCGATGCCCTGCGCTGGCTGCAGGGCGCGCCCGCGCAGCAGGCGGATCTGGTGTTCATCGACCCGCCGTTCGCCGATGGCCTCTGGCAGGATGTGCTGGCCCAGCTGCCGCGCCATCTGGCAGCCGACGCCTGGCTCTACCTGGAGTCGCCGGCCGGTCACGTCCCGGTGCTGCCGCCGGACTGGCTGCTGCACCGCGAGGGCGGCACCCGTGAGGTGCGCTTTGCCCTGTACCGCCGCGCCGCTGCTACACTTTGACTTCATCTGAACATCTGCAACCGCCCATGACCGTGGCCAACCGCCGCATTGCCGTCTACCCCGGCACGTTCGATCCGATCACCAACGGTCATATCGACCTGGTGAACCGGGCCGCGCCGCTGTTTGAAAAGGTCGTGGTCGGCGTGGCGCAGAGCCCGTCCAAGGGGCCGACCCTGCCGCTGGAACTGCGCGTGCAGCTGGCCCGGGATGCCCTGGGCCACCATGGCAACGTCGAGGTCTGCGGGTTCGATACCCTGCTGGCCCATTTCGTACGCTCCGTCCAGGGCGGGGTCCTGCTGCGCGGCCTGCGCGCGGTGTCGGACTTTGAATACGAGTTCCAGATGGCGAGCATGAACCGCCACCTGATCCCGGAAGTCGAGACCCTGTTCCTGACGCCGGCCGAGCAGCACAGCTTCATTTCGTCTTCGCTGGTCCGCGAGATCGCGCGCCTGGGCGGCGACGTGTCCGGCTTCGTGCCGGCCGCGGTGCTGGAAGCCCTGCGCAGGGTCCGCGAGGCGAAATCGACCCAGTCATAAGCCCCGCCGTACCCGCACCCCTTACGTACAACACCACGCACCATTCCGGGAGGAAACCATGAACACCACCATGCGCGCGATGCTGATCGCCTCGTTGGCCCTGGCCTTCACCGCCTGCAAGAAGGAAGAGGCCGCTCCGGTCGACGAAGCCAAGCAGGCGCTGGTCGCCCCGTCCAAGGACGACGACGCAGGCTGGAAGAAGTACCTGCAGGAAGTCGCCATCCAGAACATGGGCAATATCTCCAACAGCCCGTTCCTGTACTACCTCTCGCCGGAATCGGACCCGGACTTCCAGGCCAAGTACGAGCGCCAGACCGAGAGCGCGACCCAGGCCGTGGCCCGTGGCGTGCAGCCGGGCAACATGCTGGCCTTCGGTTCGTCGGCCTCGGGCAAGATGGCGGACATGATCCAGGCCGTGTTCAAGGACGTGTCGCCGGATTCGATGAAGGGCGTGCGCGTCGTCTTCATCGGCCAGTCGGCCGACAACGCCCGCGTGCAGGCGGCCGTGCAGCCGACCGGTGCCGAGTACATTTTCGTCGAAGCCAAGTAAGACCGAGCCGTGGCGGCCACGTTGCAACGTGGCCCGGGTGGCGCCTGTAGCGGGCGCCACCGATGACCTGACCGGCCCGCGCGCCCGCGCTGGCCGGTCCTTTGTCCCAAGGCGCGGGCGAGGAGTATCGCCATGTCGCTGAAAATCAATGAGCTCTGCGTCAACTGCGACGTCTGCGAGCCGGCCTGCCCGAACCAGGCCATTGCGATGGGTGAAACCATCTACGTGATCGACCCCGCCCGTTGTACCGAGTGCGTGGGCCATTTCGACGAGCCACAGTGCGTGGTCGTCTGCCCGGTCGAATGCATCGATCCGGACCCGGAGATCGTGGAAACGGAAGACCAGCTGCTGGCCAAACTGCGCCGGCTGCAGCACGATCATCCCGAACTCTACGCGGAGCCCCCATCCGAATGAAGACGCTGCTCGTCCGTCCCGTACTGCTGCTCGGCCTGTTGCTGAGCCCGCTTGCCTGGGCCGATGCGCCGGCCCGTGCCGAACGTCCCGATGGCGCTGCGATTGCCAGCGGCCACGCGCTGGCCACCCAGGCCGGCGTGGACATCCTTGCGCAGGGAGGCAACGCGTTCGACGCCGCAGTGGCGGTGTCCTCGACGCTGGCGGTGGTCGAGCCGATCAGTTCCGGCCTGGGCGGTGGCGGCTTCTTCCTGCTGCATGACGCGGCCACCGGCAAGGACGTGATGCTGGATGCGCGCGAGACCGCGCCGGCCGCCGCCACGCCGCAGGCCTTCCTCGACGGGAAGGGCAACCTGGACCGCGACCGCTCGGTCAACGGCGCCTGGTCGGCGGGTATCCCTGGCCTGCCTGCGGCGCTGGTGGAGCTTTCGGCCCGGCACGGCAGGCTGCCCCTGGCGGTTTCGCTGCAACCGGCCATCCGCATCGCCCGCGATGGCTTCCCGGTGTACGAGCGGATGGCCAAGGGCTATGCCTCGCGCCGCGAGGTGATGGAGCGGTACCCCGGGACCCGCGAGGTGTACCTGCGCAACGGCAGGCCGATCGCCACCGGTGATGTGTTCCGGCAGCCGGAACTGGCGCAGACACTGGAGCGGCTGGCGGCGGGTGGCTTCGATGGCTTCTACAAGGGCCAGACCGGCAAGCTGCTGCTGGCCGGGGTGAAGCAGGCCGGTGGCCGCTGGACCGCCGAGGAGCTGGCCGGCTACCGGGTGAAGCAGCGCGAGCCGATCGTCTTCGACTACAACGGCTGGAAGATCACCACGGCGCCGCCGCCGTCGTCCGGTGGCATCGCCCTGGCCAGCATGCTGCAGATCCTCGAAGGCTGGGACATCAAGCAGATGGATCCGGCGCACCGCGCCCATCTGGTAGTCGAATCGATGCGGCGCGCCTACCGCGACCGCACGTTCTTCCTGGGCGATCCGGACTTCGTGCAGATCCCGCAGAAAGTGCTGACCAGCAAGGATTACGCGCAGGGCCTGCGTGCCACCATCCATCCGGAGAAGGCCACGCCCAGCGACCTGCTGTCGGGCAATCCGACGCCACTGGAGGACGACGAGACCACCCATTTCTCGATCATCGACCGTGATGGCAACCGCGTCGGCGCCACCCAGACCGTCAACCTGCTGTACGGCTCGGGCCTGATACCCAAGGGCACCGGTGTGCTGCTGAACAACGAGATGGACGATTTCGCGCTGAAGCCGGGCACGCCCAATGCGTTCGGCGTGATGGGCTACGAGGCCAACGCACCGAAGCCGGGCAAGCGCATGCTCAGCTCGATGACGCCGACCTTCATGGAGAACGACGACAAGGTCGTGGTGCTGGGCACCCCCGGCGGCAGCCGCATCATCACCATGGTGCTGCTGGGCATCCTTGGTTACGACGCCGGCCTGGACGCGCAGCAGGTCGCGGCGCTGCCACGCTACCACCACCAGTGGCTGCCGGACCTGATCGAGGCCGAAGACAACGCGTTCGACGCGGCCACCGTCAAGCAACTGCAGGCGATGGGCCACAAGATCGATCTGCCGGGGAATGTCGCCGCCGGTGGCCGCGGCTCCAGCCACGTCTGGGGCAATCTGCAGACGGTGGAATGGGATCGCAGGAGCAACCGGTTGTTCGGCGGCAGCGATCCGCGCAACCCGGTCGGCAGCGCCCAGGTGGTGCCCGGCAGGTAACGGCCGGGCTCGCCGGGTCCCATCCGGCCGACGGTGAACCGCAGCGCCCTGCCCGCAACGGCAGGGCGCTGCAGTTTCGTTCTAGCGATTATTTAACGGCCTGCCGACGATAATCGGCGCATGAAACTCTGGTCGATTCGTGGTAACTCGCAGCGCCTCGACGGCGGTGCGATGTTCGGCAACGCACCCCGTGCGTTGTGGGAAAAATGGGCGGCACCGGATGAGCTGAACCGTATCGAGCTGGCATGCCGCGCGCTGTTGGCCAGCCCGCTGGAAGGCAAGACGGTCCTGTTTGAAACCGGCATCGGCGCGTTCTTCGATCCGCGCATGCGCGAGCGCTATGGCGTGCAGGAAAGCCAGCATGTGCTGATCGATTCGCTGCGTGAGGCGGGCTTCGAACACGAGGACATCGACGTGGTGGTCCTCAGCCACCTGCACTTCGACCACGCCGGCGGCCTGCTGGCAGCATGGAGCGAGGGGCGCGAGCCCGAACTGCTGTTTCCCAATGCCACCTATGTGGTCGGTGCACAGCACTGGCAGCGCGCACTTCAGCCGCACCCGCGCGACCGCGCCAGTTTCATCCCGGAGCTGCCCGGGCTGCTGCAGGCCAGTGGGCGCCTGGAAGTGGTCGACGGCGAGTTCTCCCGGGCGCTGGGGAGCAGCGTGCGTTTCAGCTACAGCGATGGGCATACGCCGGGGCTGATGCTGGCCGAGATCGTCGGCCATGGGCATGCAGGCGAGGTCGCGCGCGGTGGCGTGGTGTTCTGCGCTGATCTGATTCCGGGGCGCTCGTGGGTGCACGTGCCGATCACCATGGGATATGACCGCAACGCGGAACTGCTGATCGACGAGAAGCGGCAGTTCCTGGAGGACAAGCTGGCGCGCAACGTGCATCTGTTCTTTACCCACGACCCGCAGGTCGCACTGGCCCAGCTGGGGCGCGACGACAAGGGGCGTTTCGTGACCCTGCACGAGCAGGGTGAACTGAAGGCGCGCGCGCTGGGGTGAGTGCCGGGGTCGGAGCCCTTTCTGCGAAAGGGATCTGACCCCGTCGCACCGGTCAGCCGACGCGGGTGCCGAAGATGCGGTCGCCCGCGTCGCCGAGGCCCGGCAGGATGTAGCCCTTTTCGTTGAGCTGGGCGTCGATTGCCGCCGTGTAGATCTCCACATCCGGATGCGCTGCCTTGACCGCGTCGATGCCCTCCGGAGCGGCGACCAGGAAAATGCCCTTGATGCGTCGCGCACCGGCCCGCTTGAGCATGTCGATGGTGGCGATCAGGGTGCCGCCCGTGGCCAGCATCGGATCCAGGATCAGCGCATCGCGCTCTTCCAGGCGCCCGGTGAGGCGCTCGAAGTACGGCACCGGCTGCAGGGTTTCCTCATCGCGCTGCAGGCCGACCACACTCACGCGGGCGGCAGGGATCAGCGACAGTACGCCGCTGAGCATGCCCAGGCCGGCCCGCAGGATCGGCACCACGGTGATCTTGGCGCCAGCGATGCGCTGCACGGTCACCGGACCGGCCCAGCCGGGCAGGGTGTGCGGCTCGGTGTCCAGGTCAGCGGTGGCCTCATAGGCCAGCAGCGTGCCCAGCTCGTTGGCCAGTTCGCGGAAATCCTTGGTGCTGAGCGCGGCGTTGCGCATCAGGCCGATCTTGTGCTGCACCAGCGGGTGGCGCACTTCGACGATCTTCATGGTCGGAAAAGGGGGAAGGGAGAGGCGATCATTCTGCCGGATCGGGGTGCGGAACCCCAAACGGAGCGCAGCCAGCGGGCGCGGATCGAGGGCGTCTGTCATGGCCATGCAACCTTGCGGACATACCGTCCAGACCCATTCTTAACAGGAATGGGGATTCCCAGTGCATATCAAGACTCCGTTGGCCGTTGCCATCACGCTGACCCTGGCGATGGGGGCCAGCGCTCCGCTGCAGGCCGCCGCGCAGCAGACGGTCGCCGCCACGGGGGCAGCGGCGGTCGATGCGATCGACCTGGACCGCGTCGAGGTGCGTGCGCAGCTCGAATCGCAGATCCGCGCGGTCGATCTGAAGCGCAGCAGCGACGCGATCGAAGACGCCGTGTCTTCCGACGCCCTTGGCCAGTATCCGGACAAGAACGTGGCCGAATCGCTGCAGCGTCTACCCGGCATCAGCGTCACCCGCGACCAGGGCGAAGGCCGTTTCGTGGTCATCCGGGGCCTGGACGCCAACCTCAACAGCGTCAGCGTCGATGGAATCGCCGTGGGTACGCCGGAGGACTCCAGCCGCGCTGCACCGCTGGATGTCATTCCCTCCGACTCCACCGAGCGGCTGCGCGTGGTCAAGTCGCCAACGCCGGACATGCCCGGCGACGCGATCGGCGGTGCGGTCCTGGTCGAATCGGCCTCGGCATTCGATCGCGACGGGCGCAGCCTGCGTGCCAAGATCGAGGGCAGCCACCAGCAGCTCTCGGGCGAAACCAGCCCGAAGGCCGCCTTCAACTACAGCGAAGTGTTCGCCGATACGTTCGGCATCGCGCTGGGCGTGAACTACCAGAAGCGCAGGTTTGAATCGGACAACACCGAAGTGGAGTACGACGGCGAGGATGATGCTGCACCGGGGGATGTCACCGCGATCAACCTGCAGCACCGCAAGTACGAGATCGAGCGCAAGCGCATCGGCGCCAACCTCAACCTGGACTGGCGCCCGAATGAAGACAGCAAGTACTACCTGCGCACGTTGTACAGCCAGTTCGACGATGCCGAGACCCGCCAGCGGGTGATCTTCAATTTCGACGATGCCGACATGGTGCGCACCGGCACCGACCAGTACCGGCTGGATGACATGCCGGGCGATGCGATCGACAAGCGCATGCGTTACCGCACCAAGAAAGAGAACACCTTCGCAGCCAGCCTCGGTGGCGAGAACCGGCTGACCAGCGCGGTGGTCGATTACCGTATCGGCTACACCCGCACCGAGGAGCGGGTGAACGACGAGATGGAGGCGCGGTTCACACTGGATGGTGATGACTTCAACGGCACCCTGGACCAGCGCAGCCGGCTGCCGACCTACAGTTTCGACAACCCGCAGTGGCTGGACAACGGCAACTACGCCTTCGACCGCATCGTGCTTTCGCCCAAGCAGGTCAACGACAAGGAGCACAGCGCGCAGGTCAACGTACGCTTCGACGGCGACAGCAGCAGCCTGAAGTTCGGCCTGCTGGGCCGCTGGCGCGACCGCGATGTCAATACCGACGAGCGTGAGCTGCGGGTGGGCCCGAAGGTGGCACTGTCGAGCTGGACCACGTCGGCCCCCGAGCATCGCCATGGCAACCTGGGCGATGGCATGGATTCGGCGGCGATGCGGGCCTACTGGGCGGCCAATGGCAGCCAGTACAGCGCCCGGCCGCAGGATGCCGGCGCCAATGCCCTGGCATCGCTGGAAGAGGACTATGTGGCCAGCGAAGACATCTTCGCCAGCTATGCGATGGGGACCTGGGATATCGGCGCGCTGCGCATCATCGGCGGCGCACGCGTGGAGAACACCCGTTTCAAGGCGGTGGGCAACCAGGTCGAGGTGTCGGCCAACGGGCGCAGCTTCACCGTCACCCCGCGCGTGGCCAACAACAGCTACACCAATGTGCTGCCGGGCCTGCATCTGCGCTACGACGCAGCCGATGACTGGGTGCTGCGCGCCTCGGCCAACAAGACCGTCTCGCGCCCGTCCTTCGGCGACGTTTCGCCCCGTGTGGGCTACAGCCGCGGCGACGAGGAAGTGCGGCTGGGCAATCCCGAGCTGGATCCGTACGAGTCGAAGAACATCGACCTGTCGGTGGAAAAGTACATCGGCAGCACCGGCATCGTTTCGCTTGGCCTGTTCCACAAGTCCATCGACGGCTATATCGTGGAAACCGTGCGTACCAATGATCCGGACTACGACGGCTTCGACGTGACCCAGCCGATCAATGGCCGCAAGGCCACGGTACGCGGCGCCGAGTTCAACTGGCAGCAGCAGCTGGCCTTCCTGCCGGCAGGCTTCGACGGTCTTCTGGTCGGGGCCAGCGGCACCTGGCTGGATACCGAATTCGATGCCGGCATCGCGGACCGTGCCGGCGAGGACTTCACGCTGCCGCGTGCCTCCAAGCACGTGTACAGCGCGCACGTCGGCTACGAGAAATATGGCCTGAGCACCCGCCTGGCTGCGGTGTACCGCAGCGAATATCTGGACAGCATCGGCAAGGGCCGTGCATTCGACATCTACGTGGCACCCAACACGCAGCTCGACTTCTCGCTGGATTATCGCTTCAGCCCGCGCGTCAGCCTGTACTTCGAGGCGCAGAACCTGCTGGACAAGCCGTTGGAGCTGTACCAGGGCACGCGCTCGCGCACGCTGCAGATGGAAGAATATGGCCGCACCTACGCGCTGGGCCTGAAGGTGGCGCTGTGATGGGGCGGCACATTCCGGGGCTCGTGGCAGCGATCGCAACCGCGCTGGTCGTGGGCTGCACGCCAGCGGCCGACCGTGCGCCGGCAGCACATGCGGCGTCGCCGACGCCTCCGGCGCGCACGGTGGCCACCGTTGCCGAGGCGTTCGTGTCGCCACTCACGCCCGCCGACAACATCGATTCGCCCGCAACCTGGCGCACGCCGAACGGGCAGATCTGGCTGATCGCCACCGCCAAGGCCACCGACAAACTGGTGGTGTATGACGGCAGCACCGGCCGTCACCTGCGCGACGTCGGTGCCACCGGTACCGGCCTGGGACAGTTCGATCGCCCCAATGGCATCGCCGTGACCGACGACCTGTTGTGGATCGTGGAACGCGACAATCACCGGGTCCAGGTCCTGTCCCTGCCGGACTTCACACCGCTGGCGACGTTCGCTGCCGAAGATCTGCGCAAACCCTACGGGCTGTGGGTCGATCGCAGGGCGGACGGCTACAGCGTCTACGTCACGGACTCTTGGGACAACGGCGAGGACGCACAGGGCCGCGACATCCTGCCGCCGCTGGCGGAACTGGACAAGCGCGTGCGCCAGTACCACGTTTCCCGCGACGGCGCGAAGATCGACGCGAATCGCATCGCCGACATCGGCGACACCAGTGAGGCCGGTGCGCTGCGCGTGGTCGAATCGATCTGGGGCGATCCGGACAACGACCGTCTGCTGATTGCCGAAGAGGATGAGAGCTACGCCAGCGAGTTCAAGGTCTATACGCTGGCAGGCCGCTTCACCGGCACCACCTTCGGCCGTGACGTGTTCAAGGCGCAGGCCGAAGGGGTGACCCTGCGGACCTGCGGCAAGGACGGCTGGTGGATCACCACCGAGCAGGGCAAGCAGCGCAGCGTGTTCCATCTGTTCGATCGGCACACGCTGAAGCCGGTCGGTGCCTTCCAGGGCAATACCGTGGCCAACACCGATGGCATCTGGCTGATGCAGCAGCCCAGCACGCGGTTCCCGCACGGTGCGCTGTATGCGGTGCATGACGATCAGGGCGTGGTCGCCTTTGACTGGGAAAGCGTTGCCAGGCAGTTGGCGCTGCCGCTGGAGTGTGGCGCATGAGGCGGCACAGCACGCGCGCGTTCGTCGCCAGCCTGCTGCTGGCCCTGCCTCTGCTGGTCACCGCGGCGGTCGAACCCAACACGCAGGTGCCTGCGGGTAGCCGCCACTATGCGGCATCGCCACTGCCGGATCGCATCGTTGCCTCGCCCTCGGCCGACCCCAGCCACGGATTCGCCGTGGCCTGGCGCACGGATGGCAGCGTACAGGCGCCACTGCTGGAGATCGCGCGTGCCGGCGATTCGCCGGCCATCGAAGGCATTCGCGCGCTGCGCGCGACCACGCAGGCGCTGCAGACCGAGAACGGCCTGTCGCACCATCACCGCGTTGACATCGATGGCCTGCAGCCGGATACCGCATACATCTACCGTGTGCAGGGCAGGGCAGGCTGGAGTGCATGGAACCAGCTGCGCACGCTGGCGGCCGCCGGGCAGCCGCTGACGCTGCTGTACTTCGGCGATACCCAGAACAAGAATCTCAGTCACGTCAGCCGAGTGATCCGGGCCGCGCAGAAGGCGGCACCGGACGCTCGCCTGAGCCTGTTCGCGGGTGACCTGGTCAGCGGCGGCGACGGTGTGGACGACAGTGAATGGGGCGAATGGTTCGCTGCCACCGCCTGGCTGGCGCAGGAAACACTGGTGGCGCCTGCCATCGGCAATCACGAGTATTTCGAGGAGTTCCAGGACACTCCGCAGGAACGCCGTGTGCTGGGCCGGCACTGGCCGGTGACCTTCGCACTGCCGGGCAATGGCGCCCCTGCCGCGCAGCAGACCAGCTACTGGTTCGATGCGCAGGGCGTGCGCGTGGCCGTGCTTGATGGAACCTCGGCACTCGATCTCGGCACCGCCCAGGCCCAGGCACACTGGCTGGACAAGGTGCTGTCCGGCAATCCGCAGCCGTGGACCATCGTAATGCTGCACCAGCCGTTCTACTCGCCGCGCGAAGGCCGCGAGAACGCCGCATTGCGTGACGTGCTGCTGCCGGTGGTGCGTCGTCACCAGGTGGATCTGGTGCTGCAGGGGCACGACCACACCTATGGCCGCCGTGGCGAAGGACAGGCCGCCACACCGCAGTACGTGGTGACCGTGGCGGGACCGAAGCAGTACCGTCTTTCCGATGAAGCCCGAAGGACGATGGCCCCGGTGGCCGAGGACACCCAGCTGTTCCAGGTGCTGCGCATCGATCCGCAGCACCTGCGCTATGAGGCGCGCACGGTGACCGGGCAGCTGTACGATGCTTTCGAGCTGCACCGTGACGCCAGCGGGGGCAAGCAGCGCACGGAGCTGACCGAAGGCCGCATCACGCCACGCGACTGCCCGCGCGCGCAGACTGCCAAGGGTCGCGCCGACCGTTGCTGGGAATAAGGAGACGCCGATGACCATGCCCCGACGCATCGTTCCTCTTGCTGCCATCGGTGCCGCTCTGCTGTTGCTGGCCGGTGCGGTGGCCGCCGCTGATGCGGTGCTGCATCCGTTCCTGGCGGCCCAGCCGCAGCAGGCACCGCAGGAGGTGAACCTGGCCGTGGAAATTCCCGCTGGCAGCTTCACCAAGTATGAGATCAAGGACGACGGGCTGGTCCACGTCGACCGCTTCCAGTCGATGCCGGTGGCCTATCCGGCCAACTATGGTTCGATGCCGCGCACGCTGGCGGGCGACAACGATCCGTTGGACGCGCTGGTGCTGACCCGTGAACCCCTGCACCCCGGCGTGATCATCCGCTTCCGCCCGATCGGCTATCTGAAGATGATCGATGGCGGCGAACATGACGAGAAGGTCATCGGCGTGCCGACCGACAAGGTTGATCCGAGCTATGCAGGCGTCCGCGATCTGGCCGATCTGCCGGAGATCGAGCGGCAGCGCATCGAGGCGTTCTTCCGCGTGTACAAGGATCTGCCAGCTGGACGCAACCCGGTGCAGCTGCAGGGCTGGGGCAACGCGGCCGAGGCGCGTACGCTGATCCGCGAAGCCATGCAGCGTTTCGACGCCGGGAAGTAGTCCGGCTGCGGACGGCGTTGCACCCCTGCGCGGTCTTCACCTGTGCTGGCTATCATGGCCGCCTTCCACAGCAAAGGCGGTGCACGTGTCGGTAGCGTTGGTCTGGTTCCGTCGCGACCTGCGGCTGCAGGACAATCCGGCCCTGCAGGCCGCACTGGATGCGGGGCACGATGTGGTCCCTGTGTACATCCACGCGCCGCACGAAGAAGGCGAGTGGGCGCCGGGAGCGGCATCCAACGCCTGGCGTCATCGCTCGCTTGCCGCGCTGGATGCGGATCTGCGTGGCCGCGGTTCTTCCCTGGTGCTGCAGATCGGCGACAGCCTGCCGGTGCTGCAGGCACTGATCGCACGGACCGGTGCCACGGCGGTGTACTGGAACCGCAAGTACGAGCCCGCCACCCAGCCACGTGATGCCTCCATCAAGCGCACGCTGCGCGAGCAGGGCATCGATGCGCAGAGCTGCAACGGCAGTCTGCTGTTCGAGCCGTGGGATATCGCCACCCAGCAGGGGCAGCCGTACAAGGTGTTCACCCCGTACTGGCGCAACGTGCTCAGCCACTGGCGCCTGCCCGGGCTGCAGGCGGCGCCCGCGGCACTGGCAACGCATGCCGTCGAAGGCGAGTCGCTGCAGGCGCTCGGGCTGGCACCGGCGCTCGGCTGGGACGAGGGCTTCTGGGAGCACTGGCAGCCGGGAGAGGCCGGCGCGCTGGAGGCGCTTTCGGTGTTCGAGGACGGCGCGCTGCGAGGCTATCGCGCGCAGCGCGACCTGCCGGACCGGGTCGGCACCTCGCGGCTGTCACCGCACCTGCACTTCGGCGAGATCGCGCCCTGGCGCATCGCCCATGCGCTGGAAGGGCTGCGCAGCGCCGGTACCGACGCCGACATCGACGGCTACCTGCGGCAACTGGGCTGGCGTGACTTCGCCTACCACCTGCTGCATCACTTTCCGGAGACCCCCACCGGCAACCTCAACCCGCGCTTCGACCGCTTTGCGTGGGCCACGCCCAGCGCCGGCCAGCTGCATGACTGGCAGCGCGGCAACACCGGTGTACCGATCGTGGATGCCGGCCTGCGCGAGCTGTGGCATACCGGCTACATGCACAACCGGGTGCGGATGATCGTCGCCAGCTACCTGTGCAAGCACCTGCGCGCGCACTGGCTGCATGGCGCACGCTGGTTCTGGGACACACTGGTCGATGCCGACCTGGCCAACAACACGATGGGCTGGCAGTGGGTGGCCGGTACCGGTGCGGATGCAGCGCCTTACTTCCGCGTGTTCAATCCGGTCACCCAGGCCGAAAAGTTCGATCCTCAGGCGCGCTACATCACCCGCTGGGTACCGGAACTGGCGGCGCTGCCGGTGAAGGCGCGCTTCGCGCCGTGGCAGCATCCGCAGTGGCTGGCCGAGCACGCGCCGGAGTATCCGCGCAGCCCTCTTGTGGATCTGGCCGCCGGCCGGGATGCAGCGCTCGCCGCCTACCGCCAGTCGGGAGCGGGGTAAAGCGCCGTCGCGGAGTTCCAGACAGCTAGCTGAACAAGGGCCTGTCGAGCGGCGTGTTCATCATCCCGGCATCGCGTCCTGCTGTTTATCCTCTGGGCGGCCCGCAAGCCGCCGGCCCGACCGGAAACCAAGGAGACCATCATGATCCGCAACACCACCCGCAATGTCGCACTGGCCCTGATGAGCGCGGCCGTCCTGTCGGCCTGCGCCACCGGCGGTTCCTACGTGCAGAGCGATCAGTACGGCAACCCGACCGAGCAGCAGAACCGGACCGGTCGCAACGCGCTGATCGGTACCGCCATTGGCGTGGCCGCCGGCCTGCTCAGCGGCGACAGTGCGACCGAGCGCCGCCAGCACGCGCTGATCGGTGCAGGCATCGGCGCGCTCAGTGGCGCGGCCGTGGGCCAGTACCAGGATCGCCAGGAACGCGCGCTGCGCGAGCGCACTGCCAACACCGGCATCGATGTGCAGCGCCAGGGCGACAACATCATGCTGAACCTGCCCGACGGCATCACCTTCGATTTCGGCAAGTCGGCACTGAAGCCGCAGTTCTACGGCGCGCTCAACGGCGTGGCCGGCACCCTGCGTGATTACAACCAGACCATGATCGAAGTGGTCGGCCATACCGACAGCATCGGCAGCGATGCGGTCAACAACCGCCTGTCCAAGGAGCGCGCCGATTCGGTCGCCCAGTACCTGATCGGGCAGGGCGTGCAGAGCGTGCGTATCGAAACGCTGGGCGCCGGCAAGGCGTACCCGATTGCCGACAACAGCACCGATGCCGGCCGTGCCAAGAACCGCCGTGTTGAAATCCGCGTGATTCCGCTGCAGCAGTAACGCGCGGCGCGTGCGTGCAGGTCCGGCGCAGCCGGAACGGGAATGCCGCCCTTGCAGGCGGCATTTTCGTTGGGCGAGATGCGCGGCGCCTAGCGCAGGAACGGCGGCCGGGTCATGCTGCGGCCGTCGGCCGCACCACGATCTCGTTCACGTCCACGTCGTCGGGCTGCTCGATGGCGAACCGCACCGCGCGCCCGATCGCATCCGGCTGCAGGGCGATGGCGCGATAGCCGACCATCATTTCGGCGGCGACCGGGTCGGTGATGCTGTCCGCAAGCTCGCTTTCCACCACGCCGGGGTGGATGCAGGTGACCCGCAGCTCGCGGTGTTCCTGGCGCAGGCCCTCCGAGATGGCGCGTACCGCGTGCTTGGTGGCGCAGTAGACCGCAGCGGTCGGTACGACTGACAGCGCGCCGATGGACGCGATGTTGATGATCTGTCCGCGGCCGCGTGCGCACATATGGGGCAACACGGCTGCGATCCCGTGCAGTACACCGCGGATGTTGACGTCGATCATCCGGTCCCATTCGTCCACCTTCAGCGATGCCATCGGCGACAGTGGCATCACACCGGCATTGTTGACGATCACATCGAGGGCGCCGAACTGCTCCAGGGCCGAAGCGGCGAACGCTTCGACCTGCGCGCGCTGTGTCACGTCCAGCGCATGCACGCGTACGTCGGCGCCGTGCATGCGCAGTTCATCCGCCAGTGCCTGCAACCGTTCGAGGCGGCGCGCGCCCAGCACCAGGCGCGCGCCGGGCTGCGCCAGCGAGCGGGCGATGCCGGCGCCGATGCCGCTGGAGGCACCGGTGATCAGGATGGTTCGGGAATGGCTCATGGCAGGTCTCCGGAAGGGCTAGGGGGAAATGCCGGGTCGTGCCCGGTGCAGTCACGGTAGACGGCCTGCCTCGTCGCGATAAGATGGCGACTGCTGACTACCTTGTATAGATCCGCTAACCAATGTCCGTCGATCTCAATGCCCTCGCGGTGTTCCAGCGGGTAGCCGACTGCAGCAGCTTCACCGCGGCGGCCCAGCAACTGGGCGTGACCCGGTCGGCCGTCAGCCAGACCATCGCCCGGTTGGAACAGTCGCTCGGTGTCGCTCTGGTGCTGCGCACCACCCGCAGCGTCAACCTCACCGATGCCGGCCAGGCGCTGCTTGCGGCGGTCAGACCCGCCCTGGCTGAGCTGGGCAGCGCCGTGGAGTCCACGCTACGTCGCGGCAGCACCCTCAAGGGCCAGCTGCGCTTGGCCGTGTCCTCCATTGCCGAGCATTTCCTGGCCGGTCCCCTGCTGGCCAGCTTCGCCGCCCGGCACCCGGAGCTGCAGCTGGACATCACGGTGACCGATGAGGAGTTCGACATTGTCGAGGCGGGTTTCGACGCGGGCGTGCGTCTGGGCGAGGTGATCGCCCAGGACATGGTGGCGATTCCGGTGTCCGGCCGGCAGCGGCAGGTGGTGGTGTGCACTCCGCGGTATGGGCAGCAGCACGGCATGCCCAGGCACCCGCGCGAGCTGCCCGGGCACCGTTGCATCGGCTGGCGCGCCGCACCACGCAAGGCGCCCTATCGCTGGGAATTCGAAGAGCGCGGACGCGAGTTCAGCGTCGATGTGCAGCCGGAGATCACCAGCAATGACATGGCCACGATGACCCGCCTGGCATTGGCGGGCGCCGGGCTGGCCTTCGGCATGGAGGACACATGGCGCCCGTGGCTGCAGCGTGGGGAACTGGTCAGCGTGCTGGAGCCGTACTGTCCGTGGTTCGCAGGGTTCTTCCTGTATTACCCCAGCCGGCGCCAGGCCGAGCCGAAGCTGCGGGCACTGATCGAGCATCTGCTGGAACAGCGCACCGCATGACGCCGGGCAGGCCCCGCTTCACGCCGCCGGCGCGGCCACCTTCTCCAGGATCCGCTTGCCGCTGATCTCAAGCGCGGCATCTTCCTGCTCCTGCTGCTGCCGCGCCAGCTTCGCGCCAGGGCACTGCGCCAGCATGTAATTGGCGTCGAAGTTGAGCTTCTCCACCAGGAAGTCGACGAATGCGCGCACCTTCGGAGAGACCAGGCGGCCGCCGGCAAAGACCGCGTTGAAATCCACCTCCGGACCTGTCCACCCGGCAAGCACGCGACGGACCATGCCTGACTCGACGAACGGCTTGGCCATCACATCGCCGGTCAGCAGCAGGCCTTCACCGCACACCAGCGCGCCGTTGAGCGCGGACATGTCGTTGGCCGTCATCAGCGGCGTCACCGGGAAGTCACGCAGTTCCCCTCCGTTCTCGCCCAGCTGCCAGGTAAAGCGCGGTGAATTGCCAGTGTGGTAGGGCTTGCGCATGGCCAGGATGCGATGGAACTGAAGCTCTTCCGGGTGCAGTGGTTCGCCGTAGCGCTCGATGTAGGCTGGGCTGGCGAACACCTGCGTGCGCAGGCTGCCGAGCTTGCGTGCGACCAGGTTGGAATCGGGCAGGGCGCCGACGCGCAGGGCCAGATCGGCTTCACCGGCGATCAGGTCGAGCTTCTCGTTGCCCATGTGCATGTCCAGGCGGATTTCCGGGTACTGCGCATGGAACTGGCCCAGCAACGGCGCGATCCAGGTGATACCGATGGAGTAGGGCACAGTGAAACGCAGCCAGCCGCGTGGGCCGGACTGCAACTGGCTGACCGCGCTCTCGGCTTCTTCCAGCTCGCGCGCGATGCGCTGGCAGTGCTCGTGGTAGATCGAGCCCGCCTCGGTCAGGCCAAGACGGCGCGTGGTCCGGTGCAGCAGGCGCGCGCCCAGCCGCGTCTCCAGCTCCTGCACCTTGCGGCTGACAGTGGTCTTGGGCAGGCCGAGCGCTTTGGCAGCTGCGATGAAGCTGCCCTGCTCGACCACTTTGACGAAGATCAGCGTTTCATTGAGATCGTGGGACATGGTCGGGAGTCCTGGACGTCGGGGGTGGGACAATCGTGACAGATCGATTGGACCGGGAACGGGATGATTATTCCCCTTAATCAGGACTAATCAAGTAAAGGTTTGAGGTCTATCGTGGCGCCATTCGTGAAATGGAGTCCCCCCGCCATGAGCCTGCGCAACATTCTTGCCCGTTTCCGGCATGCCGGCCAGAACGCCCTGGATCTGGCGATGACCGTTGAGATCCGCCCGAGTTCCTTGGTGCACAAGGATTTCCGTGAGTTTACCGCGCCCATGCGGCAGCAGCGTGGCGGTGCCATCCGCTTGGCGCCGCAGAAGAGCGATCGACTGCGCCGAATCGGGACTATCCCGGATTTGGGAGGAAATGTCCCGTGAATGGGATTCTGATGCCCGAAGTCCTGGTCCTCGGCGGAACCGGTGCGGTCGGCCAGGGCGTGGTCGGTGCGCTGCTGGAAGCCGGCAGCCCGGTGCTGGTGGTCGGCCGCGATCCAGGACGGCTGGCGTCGCTGGAAGCGCAGTTCGCCGATGAGCCCGGCCTGCAGACCATGCTGGGTTCACTGGCAGACGACGGTTCGGCGCAGGTCCTGGCCGAGCGCGTCGCGCAACGCCCTCGGCCGTTGGCGGCGGTGATCGCGGCCATGGGCGGTCCTTACAACCGTGGCCGGGTGATGGACCGCAAGGGCGACGAACTGCTCGGCGCACTGCAGGCCGACCTGATGCCCCATGTGCATGCGGTACGCCACCTGCTGCCGCTGCTGCGTGACAACGTGCATGCGCGGCGCTACGTGATGATCGGCAGCCCTGCCGGTCTCAAGCCCTGGGCCGGCTACGGCGAGACCTCGATCACCACCGCCGCCCTGCGCATGTACGCGCAGGTGGTGCACCAGGAAGCACAGGCGGTCGGTGTCCGTGCGCAGATGCTGGAGGTGTGCAGCCCGGTGTGTACACCGGCCAACGCCGCCAACGCCTGCATCGAGTGGCCGAGCTCGCTGCTGGTCGGCCGGCGCGTGGTGTCGCTGCTTGATGGCTGCCGCGACAACCGCGCCATCGTTCGCTGCGACAGCAGCGATGCGGAACTGCCGCGGGGCCTGCTGCGACTGGAAGTTCCACCACCGTGGCGCGACGCCGTCGGTGTCGCTTGACCTTGACCTTGACCTTGGTTGAGGTTGCAGCATACGCCGCACTTTCTGATAGCCATTCTCATTAGCTGTACCACCCCTCCGTACGGATGCATGCCATGACTTCCCCCAAAACCACCCCACATCGTTTCGGCCATCGCATTGCGATGGTCGGCGTGTCGATCCTCGCCGCGGCGGTGCTCGCTGCCTGCAGTGGCGGCCATGCCGAAGAAGCCGGTGCACCGCCACCGCCGCAGGTCAGCGCAGCCCCGGTGCTGGTCAAGCAGATCAGCCAATGGGACGAGTTCAGCGGCCGCATCGAAGCGGTGCAGAGCGTTGAACTGCGTCCACGCGTGTCCGGCTACATCGACAAGGTCAACTACGTCGAAGGCCAGGAAGTGAAGAAGGGCGATGTGCTCTTCACCATCGACGCGCGCAGCTACCAGGCCGAGTACGATCGCGCCGCCGCTGAACTGGCCCGCGCCCGCACCCAGGCAACCCTGGCCCGCAGTGAATCGGAGCGGGCCAAGCGCCTGGCCGAGCAGCAGGCGATCTCCACCGAGACCGCCGAGCAGCGTCGCGCTGCGGCAGACCAGTCCGGCGCAGCCGTGCAGGCCGCGCAGGCGGCACTGGATGCTGCCCGGCTCAACCTGGAGTTCACCAAGGTGCGTGCGCCGATCGACGGCCGTGCCGGCCGCGCGATGGTCACCGCGGGCAACCTGGTCACCGCCGGCGACAGCGCCAGCGTGCTGACCACGCTGGTCTCGCTGGACACCGTGTTCGTCTACTTCGATGCCGACGAAAGCACTTTCCTGCGTTACGCGCAGATGGCACGCAAGGGCGAGCGCCCGAGCGAGCGCGACAGCGACCTGCCGGTGAAGGTTGGCCTGTCGGGTGAAGAAGGCTACCCGCACGCGGGCAAGGTCGACTTCCTCGACAACCAGGTTGCACGCAGCACCGGCACCATCCGCGTGCGTGCGCTGCTGGACAATGCCGACCGGCAGTTCACCCCGGGGCTGTTCGCCCGTGTGCAGCTGCTGGGCAGTGGCCAGTTCCAGGCGATGCTGATCGACGACAAGGCTGTGCTGACCGACCAGGACCGCAAGTACGTGTACGTGGTCGACAAGGATGGCAAGGCCCAGCGCCGCGACATCCGCCTTGGCCGCACGGCGGAAGGCCTGCGCATCGTCGAGCAGGGCCTGTCCGCAGGCGACAAGGTCATCATCGATGGCGTGCAGAAGGTCTTCATGCCGGGCATGCCGGTGCAGGCCAAGGCGGTGGCGATGCAGCCGGCTGCGGCCGCCGCACCAGGTCGTGATGCCACGGCTGCGCTGAACCGCTGATCCGCCGTCTCCTGATCCGAGTTTCCGCTTAGCTGCCGGCGCCAGCGGCGGCCTTCCCTGCCTTCGTCATATCGGCGAGGGGCAGGGTGGCTGTTGCCCGCCGGCGGCATTTCCCAGGAATTCCTCCATGGACTTTTCCCGTTTCTTCATCGACAGGCCGATCTTCGCGGCGGTACTGTCGATCGTGATCTTCGCCGCAGGCCTGATCACGATTCCGATCCTGCCGATCAGCGAGTACCCGGAAGTGGTGCCGCCGTCGGTGGTCGTGCGCACGGTCTATCCGGGCGCCAATCCCAAGGTCATCGCCGAAACCGTCGCCACGCCGCTTGAAGAGGCGATCAACGGCGTCGAGGGCATGATGTACCTCAAGTCGGTCGCCGGTTCCGACGGCGTGCTGCAGATGACCGTCACCTTCCGCCCGGGCACTGATCCGGACGCGGCGGCGGTGAAGGTGCAGAACCGTGTGGCGCAGGCGCAGGCACGCCTGCCCGAGGACGTACGCCGGCAGGGCGTGACCACGCAGAAGCAGTCGCCCACCTTCCTGATGGTCGTGCATCTGACGTCGCCCAATGGCAAGTACGACACCCTGTACCTGCGCAACTACGCCCGCCTGCACGTCAAGGACGCGCTGGCACGCATTCCCGGCGTGGGCGACGCGCAGATCTTCGGTGGTGGTGACTACGCCATGCGCGCATGGCTGGACCCGGACAAGGTTGCTTCGCGCGGCCTGACGGCCAGCGACGTGGTGCGTGCCATGCGTGAGCAGAACGTGCAGGTCTCTGCGGGTCAGCTCGGCGCCGAGCCGCTGCCGAACAGCCAGTTCCTGACCCTGATCAATGCCCAGGGCCGCCTGCGCAGCGAGCAGGAGTTCGGCGACATCGTGCTCAAGAGCGGTGTCGACGGCGAGATCGTGCGCCTGTCCGACGTTGCCCGCCTGGAACTGGGCGCTGGCGACTACACCCTGCGCTCGCAGCTCGACGGCAAGAATGCGGTGGGTATCGGCATCTTCCAGTCGCCCGGTGCGAATGCACTGGAGATTCGCGACAAGGTCATCGCCACGATGGACGAGATGCAGAAGACCATGCCCGCCGACGTGAAGTACGAAGCGGTGTACGACACCACCATCTTCGTGCGTGATTCGATCAAGGCGGTGGTCTCGACCCTGCTTGAAGCGATCGCCCTGGTGGTGCTGGTGGTGATCCTGTTCCTGCAGACCTGGCGCGCGTCGATCATTCCGCTGATCGCGGTTCCGGTGTCGGTGGTCGGTACCTTCGCAGCGCTGTACGTACTGGGCTTCTCGATCAACACGCTGAGCCTGTTCGGCCTGGTGCTGGCGATCGGCATCGTGGTCGACGACGCGATCGTGGTGGTGGAGAACGTTGAACGCAACATCGAAGAAGGTCTGTCGCCGACCGCAGCCGCCCACCAGGCCATGCGTGAGGTGTCCGGCCCGATCGTTGCGATCGCACTGGTGCTGTGCGCGGTGTTCGTGCCGATGGCGTTCCTGTCGGGCGTCACCGGTCAGTTCTACAAGCAGTTCGCTGTCACCATCGCCATTTCCACGGTGATCTCGGCGATCAACTCGCTGACCCTGTCGCCGGCCCTGGCCGCCCGCCTGCTGAAGGCCCATGGCGCTCCGAAGGATGGCCCGAGCCGTCTGATCGATCGCCTGTTCGGCTGGGTGTTCCGCCCGTTCAACCGCTTCTTCAAGTCCAGCTCGGAGAAGTACGAGCGCGGCGTGGCGCGCATCCTTGGCCGCCGCGGCGCTGTGTTCGTGGTCTACGCGATCCTGCTGGTCGGTACCGGTGTGATCTTCAAGCTGGTGCCGCCGGGCTTCATCCCGACCCAGGACAAGCTGTACCTGATCGCGGGCGTGAAGCTGCCGGAAGGTTCGTCGATCGCACGTACCGATGAAATGCTGCGCAAGGTCGCCAAGATCGCCCAGGAAACCGACGGCGTGGCGCATACCATTTCGTTCCCGGGCCTGAACGCGCTGCAGTTCACCAACACCCCGAACACCGGTGTGGCGTTCATTCCGCTCAAGCCGTTCAACGAGCGTCATGGCCGGACCGCGGCGGAGATCAACGCCGAGATCAACCAGAAGATCGCAGGCCTGCAGGAGGGCTTCGCGTTCGCGATGATGCCGCCGCCGATCCTGGGCCTGGGCAACGGCAATGGCTACCAGATGTTCATCGAGGACCGCGGCAACCTGGGCTACGGCGCGCTGCAGAATGCCGTGCAGGCGATGCAGGGGACCGTTGCACAGACTCCGGGCATGGCCTTCCCGATCAGCAGCTACCAGGCCAACGTGCCGCAGCTGGATGCGGAAGTGGACCGTGTGAAAGCGAAGGCGCAGGGCGTGCAGCTGACCGAGCTGTTCGACACGCTGCAGACCTACCTGGGTTCGGCGTACGTCAACGACTTCAACCAGTTCGGCCGCACCTGGCAGGTGATCGCCCAGGCGGACGGCCCGTTCCGTGAGAGCGTCGAGGACATCGCCAAGCTGCGCACCCGCAACGACCGCGGCGAGATGGTGCCGATCGGTTCGATGGTGACCATCAAGCAGACGTTCGGCCCGGACCCGGTGCTGCGTTTCAACGGCTATCCGGCAGCGGACCTGGCCGGCGAGGCCGACCCGCGCCTGCTGTCCTCGGCGGAAGCGATGAACAAGTTGACCGAGATCGCCGGGCAGGTGCTGCCGGTCGGCATGGCCACCGAATGGACCGACCTGAGCTACCAGCAGGCCACCCAGGGCAAGGCCGCGTTCATCGTGTTCCCCGTGGCGATCATGCTGGCCTTCCTCGTGCTGGCCGCGCTGTACGAGAGCTGGTCGCTGCCGCTGGCGGTGATCCTGATCGTGCCGATGACCCTGCTGTCGGCTCTGTTCGGCGTATGGCTGACCGGCGGCGACAACAACGTGTTCGTGCAGGTGGGCCTGGTGGTGCTGATGGGCCTGGCATGCAAGAACGCGATCCTGATCGTCGAGTTCGCCCGTGAGCTGGAGATGGGCGGCAAGGGCATCGTCGAGGCCGCGCTGGAAGCCTGCCGCCTGCGCCTGCGCCCGATCGTGATGACCTCCATCGCGTTCATCGCCGGCACCGTGCCGCTGGTGCTTTCGCACGGTGCGGGTGCCGAGGTGCGCTCGGTGACCGGTATCACGGTGTTCGCCGGCATGCTGGGCGTCACCCTGTTCGGCCTGTTCCTGACCCCGGTGTTCTACGTCGCCCTGCGCAAGTTCGTCACCCGCAACGGCGGTGGCCAGCTGGTGCAGCACGGCGAGCCCACCATTCATCACTGATACGGAACCCCGTCGCCGCCGGTCGATGATCGGCGGCGGCTTCTCCCTCCAAAGGCATGAATCCATGAACACCCATCAGAACAAGATCGCGCTGGTTACCGGCGCTACCCGTGGCATCGGTGCCGAGACCGTGCGCCAGCTGGCGAAGGAAGGCGTGCACACGCTGCTGGCCGGCCGCAAGCGTGAGACGGCGGTGGAGCAGGCACTGAAGCTGCAGGCGGAAGGCCTGCCGGTGGAAGCGCTGCAGCTGGACGTTACCGATGCTGCGAGCATCGCCGACGCGGTCGAGCAGGTGCGCCAGCGTCACGGCCGGCTGGACATCCTGGTCAACAACGCCGGCATCATGATCGAGAACCCGGCACAGGCACCGTCGGAGCAGTCGCTGGATACGTGGCGTCGCACCTTCGACACCAATGTGTATGCACTGGTGGCGGTGACCCAGGCGTTCCTGCCGCTGCTGAAGCAGGCCAAGGCCGGGCGCATCGTCAACGTGTCCAGCATCCTCGGTTCGCAGACCCTGCATGCCGACCCGGGTTCGGTCATCTATGACTTCAAGATTCCGGCCTACAACGCCTCCAAGGCGGCGGTGAACAGCTGGACGCTGGCCCTGGCGCACGAGCTCCGCAGCTCGCCGATCAAGGTGAATACCGTGCACCCGGGCTACGTCAAGACCGACATGAATGGTGGCCACGGCGAGATCGAGATCGCCGAAGGTGCGCGTTCCAGCGTGCAGATGGCGCTGATCGGCCATGAAGGCCCGAGCGGCAGCTTCACCTATCTGGGCGAGGTGCTGCCATGGTGATCCGCACCCTGGCGGTGGCCGTTTCCAGCCTCGTGCTGGCCGGCTGTGTCACCGTCGGTCCCAATTACAAGGCGCCCCAGCAGGAGCCTGTCGTCCTGCAGGGCGCGGAGCAGCCGGTGTTCAGCACCACATCGCCCGTTGCCAGCTGGTGGGCGCAGTTCGATGACCCGGTGCTGGAAGAGCTGGTGCACGGCGCACTGTCGAGCAATCTTGACCTGCGCGTGGCCGTGGCGCGTGTCAGCCAGGCGCGGGCGGTGTTCGTCGAAAGCCGCTTCGACCAGGCACCGCACGTGACCGCAGGCGGCAGTTACGATCGCCGCAAGCAACCCGATCCGCGGCTGGGTGGGCAGCGGGTGTTCAGTGAAAGCTACCAGCTCGGCTTCGATGCGGGCTGGGAGCTGGATCTGTTCGGCCGCAAGCGCCGTGCTGCCGAAGCGGCACGCGCCGATCTGGGGGCCGAGCAGGCCAACCTGGCCGATGCGCAGGTACTGGTTGCCGCCGAAGTGGCACGCAACTACTTCGAGCTGCGCGGCACGCAGAAGCGCATCGCCGTGGCCCAGCACACACTGGTCAATCTGCGTGATACGCAGAAGCTGACCGAGGCGCGCTGGGAACTGGGTGCCGGCAGCGAGCTGGATGTGCAGAGCAGCCGTGCCCGGCTGAAGGCGATCGAGGCCGATATTCCCCTGCTGGAAGTGGCCGAGACGCAGTCCCGCAATCGCCTGGCGGTGCTGCTGGGCCAGCGCCCGGAAGTACTGGCCGACATGCTCGCGCCGCATGAGGTGCCGGCGTTCGCCAAGCCGTTGCCGCTGGGCGATACCCGCGAGCTGCTGCGCCAGCGTGCCGACGTGCGTGCGGCCGAGCGGCGGCTGGCAGCCGCCACGGCACGGGTGGGGGTGGCAACGGCCGATCTGTTCCCGCGGTTGTCGCTTTCCGGTTTCGTCGGCTTCCTCGGCGGCGACGCCAATGGCCTGGTCAACGGCAACAACAAGGCCTGGTCGCTGACGCCGTCGTTGAGCTGGGCAGCCTTCGATTTCGGAACCGTGCGCGCACGTCTGCGTGCCAGCAAGGCCGAGGCCGAGGGCGTTGCCGCGCAGTACGAGCAGACGGTGCTGCTGGCACTGGAAGACACCGAGAACGCGCTGACACGCTACTCCAAGCAGCAGGCACGGCTGGCGATCGTGGTGGAGCAGGCGCAGGCCGCACGACGAGCCGAGTCGCTGGCGCAGATCCGCTATCGCGAGGGCTCGGAAGACTTCCTGACCCTGCTCGACGCACAGCGCACCCAGCTGGCCGCCGATGATGCACTGGCGGCCGCCGAGGCGGAGGTCAACGTCAGCGTAGTCGGCGTATACAAGGCGCTGGGTGGTTGGGGCCAGTCCCCGCAGGCGCCGAGCGTGGCACAGGTGAATTGACCGGACGGGGACGGAGGCAGTGGCCTCCGTCCTCGTTTCCGGTCAGGGCCACCGATGGGCGGGCGCCTGCCGCCCTGCCATGCCGTCCTCCACACTTTGCGAACTCAGGCAGGGCAGCGCGGCGTGAGCCGTGGACACCGTCACATTCATGACGCTTCTGACTCTCCCGGAAGCGCCTTCTGCCGTGTAACAAGTGGGGCGGGCCATCAGAGGACAGGCGATGACGGACGGCAAGCGGGATACCCAACGAATGTTGTTCGGCGATCCGGGACCACCCGGTGCAGGACTGTCCGTCGCGGTGGTCGTTCTGCTGGTGCTGGCGATGCTGGCCGCGGCCATCGGCTTCGTACGGCTGCCGGACTCCATGCTGGGCCTGGGCCTGATCGGCGTGGCCGTGCTGCTGGCCATCGGCGCTCGCATCTGCCAGGCGCGCGATCAGCACCAGGCGCTGTATCGCCTGTTGGCGCGGCAGCCGCCGCGGTGAACGCGGCGGCAACCCGACTCAGGGCCGGGGCCAGTCCAGCTCGACCACCAGCGGGAAGTGATCCGAGGGCAGCACGCCGTCGATGCGACGGTCATCGGTCAGGAAGCTGCGCGCACGGAAGCCTCTCACCAATACCCAGTCCAGCTGCGTGGTGGCCTTGCCGGTGAAATCATGGAAGGTCAGGCGCGGCCCCTGGGGAGACGCCACCTGGGTGCGTGCGTCCTGCAGAACGCGGGTGAGCGTCGCGTAGGTTCCGCCCCCGGGTTCACTGTTGAAGTCGCCCGTCAGCACCACCGGCAGATCCGGCGGCAGCGTCGCCACCCGCCTGCCGATCAGCTCGGCTCCCTTGACCCGGCGCGGTTCGTCTTCGTCGCGATAGGGCAGGTGGGTGTCCATGAAGTAGAAGCGGCGGCCATCGTCAAGGCGACGGAACAGGGCCCAGGTCACCATGCGCGGGTACAGGTTGCCCCAGGTGATGCTGCCGGCGACCTCCGGTGTATCGGACAGCCAGAAGTTGCCTGATTCCTCCACGGCCAGCACCCGCGTGTCGTAGAACACGCCCATGTGCTCATCGCCGCTGCCACCGCGCCGTCCTTCACCGAACCACGCGTAGCCGGGCAGGTGGCCGGCGAGATAGTCGGCCTGTTCCTGTACCAGCTCCTGGGTGCCGATGACGGCCGGGCGGGCATCCAGGATGACCTTGACCATCGCATCGCGGCGATCCGGCCAGCGCTTGCCTGGCGCGGTGTCGGCCGGGGTGCGGACATTGAAGGACATCACCTTCAGCGGCGCAGGGGCCGCCGCCCAGGCGATGGCGGGAAGAGCGAAGGCCAGCAGCGCACACAGCGCAGGGCAACGAAAACGCGACAGCATCGTGGAATCCCTCCATTCCATGTAAACGATTCCATGAAGGATGGCACGGATTGGCAGGGGAGGGTATGCCGGGATGGGTCATTGGCGTGGCGGCTGCACGGGGGCCCGCTCAGTCTTCGATCTCGCCGCGTCGCGCGGCCGCGCGCACGGCCTGCGCCGTCGTCGCAACGCCCAGGCGCTGGCGCGCGCGGCGCAGGTGGTTCTCCACGGTGCGCGCGGACAACCCCAGCGTGGCGGCGATCTCCGCCTGGCGCCGGCCGGCTGCGACCCAGCGCAGAACCTCGCGTTCCCGCGTGCTCAGTTCGCCCAAGGGGCGTTCGGCCGGTGCTTCGGCCAGCCGGCGGGCGGCGCGGAATGCTGCTGTGCCGGCAGACTCCAGCAGCAGCCGGGCAGGCGCGGAAGCGTCGATGATCGTTCCGGCGAAACTGATCGCCCCTTCCAGCCCCGTGGTTCCGAACACGGGTACCTGCAGCCCATGCAGCCCGCCGCCGCGGGGCTGCCTGACCACTTGGTAGCGGGCCCCCCTTACGCCGTCGCGCTTGCTCCAGAAGAACGGGGCATCGCTGTCGAGCACGTGGCGGTTGACCGGGCAGGCATGCAGGTAGCGGGCAAGATCGGTCTCACGCCCTTCGCCCAGCCAGTCGCCCTCGATCCAGTACACGCGGTGTGCGCCGCGTTCGAGCCCGGTGCCGGCCGCAAACACCAGCACGCGATCGTAGCCGAGGGGCGCGGCGATCGAGCGAAGCAGCGCGCCGATCCCGGCGATCGAACGCGCCTGCTCCAGTTCCAGCAGCATGGGCACCAGCGCGGCCACGGTGTTCAGCGACCTGCCAGCGCGTCCAGCAGGGTGCGTGCGGCCAACTGGCCGAGTGCATTGCCGGCCAACGGACTATCGCCTGTCAGCAGCAGGCGATCCTGCAGCACGCTGCCGTCAATACCCTCGTTGACGATCTGCACGCCCTGCTGCGCGAGCTTTTCACCGAAGAACCACGGCAGTTGCCCGGGCATGTAGCCGATGTCCGGCGTCTGCCGGTCCATCGCATCGGGGAAGGCGCAGATGCGGTAGCCACGGAACAGCGAATCACCGCCCGCTTCATCGATCCCGGCAGCCAACAGCGCTGCAGGGCCGTGGCAGAGCGTGATGATGTAGCGCTGCTGTGCCATCGCCCAGTGCAGCGCCTTGCTGACCGCGCGGCTCTCCGGCAGGCCGATCAGTGCACCATGCCCGCCCGGAATGAAGATGGCTGCATAGTCCGACGCCGCGTCCAGCGAGGCCACGATGTCATCCAGCACCTTCGGCTGGCGGAACCGCGCCTGGTAACGTTCGTACAGACCGCCGATGTCGCGGTCCTCGCCGGGGAACGCCCACCATTCGAACTTCACGGCGTTGCCGGACAGGGTTGCCACATCGAAGTCGAAGCCGGCCTTGTCCAGGTGATACATCGGCAACAGCGTTTCGACCGGGTGATTGCCGGTGGAGAACAGGTGGCCGTTGGCGGTCGGCAGGTAGCGCTCATCGGCGCCGATCATCAGTATCTTCCAGCGGCCATCCCGGCGTGCGTCGGCATAGTCCGCGCCGGACAGATTGCTGGTGGGTGACGTGAACTGCGAGAGCGACCAGGGCGAGGGAAAGAAGGCATCGCGCTCGGCCGGATCGGGACGGGGTTGGCGGCTGAGGTCCTGGGTGTTCATGTGGCTGGCCTGCTGTCGGGGAGGTGCGGCCAGCATAGGAGGCACTGTGCGTACGTGCGATGAGGGATTTCCCGCAACGCCTGACCCGCCGTCTCCGCCGGTGGCGGAACGGCGATCAGCCTGCGCTATTCATCGCGCCGGTCGTGTGCCTGCATGTCTTCATGCAGGATGCGCCTGAGCTCGACGATGGCGGGCGTGGCTTCCTGCACGCTGTGACCGGACACGATCACCTTCTCCGATTCGGCGCCCGGCAGGTGCGAACTCCAGTAGGGCACCAGTCCGTCGCTGGTCTGCTCCAGCGGTCCATCGGCCTTGGCGCGCGCGATGATGGAGTGGTAGCGCACGCTCGGGGACATCGGCAGATCGGCGACGGCCTTGACGAAGGGGTCATCCTTGTCGAGATTCTGGATGCTGTTCATCTGGTAGCCGTGCTTGCCGTCGTCGCGGTCGACGTGGCCGTCGTTGGCGATCGTCGCCACGTCCTCCAGCACGGTCAGTGGCAGCCGTACCAGACGGCCGATCCAGCGCCCGAGGCGGGTACCGGCGACGTCGGTGCCGCGATGCGGTGTGGCAATGAATACCACCCGTGAGATCTCCGGTTCCGGCTTGAACGTGAGCACCGGCGCGCCGCGGGTGCGCAGCAGCTCGCGCTGTGCCGGCGTCATCTGCGCGGTTGCCAGCAGGGTCTCGACCAGATGGTCGCCGGACGAAGACACCATCAGCCGCGAGATCACTCCGCCCATGCTGTGCCCGACCAGCACCATGTCATGCGAGGCCGCCGCCTTTCCAGTGGGATCGAAGTGCTGCAGCACGTCGGCCAGCATGTGGCGGATCGCATCGTGGCTCATCGCGATGGGCATATTGGTCGGGTAGTAGAACTGCCACACCTGGAAGTCCCGGCGGATCTCATCGTCGCGCATCAGCTCGTTGGCGACGTTGACCCATGCCTCCGGGCTGCTTGCCAAGCCGTGGATCATCAACAGCACGCGGCGCTTCGGGTCGTAGGGCTGCATCATGTACAGATGCGGCGTATCGATGCCGCCCTTGCTGCCGAACAGCGAGCGCAGCGATTGCCGGCTGAAGTTGGAGCGTGCGAGCCACAGCGCGTAGCCTGCCGTGAAGTTGGCCGCCAGTGGCACCTGCTGGCCATGCAGGGTGACTTCCGAAACCTGGTAGGGATCGTGGATCTCCACCTCCGGCTCGTCGTCGTGCAGCACTTCCCACAGGTTGTTGCCGGAGAACCGCAGCAGCACCGACATCGAGGGCGAAGGCATTTCGCTCCAGCTGCGTTGTACCGGCGGGGGGGCGCTGGCCGCGGCAGCCGGCGTGTCCACGTCGCTGCCGGGATCATCCATCACCGCCACCAGCTCGGCGCCGAAGCCATCCCGGCGATGCACGCTGCGCAAGGTGCCGGTGAACGAGAGCGCTGCGGCGGGAACCAGCTCCCTCGGCGTACGCTCGTCCAAGGGCGAGCCGTCGTCCGATGGCGCCAGCACAAAGGTCCATCGTCCCAGCTGGAAGCGGCTGGTGTCGCCGTGCACCCGGCCGGTGGCGTAGGCCTCGAACAGCTGCACGGAGGCTTCCTGCACGGCCAGGTTGTAGTAGTCCCGCACCTGCGTCTGGCGATCCTCGAAACCCCGCTGGTTGGCGGTGCGCTCGGTGAAGAACAGATAGGCGTAGGCCTGCCTCGCAACCTGCATCCATGCATCCAGACGCGGCTGGAAGCCGGCGTCCAGTTCGGTGACCACGGCCTTGGCGCGGCCTTCGGCGGAGTACTCGCGCTTGGGGGCGGGCAGGGTCAATGCGTACTGCAGCCAGAGTTCGGCCAGGGCCGAGCGCTTGTCTTCCTCGCGCACGACGATGCTGGCCTCCATTGCATCGATGCAGGGCGGACCGGGCCTGGCGCAGACACCCTCGTCCAGACCGGCCACGCGCAGGGTTTCCAGGGTGGCCGAGCTGAGCTTGCCGGTGGTGAGGATGTCACCGCGCTTGAGCGCGATGTACTGGCCGGGGGTAACCGAGGCGACCTGCACCGAGGGCCCGAACTGGCGCAGGGTGGCGCAGCCGCTGAGCGCCAGCAGCAGGGTGAAGACGAGAGCCGTGCGGCCGACGATGCCCATTCCCGTGGTTGCCATACGATCCTCCTGCGCGGTCGCGCCACTCTAGCGGGAGGTATGTCAAGGCGGAAGCGGCGTGCGCCGGTTCCTTCAGCGGCCGGTCGTCAATCGTCCAGATCGCTGTTGCGGATTGCCAGGACCACCGCAGCAGTACATGCCAGGACACCGAGCAGGAAGCCGATGGCCATGCCGTCGAACCAGTTCATGGGTTTCGTGCCGGGAATGTGGGAGAAGGTGGCCTGTGGATCTGACCGGCGGGCAACGCATGGCGCAGCGGCTGTGGCGGGCCGCTGCGCCCGGGCCTCAGTTGCTGGCCTCCCTGACAGCTTCTGCGGCGTCGATGATGCCCGGACCGCAACCCCCCGGGCAGTTGGCCGCCGCGATCGGATGGGCGGTGCGGCGCAGGATGTCCTTGACCTGGCTGGTGGTCTTCGGCACCGGTGCCACCGCCTGCATCAGCGCGACGACGCCGGCCACGTGCGGTGCCGCCATCGAGGTGCCGGACATGAAGTCAAAGGCATTGTTGCCCACCGTGGACAGAACGCCCTGCGCCGGATGCTGGCGGGTCGGTGCGCAGTTGGTCGAGTTCGGGGGTGTGGCCAGGGGCAGGAACTCGCCCACCGAGGCGCGGCACGACCACGTCTCGCCACCGGGCGCGGTGATATGGATGCCTGCACCGTAGTTGGAGTAGAACGCGCGGCGCCCGCCCTGGTCGTTCGCGGCTACCGCGATCACGCCGTTGCAGTTCGCCGGTGCGAACTCGGACACATCGAGGTTGCTGTTGCCCGCCGCGACCACCACGAGGGTGCCGGTGGCCGTGATGTCGTCGATCGCATCCTGCTCGGCCGGCGAGCAGGGCCGACGGCCGCCCAGGCTGAGATTGATGACCTCGGCCGGGTTGGCATTGGCGGGAACACCCGGCACAGCGATGCCAGCGCTCCAGAGCATGCCGTCGATGATGTCATCCGAGCCGCCATTGCCCTGGTTGCCCAGCACGCGTACCGGTACAACCTTCGCGTTGTAGGCCACGCCGGCCACGCCGATCTGGTTGTTGGTTACCGCCGCGACGGTTCCCGCAACGTGGGTGCCGTGCGCGATGCCCGAGGCATCGAAGGCATCCGCATCGCGGCCATCCCCATCGTCGGAACCGCCACAACCGGGATTCAGCCCGCCCAGGATGCACTGCAGATTGCTGAACGGCCGGGTGGAGGAAATCATGTCGTAGCCTGGCAGCAGGTTCGGCTGCAGGTCGTTGTTGTCGAGATAGCCCGAATCGATCACCGCCACCACGACCCCTTGGCCGGTGGAGCGATCCCATGCCGCCGGCACGCGTGCGCCACTGACGGGATTGCTGTAGTGCCACTGTTCGGCGTAACGCGGATCGTTGGGCGTGGCGAACGCGCTCATCATGAAGTTCGGCTGCACGTATTCGACGTCCGGGTCGTCGGCGATGCGCTGCATCAGGATCTCGGCCTCCGGACGATCCAGTGCCTTGTCTGTCCTGATCACATCGGCGCCGCCACCCATGCGGCGCTGATGCGCCACCGCCGCAGCCTGCGCCGCACCCACCGAGCGCTTGCTGCGCTGCTGCGCGCCCAAGCGCTGTTTCAGCGCATCCTGGGCGGTGTCGGCAGAGACGCGTTTGCGGCTGCCATCGCGGTACTTGACGATGAAACTGCTGTACTGCTGGTTGTTGTCCATGCCCCGTGTCCACACCCGTTCGGTGGATTGGGCGAAGGCAGGGGCACTGGCCAGGACCAGGGTGATGGCACTGGCAAGGGAAACCCGAAGCGACGTACGCATGAATACAGTTCCTTTGTGAAAGGTGCGATGAGCCGGTCGTGCCCTGGGGGCTCGACTCGAGATGAAGGGGGTATGTCCGCGCGGTCTCCTCTCTGATGGCGACCTTGAACGAACGGCTTCGCAGACCGTTCTCCCCCAGTGCGGGGGTAGGAAATTTCTGAACTGATTTACCGATGTCGAGATCGACACGCGCGGCGAGCGGTGTGTACCGCAGGCAATAAAAAAGCCCGGAGATCCCCTTCTGGCGGGAATGTCCGGGCTTCTCCGGTCCTTGAAGGACCGCTCGTTGGTGGAGGTGGGCCCTACCGCAATGTGAACGTAAGTTGTTGATGGCGCAGGCGGTTGGTGCTGGTATTCGAAATCGATACCCCCAGCAATACCCCCATTCTATGCAGCCTTGGCGGGTTCAATTCCATCCCGCTCGGCGACGCGGGCGGCCTGCCAGGCATCCACCTCGGCCTCAATCCAGCCGACCGCGTTGCCGCCCAGGGGCACAGGCGCCGGGAAGGTGCCGGCGCTGATCCGGTCATAGATCGTGGTCTTGCTCAGGCCCGTGCGGCGTTTGACCTCGGGCATCTTGATGAAAACGAGCGGCTCAGTAGCCATGGTGTCCTCCTTCAGTTCGTGGCCAGCGCAGCGCGCAGCTGCTCGTCTGGATCCGGGTGGCAGTCCATGTAGGCGCCGATCACTTCCGCCGCGACCTGCGGGCCTTTCAGGTAGGTGATCGCCCTGAGCAGCTTGTGCGGGTCATCGCCAACTACGCCCAGCATGTGGTTGCAGCCCCTGCACAGCAGCCCGCGCACCTGCCCGGTGGCGTGGCAGTGGTCGACGTGGAATACGCCCTTGAACTGCTCTCCCTCGGGTGCGCTGCAGATGGCGCACTTTCCGTCCTGCTCCTTCAGCATCGCTTCGTAGTCGGCAAGCGTCACACCGTACTTTCGGACCAAATGCCGTTCTCGCGTAGCTGTGCGGGTCTTGGCGTAGGCTGCCTTGTGGTAGCCCGGACGCGAGGCTCGGTACTCGCGAGCGTCACCGGTCTTGCAGGCCTTACAGCGCGCCATAAGACCTGAAGCACGACGCCGGTCGGGCCAGAACTCAGCCTCAGGCTTCTCAGCTTTGCATTTCGTGCAGATCTTCATGGGTAACAGTCCAGATAAGCACCAATTACTTCCGCAGCGAGCGGGGGCGCGATGGCATTGCCGTAGGCGCGCAGGCGTCCCACGCGGCCGGGAACCCCATGAGCCAGCAGACGAATGCTGGGTTCAACGCGCCGGGCTTTTCCGTCGTGGCCGACGAGCCATGCTGCGCCGTCCCAACGTGGTGCGCGGCTGTCCCCAGCGTGATTGATCGCTTCGCTCCGCTTGGGCGGAACCCCCCCATTTCCTTCGATACGCGGCCCCCGGTCGAATCGCTTGCTTCGGGAGTCGGCCACATCGATGCCACCACCACCGCAGCCAGATCCGGCCCGTGGTTCCGCGCCGCCTCCTTGACCGCACCCTCCGTCGATCGCACGCCCTTGTCGGCGAGCGAGGCGGTCGGCGTCGGCCACAGGCCCGCAATGCGCGGATCGTCCAACGGCGCCGACACGTTCACCACCACCGTGGTGAGCGATTCCTGCGAGCCCTTCGTGTCCCCGCGCCGACGTTGGTAGCCCAGCCGCGCTTCGTGCGCCATTGGCGTGGGCCACAAACCAGAGCCGGTCCCGTCGGTGGGGCGCGTCGACGGCACAAGCCGGGACAACAACCGCCCTGCAGGCGTAGTCGATTCCTTCCAGGTCAGCAGACACTCCGTCGAGCCAGTTCTTGCCAACCGCCGCCGCAACCTGTTCTCCCATGACGACAGCGGGCCGTCTGGCACGGATGAGGCGAAGGAAGTGGGGCCACAGGTGCCGATCGTCATCCTGGGCTTTTCCCTTACCCGCGACGGAGAACGGCTGGCACGGGGCGCTTCCGGTCCAGAGCTCGCGGTCGTCGGGCCACCCAGCAAGTCGAGCTGCAAGGGACCAGCCGGCAATGCCGGCGAAGAAGTGACATTGCCGGTATCCGGCGAGGTCTGAGGGTTGAACATCGGTGATGCTCCTGGTGTCGACGTGGCCGGGCGGGATCAGCCCGGCATCGATGAGGTTGCGGATCCACTGCGCTGTGTAGGGATCCCATTCGCTGTAGTAGTTCATCGGGCACCACCCGTGGCATGTGCCATCACCCGCTGCGCCTCGGTCATGTCGCCGCGCGCCAGCGCCTGCAGCGCCAGCCCACGGGCCTCCCATGTCCGCACGGTTGCCGGCCGAGCCGAGTCCAGCTCGACTCCGGACATGCTGGCCAGCTGCCGGCCGACCTCGCGGTGGTCGATTGCCTCAGCCATGAGCGCACCTCCGCCAGCACCAGCGCAGCCCATTGCGCGCGGCGCGGTAGCCCTGCAGCGCGATCCAGAGGGCGCCCAGCACCAGCAGGAACCAAGCCAGGGCGAACACGTGGACCATTGCAGCGGTGAGCAGCTGGTCAGCCATTGGTCGGTTCCTTGTTGTCCTGTCCCACCTGCCAATCGGAGAAGTCGATACCCGGGCGAAGTTTGGTCTCCGGTCGGGGGATGAACTCTGGGCGAGCGATCGCGCTGATGAGCAGCTGGATTTCGGCGCGCTTGTTCGCGTGCGGGAACGGGTGCCGGAACCAGAAGCAGTTTCCGGGCACTCCATGGGTGTGCAGGATCTTGCGGCCCTGAACCTCGATCAGCCCCCAGCGCTCCGGCAGTTCGTCAACAGCGATCAGGCCTGCAGGCGCGATGTAGAAGCGCCAGTCGCCAACGCCGCGCTCTGGTTCAGCACGATGGGGCTTCTTGGCGTCTACGGCGAAATCCGACCGTGAGGCCTTGGCCTCCACGAGGATGGACGCGCCTTCGCGCCAGCCGATCACGTCCGGCTGCTCGATCAGTACTCCGGACCGGAATGGCTCATGCAGGATCACGCCGCAGCCCTGCCTGCGTAACCAGCGCCTACCAGCCTCAACCAGCTCGGCATGAGTGAGAGTGGCAGCGTCAGCCATTGCCCACCGCCTGGCTGTCGATCAGCCGCTTGCCAGCCGCGCGGATTGCCTGCCCAATGTCGATGGTTTCGCCGACGGCGTCGTAGTTGCACCCTTCCCACTGCTGGGCGATCTGGTCGAGGATCTTCCCCAGGTCCACTGCCTGCGCGGGCGGGGCGGCGGCATCGGCTGCATCGTCGCGTGCGTCAGCACGATTCAGAGCCTCGGCGCGTCGCGCGCCGACCGTGCGGTCATCCCCGTGCAGGCGCTTCAACTCGGCCCGCGCTGCGGCCGTGGCGGCTGCACGATCCGGCCATGCCGCCTCGAATGCCTTGCTGCAAGCGGCATAGGTCGATGCCGGCGCATAGCCGTTGCCATCGGTCAGGTAGTCGTCGGCGAACTCGCCGAATGCCTCGCTGGCTGCGTCATCTTCCACCGGCTCCCCCACCGGCTGGCGGGCGGCAATGGTTAAGGAATCCTTTACGGTTGCGCCTTCCGGCTGTCGCGCGAAAGTCGGAGCATCAATCAGTGCCCGAATGTCATCGACAGGGCTACCGGTGTAGTCGCGGTCTGACGCCCAGCGGTCAGCCAGTGCGCGAAGGGTGTCGGCGGGAACACCAACCGGCTGGCGGGCGGCGAGCGAGTCGCGCAGCAGTCGCTCCAGCACCTCGACGCCTTTGGCCCAGCCGCTGATGCCAGCGGTCGGCAGAGCATCCTGCAGGCGCTGCAGCACGGCGCGGTCGTCGTCGCTGATGGACATACTCTCCCCCTGACCACCCGGGGAGGGCTGGGCGGCGTAGACCGGACGGATGTTGACTGCACCCTTGCTGCCGCGCGCAGCTTCGATATCAGGCGTGAACGCCGTGAAAGTTTCCTCGCCTCGACCGAGCGCGCTGCTGTGGGTCTAGTCGTAGAGATAGCCAACCGGCTCCCGCCCCGCCGTCTGACGAGTAGCGAGTCCAGCTTGCCATGCCTTCCACATCAGGCTGCACTCTCTGCTGCCGATTGGATTTTTTTCGTAGTCGAACGCGTTTCCCACATACCACGCCTCGAACCGTGCCCGCTCGTCCTGACCTGCCTCGCGCGGCACCAGCAGCGCCGGCCCATCCCCGCGCAGCTCGCGCACGCGGTTGGCTACGTCCATCTTGCTCATGCCCGGCTGGCCGAAGAGCGCTTCGGCGATCTGTGCGTCCAGGCGCTCGTTGGCGCCGTCTGCCATCGTGGTGTTCATGCAATCTCCTTGCGCTGGTGCCACTGAATCGAATGGATGCGACGCTCTGCCTTCGGGCTGAAACGGCGCGGTCGGGCTGCGGATCGCAGCCAAGGGAAGCGGGTGTGAACGCGCCGCATCAGGCGATGGCTGCTGGCGTGCTGCAGGTGGCCGGCAAAGCTGGCGATGCGATTGGCCATGTCACGAAAGTCGGCCGGCGTGCCACGCAGGCGGTCGCCCTGGACGTGCTGGCCTTCCCACTCCGCCAGCGCCGTATGCAGATGGCCAACGACGCGGCGGCGGGCCAGCGTGTGGGTCGGGTAGATCACGTAACCAAGGAAGTCCAGGCCGTCGGTGAGGCGGCAGAGCTTCTGCTCGGCCTTCAGACGCAGCCCGAGCTGATCCCGCAGGAAGGCTTCAATCTGGTCACGCCAGGCCGCCAGTTGCTCGCGGTTGTGGTGAAACAACACGAAGTCATCGACGTAGCGCAGGTAGCGCTTGGCCTTGAGGGTGTGCTTCGCGAACTGGTCAAGTGCGTCCAGGTAGACGTTGGCGAAGAACTGGCTGGACAGGTTGCCGATCGGCAGGCCTCGCCCGGCCGGCGCATTGGCGAGGCGCTTGTGCGGCGGCACCTGAGCCTGCTCTGCGGCAGTGGCGCGGTACTGGACGCCCGCGTGCAGCGGCGAATGGCGCAGCAGCGCATGGGTGGCCCGCTGGACGACCAACGGTACGCCTTGTCGGCGCAGCCGGGAGCGAAGCATCCGCCAGAGCGTGGGCCGGTGGATGCTGTTGAAGAAGTTGGCCACGTCCAGCTGCAGATACCAGCCGCCGCCTTGGCCGCTGTGAACCTGGCGCACGAACTGCTGGGCCCGGCGCACGGCCGCATGGCTGCCGCGTCCCTTGCGGTTGGCATAGCTGTCGTGGATGAACGTAGGCTCCCACAGCGCTTCCAGCTGCGGCACCAGCCAGTGGTGCACAACCCGGTCAGCGAAGTCCGGCGCGTGGATCTCGCGCGCCTTGGGCCGCGTTGCCACGAAGCACGTCGAGGGCCGTGGCTGCCAGCGGCCGGCCAGCAGCTCGCGCTGCAGCTGCAGCAGGCCATCGGCCCAGCGGTGGTCGAATCGCAGCTGGTTGAAGCTTGGAACCTTCTGGCGGCGCGCACGCCGCCAAGCCTGATACAGCTCCTGCAGGCCTACCTCTCCCTGAAACTCACCGGCACGACGCACGGCCAACGCGAACCCGTTGTTGTTGCGGTGGTTGTTGTTGACGTTGCCGTTGTTGAAATTGACGTTCCACGCGGACGCCGAGGACCAGGCGGCCGCCTCCCCATACACTTGCGACCAGGCCGCGCAGCCCGGATGCGGATAGCGCGGCTTCGTCATGAGTTGGCCCCCGCAAGGGCGGTACGGGTACTCAGTTTCTTGCCACGCTGCGCGACGCCATCGGCTTGCGCACTCTGGGCATGGGAGACTTCGCGCAGACGGCGGCGCCAGCCGCCCGCCTGCATGCCCACCTCTTCGGCCAGGCGAATGAGCATTTCAAACTGGCGGAAGCTGGCGAAGGCGCCAACCCCCTTGCCAATCTGCAGGAGCTGCTTGAGGGCGTCGATGTCCCGAACCAGCACCGCCACCCACCGCGCCTGCTCGGCGCGCTCACGCCAGGCGTTGTTGGCGTTGATGAACACCTGTTGGGCACGTGCGCGGAGGTCGCTGCCGATCTGGTAGCGATGGTAGCGAGCGAACTTGCGCACGGCATTCTCGATCTCGACCGCCATGCGTTCGGCGGCCTTGATGATGGGTGGTGGCTGGAAACGGGAGGTCATCGGGAAAGCCTCAGCAGAAAATCAAATCACTGACCGGCACGACGCACGGCCAACGCGAACCCGAGGTAGTAGCGGTGGTAGCCGTAGACGAGGCCGTTGAGGAAATGGACGACCCACGCGGACGCCGAGGACCAGGCGGCCGGGGTTTTCGACCAGTACCAGTCGTTCTCGATGTCCTTGAAGAAGTCGGTGTTGATGGCCGGCGAGTAGCGACTGCGGTCGATCAGCAGCTGCAGCTCTTCGATGGTCGGCAGATCCCAGTCGCTGTGACCGAGCAGGGTCAGTGCCTTGGCGGCCGCTTCGCACTCGGCGTGCGGCACGTCGCTGTCCACGATGCTGGTGGCAGTGAAGGTCAGGCCGTGGTCGGGCAGGAAGACGGCGACGTGGTCGTTGGAATCGTCCGGCAGCTGGTTGCGGTCGGCACCGATCTTCTTGAGGGTGATGGGGTTCATGATTGCTCCAGGGAAAGGGTCAAAAGGGCCAATTACTGACCGGCACGACGCACGGCCAACGCGAACCCGTAGCCGTAGCGGGGGCCGCCGTAGACGCCGCCGCTGTAGAAATAGACGAGCCACGCGGACGCCGAGGACCAGGCGGCCGGGGTTTTCGACCAGTACCAGTCGTTCTCGATGTCCTTGAAGAAGTCGGTGTTGATGGCCGGCGAGTAGCGACTGCGGTCGATCAGCAGCTGCAGCTCTTCGATGGTCGGCAGATCCCAGTCGCTGTGACCGAGCAGGGTCAGTGCCTTGGCGGCCGCTTCGCACTCGGCGTGCGGCACGTCGCTGTCCACGATGCTGGTGGCAGTGAAGGTCAGGCCGTGGTCGGGCAGGAAGACGGCGACGTGGTCGTTGGAATCGTCCGGCAGCTGGTTGCGGTCGGCACCGATCTTCTTGAGGGTGATGGGGTTCATGATTGCTCCAGGGAAAGGGTCAAAAGGGCCAATTACTGACCGGCACGACGCACGGCCAACGCGAACCCGTCGCCGTGGCGGCGGTAGTTGGAGACGTGGCCGTTGCGGAAAGAGACGAGCCACGCGGACGCCGAGGACCAGGCGCAGGGCGTGCTGGTCCAGTGCCAGCGGGGCAGCACGCCGGGGAAGAGCGAGCTATCGATGGCCGGCTCATGGCGCGTGTCATCGACCAGGGCGGCCAGCTCGCTGCGGGTGGGCAGCCGCCAGTCGTCGTGGCCCAGCAGCCGCAGCTCGCTGCAGGCCTTCTCGCAGTCGGCTTGGCTCATCGGGTCGCCATCGCTGTCGCCGATGGACTTCACTGCCCACATCAGGCCGGTGGAGTGATCGATCACCGCGACGTGGTCGATGCGCGGGTCGCTGCCGGCGGCCCTGGTTCCGTCGGCAAGCAGCTTCGTGTGGCCGATGGCCACCACGCCCTGAGCGGTCACCTGCTCGGCGGCGAGTTCGATGAAACTGTTGATGGAGGCGGGAGGCAGGGACAGCTGGATTTCAGCATCGCCCTTGGTACGGATGGTGATGGCGTTCAAAGTGCGTTCCTCGCGTTGCGGTGGGTGTCCGCCGTTAGGCGGCTTGTGAAGGGGTGCAGAGAGCGGCCAAGGCTTCCAGCCGCACTGCCTCTGCCATGTAGTGGTCGTGGCGCTCCTGCCGGATTGCCGGCGGGAACTGCACGTCAGTGAGCGCGTGCATGGCTGCATCTCGGTTGGCCTTGGCCAGCCGCGCCGGATCGCGGTCGAAGATGTCCAACTGCGTGCGCAGCTTCCTGGCCATCGCAGTCTCCTTACGCGGCCTTCGCCGGCTCTTCGACCTTGCGATACGGGTACTTCGCCGGGAACGGCTTGATGTACTGCCCGAAGTGTTTGCCCAGAGACTCCGAGTCGCGGAACGCAGCGAACTCTGCTGCATCGAAGTTGGCGTAGTGGTACAGGCTGCCGGGACCGATCACGCCGCCTCGACAGCTGGTGAAGCGGATTGCCAAGGTGCTGGTCTCTGCATCGTGGCCGATGCTGTGAATCTGGGAGGACTCGACGTCCTGCATATCGATGCGGATTGCCATGGTGGTCTCCTTCGGAATAGGGGCCGGTCTTTCCCGGCAGTCAGCGGCGTTGCGTCCGCACCACTCGTTCACCCATGAGCTTTCGCTGGGGCGGGTTACGTCTCCCGCGCGGCCCGCTGCTGCAGCAGCCCCGCCGTGTAGGTTCGATCAGGCCGCGAGTGGATAGCTCTGGCCGTTGGCTGCCGACTGCAGAACGCGGATTGCGGCGGCGAGGATCGCCGGCACCTGGTCGGCGGCATAGAGCTTGGCGCCGCGTTCGGTCGCTACCGGATCGAAGCCAAGCCGACGCAAGCCCTCTGCATCGATCTTGAGTGGGGCGATCAGATCCACGATCTCGCCGAGCTTCAGCCTCTTTCCCTCAGCCACCCAGGGCGCGCGGTCCTCCGTCGCCACCGGGTCCGGCACTGCCTGGACGGCTGGGTGCGGCTTCGCCTCGGGCTTGGGCTCCGGCGCCGCAGTTGGCTGCGCGGCCGTAGCTACCAGCTCCCGCGCGCGCTCCTCCTCCTGTTTGCGGATCTGCTCGCGCTCTGCGTCGAGGCGGGCCTGCTCCGCCAGCTGGTGCTGGGCGATACGGGCGGCGATCAGGTTGCGCAGGTCCTCCGCCGACTTCGTGGAGCACAGCTGCACGCGGTCAGGGAACAGCGCGGCATGGGTGCCGACCTCCATTTCCATCACGCGGATGTTGGCGCGGATCCGCTCGGCTGACTGGCTCGCATCGACCTTCGCGTTGGCGGCAACGGCGTCCACCGCTTCCTGCATGCTGGCGAACGAGCGCTTGCCCTTCATCGCGTCGCCGATATCGGCAATCAGCGTTGCCGGCATCGGGATGCCGTACTCGCCCAGCGTCTCGTTGATTGCCTGCACGTGCTGCTGCACGGCACGGCGGGCAGCGTTGCCGATCTCGGTGCGGCGTTCGTCCTTGCGGGTCTTGACGCGCTTCTCCAGCGCCAGGCGCTTGGAGCGGGCCTCCTCAGCGATCGCGTCGATGGTCTTGAACAGCAGGTCAATGCTCTGGGTCTGGCTGAGGGCGTGCTGCTTGGCCGCCTTCAGCTGGTCCTCAATGTCGCCGCACCATTTCACGGTCTTCTCTGCATCCGCGAAGTCCTGGTCGCTGACCAGCTCGGTGCTGATGCCCTGGAACACGGCGATGGCCTGTTCCTTCCACTCGGCCAGGTTCGAAGCGGTGACCTCGCCAGTCACCTCGATGCGAAGGGCCGGCATCTGATCCGGGGCGCGGCCGGGGGCCACCGGCTCGGCGACCGGCGCCGGGTCATACGCAAGCACGTCGGCATCGAATTGGGCCCAGCCGGCCACGATCCTGGCGCGCAGCTCCGGGTTCGGGGTGTACCAGCAGTGGCGCTCCTCGACCAGTTCGTCGCCGGCCCACTTCGATGCCATGAAGAGCACGCGCTCGGCGCCGCTGACCATGGCCTGGTGCTCCATCTGCACCTGGTAGTGCAGCGGCAGGCATGCGTCGGTGCCATCCAGCGGCATGGCCAGACGCAGGTCGTCGTTGAGCGACTTGTGCTCAAAGGCCTTGTCCTCCAGCAGGGTCAGACCGTCGAAGCTGGCCGAGAACTTGCCGTCGACACCGACGCAGGGGTAAAGCTCCTCGCCGATGATGCGCTCGGCCAGTGGCCGGGCGAGGTCTTCGAAGCGGTGGCCATCGGCAAAGCGCTGCAGAGTGCCGGCGTCGTGCTCGATGGTCGCGCCGGTGGCGAACTCGCGCAGCAACTGGCTGCGGGTTTTATACGGGCTGCAGCCCATCATTGCCGGAGCGTCGCTGGCGTTGAAGTGGCTGGCGCGGTGGGCATGCCACTCCGGGGTGCCCTGAATCAGATTCACGGTACGCATGCTCAGTACTCCACGGCGGTCTGGGTCAGGCCGTCAGCAGCGGCGGCAACATCGCTTTGGGGGTGGCCTTCGCCATCCGTGTCGTCCTTGGGCGGGTTGCGGATCTTCTTCAACTGGTCAGCGGTGAAGCGAGCTTTCGTCTGCAGCGTGGCGATCAGGTCCTCAGCGGACTTCCTGCCGCTGGCGATGATGTCCAGCCACTTCGGCAGGTTGGCCGCGAAGTCGGCTTCGGAGTACAGCGGCAGCTGCTTGTCGGCCTGCCCCTCAATGGCGACGCGCTGCTGCTCCCCGCTGGCAGAACCGGCCTGAGGGATATCCATGACTTCTTCGGCGATGGGCATGCCGCGCAGGACGTCCGGGAAGACGTCTCGCAGGGCGAAGGCGCGGGCGCGCATCTGGCGCATGCGCTTCGGGTACTGGGTCCAGGGTCCGGTCTTACCCAGCAGGCCTGCCACCTTGGCGTCCTCCATGCTGAAGGTGCGTACCTCCTCGGATTCACCGCGGCGCTTGACCCGGCACACGGCCGTGCTGCCGTCGTCGGCCTCTGTGATGTACTCACACAGCGGTGAGCTGCGCACCAGCGCAATGACCGCGTCACCCCAGAGGGCAGGGCGACCGTTGATGATGGCGAGGTTCTGCAGCGCCTGCAGCGGCTTCAGGCCGAGCTCGGCACCCCACTGGATGGCGATCAGGCAGTTGCCGGGCTTGCCCTTGAAATCCTTCGGGACGAAGTCGCTGTCAGCGAGGTAGTCGCAGAACTGCAACGCCTGGTCAAAGGTCTGCGGGCTGAGGTCGAACTGCTGGCGGGGCTGGGTGGAAAGAGCGGTTTGCTGAGCAACGGCGTTCATCGAATGTCGTCCTTGGGGAAGTTGATGCGGGTGAGCGGAGCCGCGCGGCGAATGGCGCGGCGCTGAGCGAGACCGGTGACGAATGGGTGCCATGCTTGTCGGGCCTCAACCACGGCACGGAGGGCAAAGAACCCCGCACATGCGAGCCCCAGCACCACGAAGGTGTCGGCGCCGCGCGGGTACGCGGCCGTTGCCAGCGCTATGCAGAATCCGACCAGCATCGCGTTGAGGGCGGCGGGGACCAGCAGTGCAATCGGATGCCGGATCACGGGGCCACCGCCTTTGCCAGGTCCTGCACCAGCAGGACGCCGATGGCTCCAAGCCCGGTCATGCAGGCAGCCATGCCCAGGTAGATCGCCAGATCCTTCAAGACTTCGAGATGCAGCTGGATGGTTTCCCGCTTCACGCTTCACCTCCAAAGGTCATGACCATGCGCGCCCGACGGCAGCGCTCGCTGATTTCGTTCTGCTTCGGGCGGGAGAAGCCCGCCTCGATGAACTCGCGCTCGACCGCCTTGACGTTCAGGCCAGCGCGACGTGCGGCCATCCGGACGGTCTCCAGCTGGTACTTCTGGCTGTCGGTCTGGATGGGGAAGAGGGCGACGGCGCTCATGCCGCACGCTCCGCGTCGATCGACAGCGCGAACGGGTTGGGCAGGGCACGGTAGGTGTCGATCAGGGCCTGACGGCGCTTTCGCATCGACTCGACCTTGCTCAGGTCCATACCGGTGTCGGACAGCTCGTCCGGGAACCCGATCATGGTCAGCGCGTGGCGGCGAGCCGCCTCCCAGGCCATCTCTTCGGTGGCGCCAGCGAACAGCGCTGCGCGATAGGCGGTCTCTACGCCGGGCATGCCCAGGCCAGAGTTCTTCAGGTTGCCGATCAGCACCGGTACGTTCCGACGCTGGCGGCGGACCTCAGCTTCGGGGTGCAGTTCCGTGACGGCGGCCATGTTCAGCACTCCAGGCCGAACAGGCGGTTGCCGAAGGCCAAGCCGGCCGCCGCGGCGAAGACGGTCCCGGCGTACACGGCACCGATCCAGATCCAGAGGGGGCGACGCTTAACGGTCATGATCTCGGTCCTAATCAGGAGAGATGGAGAGGGAAAGGAAGGGGCGGGGAAGAGCGCCAAAGGGGCAATTACTGACCGGCACGACGCACGGCCAACGCGAACCCGTCGTGGTAGCGGTGGCCGTAGCTGACGTTGCCGAAGGAGAAAAGGACGAACCACGCGGACGCCGAGGACCAGGCGCACAGGTCGGCGGTCCAGAACCAGTCGGACGGGAACTCGGGGAATGTGTCGGTGTCGATGGCCGGGCTGTAGCGGCTCAGATCGACAAGCGAGAGCAGCTCCTGGCGGGTGGTAAGGGCCCAGTCGGCGTGGCCGCCGACGCGGCAGCTGGCGCAGGCGTCGATGGCGCCCTGGTGGGTGACCGGATCGTTGGTGACGGGGCGGGCGGTGAACTCCAGCCCGGTGGTCGAGTCGATGACGGTGAGCCGGTTGCCGGCTTCGTCGGTGGTGAAGGTGAAGCGCTGGGTCTGCTGGCTCACTGTGGGTCTCCCGGCCCCGGAGGTGGGGCGCAGGAAGACATTAGCGGATCGCTAACTCTTAGTCAACAGCTAACAGCTAATTGCGTTACTGATTAGCTGAACAGCTTTGATGCCGTTCAGCTGTCGCGGCGGCGTTCTCTACCGAGCCAGGTCGGTGCAGGCGAGCTTTCCTAGGTAGTAGGCGATCGAGCGCGGGTGGATTTCGCTCATCCTGTCATCTTGCTTGGACGTCCTCATTTCGTCGATGTTCTGGCCCGTGGCAAGATAACGAACCATGTTTGAATCACAATCGTACTCACGCATTGAATAGGTCGTTCCAGAAGGGCCGACGCGATGCGTGAAGATGTATGAAACTGGAAAATTCCGCTGCGTGACGTCGATAAGTCCCCAGCGAGCTTTCGGGTCGCTCGGGATGCGGAACTCCATCCCCGCGACACTCTTGTCCTTTACGGACTGGGGGATTTCGTATCCATCACTGGTCACGTCCATGCCTTCGACCCCCATAGTCACGTAGAGCGCCGCTTCTTGCGTCGGGGTGAACTGAGTAACGGATACACCGTACCTCGCGAGCTCCTCGGCTGCGGAAACGACAACGCCCGCTGCCTCGGAATGCTGCGCGCTGGCAGGCTCTGGCGTACTGGCGTCGCTGTTGTCGCTAGTTGATGAGGGTGGTGCATATCCACACGCGCCGATGAGGCACGTGACAAACAGAGCCAAGCCGCCGGCTATGAGACGACCGTGCGGCGCGTCGATATCGATTCCTTTCATCTGTGGCGCTCCTACTCAGAATTTGCGGAATACCCAAGCGGCCAGAACGCGCCCGGAAATGAAGAGCTGGTCCAGCTCGCCGGCAGGCACTACCTCAGGCTCATACGCTGGGTTGGTGCTTCGGATCAGAACCGAGCCGTCACGCCTGGCCTGTAACCGCTTCACGAGTGGCCGACCTTGCCAGTTCATTACGTAGATGGCATCTGTGTCGAAGTCTTGGACGCGGCAATCGACGAACAGGACGTCGCCGTCACTGATATCGCCTGCCATAGAGTCCCCGCGCGCTGTGATGATCCGCACGGCTTCCCTGGGGGCGCGAATGTTCTGGTCCACCCAGTCCTTCGCTACATCGATGTACCGCACCACCTCTGGATGCTCTGGCATATAACCACCCCCTCCGGCCGCGACAAACCCCTCAAGCAGGGGAAAGCGAACGTAGCCTTCGGGCGTCTCATTCTCTAAGACCGGTGAGATTGCTCCATCGTCGTCCCATTGGGGCCTATCCATCCAACCGCTGTCGTGGCCCAGGGCGGTGCTAATTTTCTTGGCGAGGTCATCGCCTATGTACTTGCCGCCAATGAGTTGCGAGACGAAGGAAGCCGACAGAAAGCCACCGAGCTGTGCCCCCTGGTCCCGGCGCTTCTTGATGCCGCGCTCTTCCAGGGCATTGATGATGTGCCGGAAGTTTCGGTTCCGGATTTCGGCGATATCCATGCTCGGATGTTAGTGAAAGGCTAATTTCTTTTGGTTAGCGGAAGGCTTGCAATTACTCGTTAGCTGTGCACTAATGGGCGCCATGGACATGACAGCCCTTGATCGAGCAGTCGAGAAGGCCGGGAGCCAGCTGAAGCTGGCGGCCATCCTCGGCATCAAGCCCCCGTCTGTGACCGGTTGGTACGACCGGGGTCGGGTCCCTGCGGAGCGGTGCATTGCGATCGAGCTCGCTACAGGCGTGAGCCGCCACGACCTGCGCCCGGACGTGTTCGGTCCGGCGCCGGATGCCGAAGGGCAGGGGGTGGCCGATGCTGCCTGACTTCTTCAAGCCTGACGCTCTGTCGTTCGGGCGCGCAGGTGCGCATGTCCATGACGACAGCGGGAGCATTCCGTTTGACGAATTCCTCATGCCCCTCACAGTCGGCATGGCCGTGCACTTCAGGCGCATGTCCATCAACCCAGCATGCTTTGAAGTAGTGGGAGCAGCTTGCCTGACTGCGCAATCGCAGCATCGACTGCCTTTAGTGCGAGGTGTTTTGTGGTCTCGGCAGGCAGCTTGCGAAGCTCATCAACGTATCGCTGCTTTTGAGGCTGGTCTAGATCAGATCGAAGGACCATTAGTTCGAGCATCTGCTGGAGAGATTCAGCATGAATCTTGATCTTCATGGACCCCAGTTCTTCGGTAAGCCCCCCGTCCTCGCTCAGGTAGTCGAGCCCTGCGGACGTGATGTGCGCCCCACCCAAGGCGAAATCGCCATCCAACATGCGCGAAATGTGAACGTCAAGCAGCCCGTGGTCCTTCAGGTACTGGATCTCAACGATGGCGTCATCGACCTCATCGCCCAGTGCGATAGACAGATTCACGTGCTGCGGGTTGGCGTCCTCCGCGAGTCTCAGGATATGCATCAAACGTTCCTTATTCACCTTGGCCATCTGTCGCCCTCCTTGCGGGCTGCTCGTTGGGAAGCAGCAGCGTACCGCAAGGAGGGCGGCACCCTCACCGTGATGCGTCGCCATCGACGCCTCCCCACATCCAGAGGACCTGGCCACCGCCTTCTGGAACGGGGCCAAGGTTAGGAAGGGATAGGGGGAACGCCTTCATTTCCCCGTCGATCCTTCGCAGCACGAACGGCATTCCGCACTCGCGGATCAGTCTCACCACGCCATCCCTGGCGCTGCTTTCTGAGTAGTTCATCTCCATGGCGCAGATGGTGCGCTGCAAGAGGCCCAATGCAAATGAAGCCGGAGTTTCACAACAACGAGCCGAGGTCGCAGGTGGTGTTCCGCTTCCACCAGCGGGTCTTGTTCGAGACGGGCACCTGCGAGAGATCCTTGGCCGCGGCGATCGTGGACAACTACCTGGACGCAGTGCCGGCCGCGCACCGGATCGTGGAATTCCACGTAGGCACCACGGCAGAGACCGCCGACAAGGCGATGAAGGCCAACGCCCAGATCATCAAGCGCTATGTCACTGGCGCAGTGAAGTTGCCGGTGGACCTCGAAGAGTCGTGGGTGAAGTCTTTCCCAGACGACATCAGGCTGGAGTGTAAGCGAGAGCTTGCCCGTCGCTACGGATTCCTTGGGGCCAAGGCGCCAACGGCGGAAGTGGGCCGGGCCGTCACGATCAGCTGCGTGATGCGTGAACACGCTGACGTCATCGATGCCTATGCGCAGAGCAAGACCTGCGGCAGCCGGGCATCGAAGCAGAGGCTCATGAAAGAGATTGCCGACGCCCAAGCGGCGTTGGCCACCCTGCAGGCCGAGCTGGCTGCGGAAATCACAGGAGATGCCGAGTAATGGCCAACTATCCCGCACGCAACACCGACCCAGATACCAGCCATGAGGCCGCGCGCCACATCGTGGAATCCGGCACGCGCAAGGCCCAGCAGCAGCGCGTCGCCGCGGCAGTCCGACAGCATCCCGGGCTGACCAGCCGTGAACTGGCTGACGTCGCTGGCATGGATAGGCATATGGTCGCGCGCCGGCTGCCCGAGCTTGAGGCAGATGGCGTTGTTGTCCACGGTGCGCCGCGCAAGTGCCGCATCAGCGAGATGCGGTGCCAGACCTGGTTGCCCGTATTGGACCACGACGAGACGCCGCTGGCGGCGTGACGGAACAGTTATGGCCGGCGACTGGATGAAAATGCGCACCAACCTGTGGGACGACCCCCGGGTTGCGCGCATTGTGGATCTGACTGACAGCTGCGAGGCGCTGGTGATCGGCGGCCTGTACTGGCTGTGGTCGATGGCTGACCAGCACACCGAGGACGGCTGGCTGCCGGGTATGTCTCTTCGCCAGATTGACCGGAAGTCGGGTGTGCCTGGGTTGGGCGAGGCCCTGTCGGATATCGGATGGCTTGAGGCCAAGCCTGATGGAGTGCTGATCGTAAGGTTTGACGATCACAACGGGAAATCTGCCAAGAAGCGTTGCCAGACTGCCTCGCGTGTAGCCAAGCATAAGGCCGGTAACGCAACTGGTAGTACGGAGACGCGAACAGGTAACGCCACTAGCGTTACCAAAAGCGTAACGGAGCGTTACCCAGAGAAGAGAAGAGAAGAGAAGATCTCTACTCCAGATACATCACTGCACGCTTTCGAGATCCCTGAGGGGATGACCGCAGCGGGGTGGGCGGGCGTGCTGATGAAGCGCGCCGGTTGCCATACCGCCAGCTCCAGCCATCCCGACCTGATCGACGCCGTCGAGGTGGAGGGCGTGCCGTTCCAGATGCTGGTCGACCTGGTCGAGGAGGGGAGGGCGCGCGCTCCACCCCCGAAGAACCTCTTCACTTGGGCCATCGCCGCCGCGCGAGGCCGACACGCGGAGGGCGCCAAGCCCGTCAACTCGAGCAACGGATCGAACCATGGAACACGTCGCCTCTCACCTGCCGAACGCACCGCGCAGCTTGCCCTCGAAGGCGAGCTCGCCGACGCCGCACACGCCGCCACCCTCGCAGGCACCGGCCACGGCTATGCGGACGCTCTGGGTGCGGATGGCTGAAATCTACGGTTTCAAGTGGTCCAGCGCATACGGCGAGAACCCGAACGTCGGCGCAGCGGTGACGTGGGCGAAGGGCTTGGCCGGCTTGAGCGGCCGGCAGCTGGCCGACGGCCTGGCCGCCTGCATCGCCAGCGCAGAGCCGTGGCCACCGACGCTGCCGCAGTTCCGGATGATGTGCCTTGGAATCCCGCCGTTCGACGCCGTGCGTGCCGACACGGGCAAGCAGGACGGGTTCACCCGGCTGGTGTGGCAGTACCTGGACGGCCATCGCTACCGGCTGGCCAGCGCCGACAAGGCCGACAAGCTGCTGCTGGCGGCCTACAACCGGGCCAAGGAGGCCGTGATGCGCGGCGCGGAACTGCCGCCGGCGCCCGAAGCCCACATCGCGTACGAGGTGGCTCGGGCGGCACCGGCAACACGCGAGCAGGTGGCACGGCACATGGATGACATCGCCCGTGAGCTCGGTATCGGCATGGTGGCCGATCCGCCGCCTGCGGCCCAGGAAGAGACCACTCACGACCCGGAGGCCGTTTGCCATGCCGCGTGAACTGCCGCGCCTGGTCCTGCAGCTGCGCGATGCAGCCGAGCCGGTGTCCGAAGCGGGCTGGTACGTCTGCTACGGCTACGGCGAGAAACCCCTGGTCATCTACGCCACGCGCGGCCAGACGCAATGGCGGCTGGGCATGCGGCTGGTGCCCATCACGCACTACGCAGGACCATTGACCAAGAGGGAGGCGGCATGACCACCATCCGCCCCGAAGACTGGAAGCAGCGCGGCGAAGGGATGATGACCCCCAAGCAGCAGCGCATGCTTAACGCCATCTGCGGTGATCTGGCCGAGGGCCTGTCCTGGCACGGCCAGCGCCTGACGAAGGACGACTGGCGGCACATGGTGGCCGGCACGATGCTGGGCTGGCGCCTGATGCCGGCGATCGACCGGGGGCAGGGCGCCCCCGGAATGATCATGCTCGGCGGCTCAAGCCTGAAGCTCACCAGGTCGATGGCATGCGACGCAATCACCGTGCTGGTTCAGATCGGTGACCACCCGGAAGAGCAGGGCCTACGCGCCAAGCCGGTTCGCTGGTCCGACACTGTGCTGCTGGGGCTCGGGTTCAACCCTCGCGATTTCGCCGAGGCTGCATGAAGACGTCAGCTTCGCTTTTCATTGCGATCACCAGTTATCAACGTTTGTATTTCCACGAGTGCAAAGTCCACTATAGGCCTGGACACGCCAAAATGATCTCTAATCCACTGCTCGTCGTCATTGATGTAGCTATCGCGCAAGGCGCACGCTTCGAGAAAAAGGTATGCGCGCTCGGCTCGCTCCACAACGGTCAGGACAATATCCGTTGCATTCAGGAGTTCCAGCGAATCCAATGCCCTGTGCCTGATTGCGAAATGATCCTTGATACGATCGAGAAGGGCGCGCGGAGAGCGGCCATGTTCTCCGTTGTGAAGGACATTTACGACGGAAGCAAATGCCGTGAGTTCGGATCGGATGGCTATCGCCAATGCTCGTGCGCGAAGAGCCTGGATTCTAGATACATCAGCTCGTCGCTCAGCCTCAGCGGCCTTTTGATCACTCAGATGGGCCTGCTTTTCCTTGAGCAACTCCTGCGCAGCGACCTTCTTTTCATAGGCCGCTCTGTCGTTAAAAACTTTCTGTCGCCACATGGCAAAGGCAAACGTCCCAACGGTAAATCCAGCTTGCGTCCATGCGGCCCACTCGCTCTGGGTTATACAGAACCCTTTCACCAGCCAGCTGCAGTAATTGACCGGATCCGCCACGTCACATCCCCTGTGTCTGATCGCGCGATTGTATGCGGGGGACATGCCTGATGCACAGCAATTACCGCGACCGCGACCTGCTTGATCTGGCGTACCGCATCCAGTGCACCCTTCTCATCCCCGGCGTCTGCGTGGGCGGGTACGGCGAGCCCTGCCACAGCAACCAGAGCCGCCACGGAAAGGGCGGGGCACTGAAGGCCCACGACTGCTTCTTCGCCAGTGGCTGCCGGGCCTGCCACCGGGAGTTGGACCAAGGCCGGCGCTATACCGAGGAAGAGAAGGCCCTCATCTGGCAGGCCGGCCATGAACGAACAGTTCTCGCCATGTGGCAGGACGGACTGGTCATGGTGGCTGTATGAGCATCCGGATCGTGGTCTACGGATCCCCCGCACCTCAGGGTAGCAAGGCGTTCAAGGGCACGTATAAGGGCCGGGATGGGCTCATCCACGCCAAACTCGTGGAGGCGTCGAAGAAGGTTCGCCCGTGGCGGCAGGACGTGAAGCTGGCCGCCGAACAGGTGCGTAAGGCACTGGGTCTTGCCGTACTGGACGAGCCGCTGCAAGTCCGGATGACCTTTACGTTGCCCAAGCCGCTGAGCGCCCCGAAGCGCCGAAGGGTCTTCCCCAGCAAGTTGCCCGACCTCTCCAAGCTAGTGCGATCGACTGAAGACGCTCTGACCGACGCCGGCATCTGGCGCGATGACGCCCGGGTGGTGGAGTGCGCCGCGGCGAAGCGTTACCCGGGGGAGGGGGTGGACGCACTAGATGCACCTGGTTGCGTGATCGAGATCAGTAGGGTCGAACCATGAGCCTCGCCGCCGCTGTCCGGTTCTGGATGGGAGAGCACCCCGGCTGGCACCTCGCTTCCGAGATCGCCGATGGCATGCAGGCCTGCGGAATCAACAGAAGGAAGGCCATCAAGGCGCTTTGCAACATGGCCGACGCCGGGCTTGTCCAGGTAGCCGGTAACCGCCGACACATGCGCTACACCATTGACCGGCCAAGCCGGGACCATATGCGACAGGAGAGAGAACATGGCTGATCCTCGTGAACTACTGGCAAGGCTCAGTGCCCAGACAGTGAGGTTCGACACTGGACTCGGCGGAGGCGGAGGTGGCCTAGCCAACATCGACATTGCGCATGCGCTTGGCTGTGTTCCTTCGGGCCTTGGCCGGGAGGTGGTGGAATGTTGCTTCTTGGATACGGAGGTGCGCCCGTCCGCGAAGCTCCGTATGCAGGTGCTTGGGGCGGTGCTGAGCGAATGGAGGAAGCAGGAGGAGCAGCTGTCCGTCGCCAAAGTGGAGCTGAGCTTCCATCAGGCGATGGCGGTGTTCTCCCGGACCGTCTCACCGGATCTGCGTCGGTTGATCGACAGAGCGCAGGCGGATCTCGACAACGCCAGGGCACAGTGCTGGCCGAGAGACGCAGCGACGATGGTCGCGCCGATAACGCTGGCCGCGCTGCAGGAGATAGCCGGGTCATCCGCATGCGATGCCTGCCATGGGTATCCGATGGTCCCGTGCACCCGTTGTGGCGGCGCTGGGTATGTCTCGTGGTCGGATCGGACTCGTGCCAACGCCATCTGCCGTAGCCAATCAGCGTACCGAGATGCCTGGTCTGGCATGTACAACTGGATACTGGCTCTGCTCCGGGACGCCGAGCAGGACGCAATCAAGCACATGGCGCGAGCCCTCAGCACACGAGAGGTAGCGTAGGTCTGGTGAACGGTTGCAACCCGTTCGCCCAACCCTATAGGCTAAGTACAGTTGGGAAATTGGCCCCTCAGGGCCAACGCCCCGGACGAACGCCCCGCCATTGTGCGGGGCTTTTTGTTATGCGGGTCTGGCCGAGTGGTCAGGCTGCAGCCTTCCAAGCTGCCCACGTGGGTTCGATTCCCATGGCCCGCTCCATCTACGCCCGCAACCCCCGACCGGATCAACCCTCGCGCCCAGCCGGCAGCGGGGCGGGCACCTATGCAGGAGACCCCATGGTGAGCATCGAGACCGTCGCCGCCGGCATGGGCTTCTCACCCGCGCTGGCGCTTGCACTGGAACGGGCGTGCATCCGTTTCGGCATCAACACCGAGCTGCGGGTCTGCCATTTCCTCGCCCAGGTGGCGCACGAAAGCGGAACCGGGTGGTGGCTCAAGGAGCTGTGGGGGCCCACCCCGGCCCAGTCGCGCTACGAGGGCCGCAAGGATCTGGGAAACACACAGCCCGGCGATGGGTTTCGCTTCCGAGGGCGGGGGGCCATCCAGTTGACTGGCCGTGACAACTACGCCCGTTACAGCCAGACCATCTACGGCGATGATCGCGCGGTCCGCAATCCGGACCTGCTGGGCAACCTTCCGGACGCTGCGCTGGCCGCCGGCTACTTCTGGCAGCGGGACGGGATCAACTCGGTCGCAGACCGGGACGACGTGCTGGCAGTGAGCCGCGCGGTAAACCTGGGTAATCCCGACAGCAAGGGGCTGCCGAACGGTCTGGAAGACCGGAAGGCCAAGCTCAAGCTGGCTAAGGCGCTCTACGCGAAGATGGTGTCCCGATGACCGAGCCAGTGAGCGCCCTCAAGACCATTGTGGGCATGTTCACCGCTGCGGTGGTGGCGCCCGCTACCGCCGACGCTCTCCGGGAGGCCGAACGGATCATCTTGGGCGTCCCACAGTCGGTGTTGCTGGTCGCCATGGCCGGAGCGTTGATCGGGGTCCTGCTGCTGCCTGAGAAGGACGCCGAGAGGGTTGCCGCCGACGCCAATCGCCGCCGCGGCCATCGCCTGCTACAGACCGCTGCTCGCTGGGCGGCCCTGGCAGTTGCGGTCATCGCCTACGCCATTGTGGCTGCATGGGTCATCGCTGTGGCGGCCTCGATCTGGCCGACCCTTGCCGGAGCACCACAGTTGCCCTTGGCCGGCCTGTCAGGTGTTCTCATCCGCCGGCTGCTGCCCGGCTACGTGCGCATGGTGGAGAAAGCCACCGGCGCCATCGGAGGCGATAAGCCATGAGCGTCCTGATTCGATTCCTGTTGGCGGTCTGGAACCTGCTGATCGGGGCTGCGGCCGATGGGCTCCAGTGGCTGCGGCGCCCAGGGAGCAAGATCAAGCTGGTGTGTGCCGTCCTGGCATTCGGTTGCATGGTCTCGGGCCTGACTGCCTACGAGAAGGAGCAACGGATCCGCGACTTGAGCGCCCAGGTGGTCAAGGTCCGGGCTGACTGGAAGGCCGATGCCGCGCGGCTGCAAGCTGACGTGGACACGCGGGACCAGCGCCTGGCGGAGGTAGCCAGTGCCCTAAGGGCGGAGGCCGAGAAGCTGGAGGCCCTCAGGGCGGAGAGCGCGGCTGCCCTTGAGGCCTTGGCGGGAAAGATCGAGGCGTCAGAGAAGGAGGCCTCAACCTGGCGCGGTCGCTACGAAGAGCGACCGGATACCTGCAAGGCAGCACTGGAGCTGCTGGATTCCGCCTGCCCGGCATTGAAGGGGTACTGATATGCGTCTGATCGCGATTGCGGTCGCTTCAATGCTGGCAGCCTGCCAGCCCGCGCCGTCAAAGCCCAACCCCCCGCCACCCACGGTCATCACCGTCCCGGTGGCCACCTACGTGCCGATCGATCCCCAACTCCGTAAGCGGTGTAAGTGGGTGAGGGAGGCGCCGCCATCAGCGGTGTTCGAGGTGAGCAACGGTCGCAAGCGCTGCCTGTTGCAGTACGAGGCGCAGCTCGAGGCAATCGACCAGGTGGAGGGGAAGCCGGCCGCGGGCATCGGGCCCTGAGCCGGCGTAGGTGGTCACTTCTTGCGGCGGTGCTTCAGGTACAGGCCGATCGCACCGGTGACCGCCGAAATGACCATGGCGATGCCCTCTAACGTGATTTCCATGTTTCGCTGCTTCCGCTGGGTGTGGGGGTAGGAAACAGCCTTCAAACTCCAAGGTCCACTTCCGGAATTTCCGCCCATTGCTATGCCCCGGCCTCTTCCGCCCCCCGACTTGCTGGCCCTTGACCTTGAGGACCTGACCCACCAGTTCAGGCCAGCGCCTGAGGTGTGGGCATGGATAGAGGGGGAGGTCCTGGACGAAGGGGGGAACCTCCACAACCCGGATCACCAGCACCTCCAAGGCGCAGACGTTGCAGTCCTCTGGGCGTCCTCCTCGTTCACCAAGCAGGGCAGGACCGTGGTGGGGCAGGCCGAGCTGGTCGCCTTCCGGGCCGGTGGGTGGCAGAAGGCCCGTATGGAGCGCCAGATGGTCGACTGGTTCGGCCGGGTGCCGGATGCAGTCATCACCCTGGCCGCCGACTACTGCGCCGAGTGCAGCGATACCGACTTCTGCGCGCTGGTCGAGCATGAGCTCTACCACCTGAGCCAGGAGACGGATCAGTACGGTGCCCCGAAGTTCCACAGGGACGGCACCGCCTGCCTGGCCATGCGAGGGCACGATGTGGGCGAGTTCGTCGGCGTGGTGCGCAGGTATGGAGCCAGCGAGGAGGTCCAGCGGATGGTAGACGCAGCAAGCAGGCCGCCCGAGGTGGCCAAGATCAACATTGCCCGGTCCTGTGGGACCTGCCTCCTGAGGGCGGCATAGACACGACCGGGCACGACAAGGCTGAACAGAGATGCCCGCCCTTGATGCCCATGTGAAGACCTTCATCGTCCAGCAGCTGGCGTGCTTCGACACGCCCAGCACGGTGGTGGAAGCGGTCAAGAACGAGTTCGGGGTGACGGTCAGCCGCCAGACGGTTGAGTCCCACGACCCGACAAAGCACGCCGGCCGGAAGCTGGCTGCCCGCTGGGTGGACCTGTTCAACAGCGCCCGAGAGCGTTTCAAAGCCGAGACGGCGAACATCCCTATCGCCAACCGGGCAGTGCGGCTCCGGGCCCTCAATCGCATGGTGAACCAGGCCGAGAAGATGAAGAATCTGGGCCTTGCCGCGCAGCTCATCGAGCAGGCGGCAAAGGAGACTGGCGGGGCGTACACGAACCGCCAGCAGATTGAACACAGCGGCCCCAACGGCGGGCCGATCCAGAGCGCCGACATGACCCCCGGCCAGTTCCGAGAGGAGGCGAAGAAGCTGCTGCAGGAGGTGTGAAGTGCCCGAGCTGACGGCTCAGCAGAAGCTGGTTGCGGCCGAGCTGGCGCGCGAGGACTTCTATTTCTACAGCCGCTACACGTTCCTTCGAAAGAAGGGCTTCCAGTGGATGCGGGCCAAGCACCATGCGCCATTGTGCGCAGCCTTGGACCGAGTCTTTCGGGGCGAGTGCAAGCGCTTGGTGATTAACCTGCCGCCGCGGTACTCCAAAACCGAGCTCGCCGTCGTCAACTGGATGTCCTGGTGCTTGGGCAAGGTGCCGGACTCCGAGTTCATCCACATCAGCTACGCCGCGCCGCTGGCACTGAACAACAGCGCCAACACCCGCGAACTGGTGCAGCACGAGGTCTACGGGGAAATCTTTCCCGAGGTCGAGCTGCGCAAGGACAGCAGCGCCAAGGGAGACTGGCGGACGACCAAGGGCGGGGTGGTGTACGCCACCGGTGCCGAGGGCACCGTCACCGGCTTTGGCGCGGGCAAGGCCCGGCCTGGCTTCGGCGGCGCCATCATCATCGATGACCCGCACAAGCCGGGTGAGGCCGACAGCGACACCGTCCGCCAAGGCGTGCTGGACTGGTTTAACAACACCCTGCAGTCGCGAGTGAACAGCGCCGACACGCCGATCATCGTGATCATGCAGCGCTTGCACGAGCGGGACCTGGCCGGGTGGCTGCTAGGCCGCAAACCTGGTGAAGAGCCGCGGCCGGGTGGGAACGGCGAGGTGTGGGAGCACGTCTGCTTCGAGGCCCTGTCGGAGGACGGCGAGGCCCTGTGGCCTGAGAAGCACACCGCCGCCGACCTCAATCGAATGCGCGAGTCGATGCCCTATGTCTTCTCGGGTCAATACCAACAGCAGCCATCTCCAGGCGACGGCGGGATCATCAAGACCGCCAAGATCGAGACGGTCGATGCACTTCCCGCTGGCCTCCAGTGCGTGCGCGGGTGGGACTTGGCCGGAACAGAAGCCAAGATGAAGCGAGGTGATTGGACGGTAGGCGCAAAGCTGGGCCGCAGTCAGGACGGTGTCATCTACATCGCGGACATCCTGCGCGAGCGCATGGGGCCGGACGAAGTGGAGACGGCGATCGGTAACACAGGCAAGGCCGATATGGTCCTCCAGTCCATCCCGCAGGATCCTGGGCAGGCTGGCAAGGCGCAGGTCATGCATCTGAGCCGCAAGCTCTACGGCGTTCCGGCCACCTTCTCGCTTGAGAGCGGGGACAAGGCCACCCGAGCGGCAGGCTTCGCCGCCCAGGTCAACGCCGGCAACGTGAAGATGCTGCGCGCGCCGTGGAATGAGGCGCTGATCAACGAATTCAAGATGTTTCCCAACGGCCACTTTGACGACCAGGTGGACGCGTGCTCGCGCGCCTTCAACTCCCTGGACGATGAGCTGGCCCTCTTCATGGCACAGGCCCAATGAGCAACCACCTGCAGCAAGACGGATACATGGATGCGGTGTTGGGTGACAAGAGCCTGGGGGCGGTCGTCTCCGCCGCGCTGGTCAGCGACTCCCATCTGTACGCCGAGGGCGGGCTGCCCGCGCGGGTAGTGGATCTTCCGGCGGACAACGCGGTCAAGGGCGGTGTGACGATCTCCGGTGACACGGATGGTGTCATCCAGGTGGAGCTGGAGCGCTTGAACGTGCTTCCGTTGCTCGCCGATGCTGCGCGCTGGTCTCGGCTGCGGGGCGGCGGATGCCTTCTGGTGATTGCCGCTGACGGCGGGTTGCTGAGGGACCCGCTCAAGCCTGAGCGCTTGGACACCATCGAGGAACTGCGTGCGTTCGAGATCGATGATGTGTCGATCGATCGGTCCTACAACGACCCGAATGCCCGGAACTACGGGCAACCCGAGTTGTACCGGCTTCGGGTACGCGGGGCAGGCACGCAGGTTCTGGTGCATGAGTCGCGGCTGATCGAGGTGCCGGGTGAGCCGCTCCCGGCACAGATGCGGCAGGACAACATCCCCTGGCGGGGGAGGGCGGCAGCTACCCGCGCTTTCCGCCGGATCCGCGACTACATCGAAGCGACCAGCCTCGCCAAGGAAATCCTGCGGCGCAAGCAACAGGCCGTGCACAAGATGAAGGGCATGGCCGCCGCCATCGTCGCGAACCAAGAGCAGGCCATCCAGAAGCGCCTGACGATGGTGGACCAAGCCCGCGGGATCCGAAACAGCGTCGCTGTGGACGCCGAGGATGACTACGACATCCGCGACACCAACGTGGGCGGGGTCAACCAGCTCCTGCAGGAGTTTCAGATCGCGCTGTCGGCGGAGACAGGCATCCCGGTCACGCTGCTGTTCGGCCGCTCGCCAGGTGGCCAGAACGCCACCGGGGACGCCGACTTCGAAGGCTACTACAACTTGGTCGAGCAGCTGCGCAGCCTGAGGATGCAGCCGGCACTCGAGCGCGTCATCGCGTTGATCTGTGCACAGCGGGCGCTGGCGGGTAAGGCTCCCGACAACTGGAAGGTCCAGTGGTCGCCGTTGAAGCAGCTGACGGAGAAGGAACTGGCCGACATTGAGAAGACCAAGGCTGAGGCGCTGAAGACCGAGGCCGAGGCTGTGGTGGCCATCACCGGCACAAGTGCGGTTTCGGAGGAAGATGCCCGCAGCTATGTCGAGCAGCGCGGCTTGTTCGGGCTGGTGCCGAAGGACAGCACACCGGGGACCGCGGCGAGTTATGCGGGCGGTCTGTGAGCCGGCCGGCACGCAAGCCTCGGCGCTGGCTCTATCCGGCTGGCGTCGAGCGGGACTATGAGCGGGCGCTGGCGGCCATCGCTACCGAGCTCACTGCGGTCGTGGGGCCGGCAGTAATCCGAGCGCTGGGCTACCGGTCCGACGCGGTCGACCCGTCGATCGCGGCAGGGTGGTACGACGAGCTCGTACAGGCACTGGCAGCGGCCACCTCGCTGTCATCGGTGCAGGACCAAGTGCTCGGGCCACTGGTGTCCGAGTTCGCCAGGCGCACGACTGCCTTCAACAAGCAGCAGTTCCATGCCGTTCTGAGGTCCGCCTACGGGGTGAATATCCTGACGGCGGATCCGGACCTTCGCGACCTGATGCGAGTCTGGGAGGCGGAGAACCTATCGCTTATCCAGTCCATCCCCACGCAGTATGTGGAGCAGCTGCGGGGGCGAGTGACGGCGGCGGTCCAATCGGGCCGCAGCCTCAGGGACGTGATCAAGGTCGTGCGCGACACCTACGACCTGCCCAAGCACCGAGCCGAGCTGATCGCTCGGGACCAGATCGGCAAGCTGAACGGCGATATCACCCAAGCCCGGCAGCAGGGCATCGGCGTCGAAGAGTACCGCTGGCGCGGCGTGCTGGATGGCCGCGAGCGATCCGAGCACGTCGCTCGCGAGGGGAAGACGTATCGCTGGGATCAGCCGCCAGCCGACGGCCATCCGGGGCAGCCCATTCGCTGCCGGTGCAGTGCTGAGGCCGTACTGCCTGATCTGGATGACCTCGCGGCACTCATCGTTCACTAGGAGGGCAATATGCCCGCACAACGCTTTGATCGGGTGGAGCTGAAGGCGACCACCACCGTCGAGGGCTTCATCCAGGACGCCCCGATCCTCACCCGCACGGGGATCTTTGATTACCGCGGTCCTGACGGGAAGCTGCGCCGGGAGTACCGACCGCCGGAAGAGGTCTTCCACGCGGATTCGCTGTCCAGCTACCGCGGCAAGCCGATCACGGACGGGCACCCCGGCCTGGTCACTGCCAGCAACGCCAAGGTGCACACCGTTGGCACCCTCCTGACCGAAGGACGGCGGGATGGCGACGACGCGCGCGGCGACGTGGTGATTTACGACACGGCGCCCATCGCGGCCGGCAAGAAGGAACTGAGCCTGGGCTACACCCTCGACATCGAGGAGACGCCCGGCGAGATCAATGGCGAGCGGTACGACGCCATCCAGCGAAACATCAGGGTCAACCATCTGGCCCTGGTCCCCCGTGGCCGTGCGGGCAACGCCCGGCTCAATCTTGACGCGGCAGACGCCGACACAACCGAGGAAGACACCACCATGACCATGGTCAAGGTTCGCCTGGACTCCGGCATCTCCTACGATGCCGCGCCCGAGGTCGCCAACGCCCTGCAGGCAACGCAGGACGCGCTCACCGCCGCTCGCTCCGACATCGACAAGGAGAAGGCTCGCGCCGATGCTGCCGAGGCCAAGCTGGTCGATGCCGAGAAGGCAGCCGACAAGATCCGCGCCGATGCTGCCGCTGCTGCCAAGGCCCGCATCCTGCTGGAGGACAGCGCAACCAAGATCGGCGCCAGCTTCAAGCCCGACGCCACCGACACCGAGATCCGCAGTGCCGTGATCAAGAAGGTGCGCGGCGACAGCTTCGACCTGACCGGCAAGAGCGACGGCTACATCGAAGCCGCCTACGACTTGGCCATCGCCGAGAAGGGGCAGCGCCAGGACGCGGTCGCCAGCCAGCGGCAGGACCTGGTCGGCCAGCGCCCCGCCGGCAACAACCCCGAAGTCCGCCAGGACGCCCGTTCCGCGCGCGAGCGCATGATCGCCCGCAACAGCGGCGAAACCACCGAGGAGTGATTCCCCATGTATGAGGACTACCAGTCCCGCGCGTTTGCGGGCATGAAGGGCGATTCGGGCGACGACCGCGTCGAATCGTTCCCGGTTGGCGCTGCTGGCCTCGGCCTCGGCCTGGTCACTGGCACGGACGCGAGCGGAGTGCTGGTCGCAGGGGCTGGCACCAAGGTGCGCGGCATCAGCCTGCACAGCCACACCATCACCGGTGCCGGCTATGTCCAGTACGACTGCGCTTCGGTCATGACCAAGGGCCATGTCTGGGCACAGGTAGCCGCAGGCGGTGCCGTGACCGTCGACGGTCCGGTCTCCTTCGCCGCAGATGGCCGGGTGGCCAACGCTGGCACGGCCCTGCCCAACGCGGTGTTCCGCACCGGCATCGTCGCCGTCACGGATCCGGCTGGCGTTTCGTCCAACGTCGCTCTGGTCGAGCTGCACAACCCGTTCGCGGTGCCGCCGGCCGCTCCGTAAGCCGGTCTGCAACCGACACCCCTCCCAAGCCGCCTTCGGGCGGCTTCTGCATATCAGGAAACCACCATGCACGAGCACTACGACGAGGCAGACCTCTCGGCAGTGGCGCAGTTCCAGCAGAACACCGGAGCCGATCTGGTCCGGCAGGATGCTGGCATCTTCACTGCCCGCCAGCTGGACTACGTCCGCACCCGCACCTACGACCGCAAGCTGCCGCCGATGAAGGGGCTGATGCTGGTCCCGCCGTCGAGCGACGTCCCCGAATGGGCCGAGACCGTGACCTACTCGGTCTACGACTCGGTGGGCATCGCCAAGGTCATCGCCAACTACGCCGACGACCTGCCGCGCGCCGACGTGGCCCGCGTCGAGAAGACCATCCGGGTCAAGACCATCGGTGACAGCTACGGCTACAACGTCAACGAGCTGATCGCCTCGAACGCCACCGGCGCCAATCTCCCGACCCGGAAGGCCAACGCCGCGCGCCTGGCGGTGGAAATCAAGCTGAACCTGATCGGCATGGTTGGCGATGCCGCCTATGGTCTGTACGGCCTGACCAACCACCCGAACATCGGCACCACGACCATCACCGGCGGATGGACCATGGCCACCGATGCGGACGTGATCCTGGCCGATCTGGACGCGATCTACAACGCGGTGCGCGTGCAGTCGAAGGGGGTGCACACCCCGAATCGCTTCGCGATGGCCACCGAGCCGCTGTCGATCATCAGTTCCAAGCGCCTGCCGGACTCGAACGGCCTGACCGTGGCCGAGTTCTTCCGTCGCAAGCATCCGGGCTTGGAGTTCGAAGAGATGGCCGAGCTCTCGGGCGCTGGCCCGGGCGGCGATGATCTGATCATTGCCGGCGAGTTCGCGCCGGACAACATCACCCACGACGTGCCGATGCAGTTCAACCAGCTGCCGGCGCAGGCCCGCAACCTGGAGCTGGTGGTGCCGTGCATGGCCCGCAGTGCCGGCGTTTCGGTCTTCTACCCCCTCGCGTTCACCAAGGCGGTGCTGTGATGGCGACCTACAAGAACAAGTCTGTGGGCGCCCACGTCCACGATGGCAAGGTGATCGCCCCCGGCGGCACCTTCGACGCCCAGCCGACGAAGAACCTCGGCAAGCTGGTCAAGGCGAATCTGCTGGAAGTGGTATCGGGCGCAGCCAGCGCGCACGCCGGCACCGGCGGCGACGGCGAAGACAAAGCCGCGCTGGTCGCCCGCGCCAAGGAGCTGGGCGTCCCCAACGCCGGCGCCAACTGGGGCATCGAGAAGCTGAAGGACGCCATCGCTGCGTTCGAGGCTGGGCCTGGGTCCATGCGCCTGGACCAGATCCGAGAAGAAGGCAACAAGAAGGACGCATAACCATGGCCATGGCCGACGTCATCGAGATCCTGGACTTCCTCGCCCCGGGCCTGACCGCCACGCCGGAAGAGAAGGCCACGGCCATCTCGATGGCGGAGGCCTACAGGCCGGCATGCCTCACGGAGAAGAAGGCGGACGAGGCGGTTGCGTGGTACGCCGCGTGGCTTCTCTACAGCCGCCAGCAGCAGAAGGAGGCTGCGGACAACGGCGAGGTCGTCCCGCTGGGTGTGAAATCCCAGACGGACGGCGACCTCAGCCGCACCTACTTCGACGGCGCCACCGGCGGTGGCGTTTCCGATCCGGCGGGCTTCTACGCGCGCTGGGCCGCCCTCAACGACATCTGCGCGCGGCTGGGTGCCATCACCGTCAGCCCAAAGCCCATGGGGTGTTGCGGATGGCCGCGATAACCAAGAGCAGCGGCGATGGCCTGGCGCAGTACCTGAAGCAGGTCGATGCGCTGGATGGCCGGGGGATCAAGGTCGGGGTGCAGGCCAAAGCCGGCACCCAGGACGGGGTCAGCCTGCTGGACATTGCCATCTACAACGAGCTGGGGACGCAGGACATCCCCGCCCGACCCTTCATCCGGGACTTTGCCCAGAAGAACGAGCGGGTGCTCGGGATGGCCATGGACAGAGTCGCTACACGCGTGGAGCAGGGCGCCCCGATCGACATCGCCCTGGCGCAACTGGGCGAGTTCGCCCAGCAGCAACAGCAGGCCCACGTCAGGGCATCGAAGAGCTGGGCCGTGCCCAATGCACCATCCACCGTCGCCCAGAAGGGCAGCGATGTGCCACTGGTCGACCACGGCACCCTGGTCAACGCCATCCGCTGGGAGAAGGTCTGATGGGCATGCTCGGGGAACGGACACATCCGCGAATCACCCGGGGCGAAGGCGCCTACATCGATGGGCGCTGGCAGGACGGCCAGGAGACGCAGACCGACTTTCGGGCCAGCATTCAGCCGGCCAAGAAGGAGGACTACGACCAGCTGCAGGCGCTGGCCGAAGGCCGTCGAGTCGAGTCGGCTGTTCGGATCTACACCCGGACGCAGTTGGCGGTTGCTGGCGACACCGACAGCAACGGCGACATCGTCATCTACCGCGGAGATCGCTACCTGGTCACCGCCGGCAGTGACTGGAACATGGGCATGCGCGGGGTGAACCACTACCGCTATCTGGCCGTCCGGCAGAAGCTGTCGAGCGAGGAGGGCGCATGATCGAAGATGAAATCCGCGCCCTGATCGCCAAGGCAACCACCCTGCAGGTGATCTTCGCCAACCAGAATGGCCCCCGCCCCAAGCTGCCCTATATCACTGTTCGGGTCGATACGGCGCCGCGCGCGCCGCTGCTGGAAACAGACCTGAGCGATGACGGGAATCAGACCTATGCCGCCCACCGGGACGCCACCGTCGAATTGCAGTGCTTCGGAGATGGATCCTTCGATGCGCTTGACGACCTGTCCCAGCGCCTGAAGGGACCATACATGGTCGCGGCGGGGTACGCGGCCAACATTGCTGTCTACGCCACCGACTCGGTGCAGAACATACCGGTCCTGCGCGATGGGGCGAAGTACGAGCCCCGCGCAGTGCTGGATATCGGCATCCGCTACACCAAGCAGCACGACGAAGAGGTCGGGCTGATCAAGACCGTGCAGGGCGAGATGACCCTGCAGGACCACGGCACAGACCTGGTCGACACGTTCGACGCCACCAGCGCCACCTGAGCGCCCGGCATCTGCACCACGCCCTCCCGCGCCGCCAGGCGTTCGTTTCTATGCCCAGGAGCAACCTGCAATGGCATCCATTGACCGCATCGCCAAGGTCGAGATTTCGCTGGCGACCACCTCGATCAACCAGCAGTCCTTCAGCGACCTGCTGTTCCTCGCCCCGTTGCCGGCCTCGGCCGACCGGGTGTTCCTGGTCACCTCCGCCGACGAGCTGTTGGACCATGGCGTCGCACTGACCGATGCCCTGTACACGGCCGTCCAGACTGTCTTCCAGCAGGATCGGGCGATCGATCAGGTGTACGTCGGCCGCCGCACGGTGGACGAAGACGGCGACCCGACCGAGACCATCACCGAAGCCCTGGTGGCGATCCGGGCCGCCCATTCCGGGTGGTATGGCCTGATCCAGCTGTCGCGCGTTGCGGCCGAAATCATGGAAGCCGCCGCCTGGGTGGAGGCAAACGACAAGCTGCAGCTGGCCAGCAGCGGCGACGCCGGCATCATCACCGCCGGCGACGCGGATATCGCGAGCCAGCTGAAGGCCCTGAACTACAACCGCACGGCGCTCTGGTATCACGCCAGCGCCGGCACGGAGTGGGTGGAAGCCGCTCTCGCCGCCAATCGCTTCACGTATGACCCTGGCGCAGAGACTTGGGCGAACGTGCGGCTGAGCGGTGTGCAGACTGACCCGCTGACCGAGGGGCAGTCGCAGATCGTGCGCAGCAAGAACGCGAACACCTACGAACAGTTCCGCAATCTGGGCCTGAGCCAGTACGGGACCGTCGCCAGTGGCGAGTGGATCGACATCATCCGCTTCCGCGACTGGCTCAAGGATCGCGTGCAGACCGGAATCGTGGACGTCCTGGCGAAGGCCGACGGCAAGATTCCGTACACGAGCGCGGGCATCCAGGTGATCGTCACCGCGCTGCGCGCGGCACTTGACGCAGGTGTCACCGCCGGCGGCATCGCACCGCGCGAAACCGACGCCAACGACAACGTGCTTGAGTCGTACCGGATTACCTATCCCGGCCTGGCCGAGATTGCCGACAGTGTGAAGTCGCAGCGGCTGCTGGAGGGGATCAAGTTCTCCGCGCGTCTGGCCGGCGCGATCCACACGACCGAGATCACCGGCACCCTCTCCTACAGCATCTAAGGACCTCGAACATGGGCGTCAAGACCTACGATTCCTCGCAGGTGATCATCACCTTCGGGCCGCACATCATCACCGGCTACGCCGAGGACACGTTCATCTCGGTGGAAGAGATGGGCGACGGTATCTCCTCGGTAGTGGGCGCGAACGGCGAGAAGGGCCGTTCGATGTCACAGAACCGGTCGCTGCAGATCACGCTCACCTTGCTGCAGACCAGCAAGAGCAACGATGCGCTGTCGGCTGCGGCCGACTTCGACCGGGCCTCGCACGGGCAGGGAGCGCTGCCGTTGGCCATTACCGATCTGACCGGCCGCACGCTGATCGCGGACCCCAGTTCGTGGGTCGTGAAAAAGCCGAACACCGAGTTCGGGGCGACCATCGGTAACCGCGAATGGACCATCGAAACGTCCAATGACGCGACCTACCACGTTGGAGGCGCGCGCTGATGGCCAAGAAGGAAGTGAAGATCGGGCGGACCACGTTCTACCTGACGACCTTTGCACCGCGCGACCAGCTGCGGATCTTCGGCGACCTGCAGAAGGAGCTGCTGCCGGCGGTGGGCACGCTGCTTACGGCTGCCGCCGGCAAGGCCGACGCCGACGATGGCGAGCTGGACGAGGCTGTCCTGCTGGGGGCTATCCGGTCCTTCTCCGCTTCGCTGGACGGCAAAGGGCTCGATGCCTGGTGCGGCCGGTTGATCGACGCCGAACGCGTCGCCTACGAGAAGGCCGGGCGCGACGCGCGGAAGCTCACCCCGAGCCAGATGGACGATGCGTTCGATGACTTCGGCGAGATCCTGGAACTGCTCTTCGAGATCATCAAGCTGAACTTCGCCGGCCCTTTGGGGCGATGGCTCGGCCTCTTTGGGTCGGGCCTCGGGGAGAAGCTGGGCGGGTTGCTGGACGGTTCGAACCCGAGCTCGAACGGGAGTTCCTGATCTTCCGGCCGGTGATGGCCGGCATCGTCTCCATGACCGAGATCAACCAGGGAACGGTTGATCTCATGGACCTGATCAAGCTCAACGCCTTGCTGGACGCCCGCGAGGCGTCTGAGGCGTCGGGCAAGAAGCCGAAAGGGAAGTAGCCATGGCCTTGCGCGAACTGGTCACCGTCCTGCGCTATGAGCTGCGGGAGGGCAACCTCAAGAAGTATGTCGACGGCTACCGTCGGGCGGAGAAGGCGGTTAACACGGCCGCCAAGGCCGCCAACGACCAGCTGAAGCGCGGCGTACAGGTTGCCAATCGCGAGCTGGCCAGCATGAACCGCACTGGCAACCAGCTGACCCGCACCATGGGCCGGCTGACCCGTGAAGCCCGGGAGTTCGGGATTGGCTTGCGGCAGGGGGCCCGTCAGGGATACGGCGAGGTCTTGCGGCAGATGGATCGAGTGGAGGCCCGGCAGCGCCGGCTGCGCCGGACCGGCGGTGCTGGCGGGGCTGGCATGTCCACCGGCCTTGTAGCAGGTGCCATTCAGGGTGCGATTGCAACGTTCAGTCTTCGCTCCCTAATGGACGCCTCGGACGAATGGGCCGGCTCGAAGGCTCGCATTGGCCTTCAGACACCTGATGCAGCCACTCGCAACCGCTCGGTCGACTTCCTGTTTCGCTCTGCACAGCAGACCGGGCAAGAGTTCAGCCCACTGGCGGACACCTTCGTTTCGATGGCACGTGGCCGCCAAGCGCTTGGCCTTAGCAATGATCAGACCCTGATGCTGTCGAACACCATCAGTAAGCTGATGACTATTGGCGGAGGTAGCGCGGCGTCACAAGCCGCTGCATTGACGCAGTTTGGCCAAGCGATGAATACGGGTGTTTTGCGCGGAGAAGAACTCAACAGCATCCTCGAGCAGGCACCCCGCTTGGCACAGGCTATCGCCGACGCCTTGGGAACCACGGTTGGAAACCTGCGGACGCTCGGGCAGGACGGAAAGATCACCGCGAAGCAGATCGCGGATGGGCTGCTGCGGCAAACCAAGCAAGTTGACGAGGAGTTCAAGCGGCTACCAATGACGTTCTCCCGGTCTATGACCCAACTGCGTAATCAGCTGATTCGCAATGTGGGCGTGTGGAACGAGAACACCCGGGCGGCCGAAGCGTTCAACAAGGCAGCGTCGTGGATCATCGACCACCTGCCGCAGATTGGGGCCGCGATCGCCGGACTCGCCGGTGGATGGGCGGCCGTCAAAGCATTCAACGCGCTTCGCCTCGTATTCACAGCGATTGGCACGGTTGGCCGGCCGCTGCTGCTCTTCTTTGCAAGGCTAAGCAGCGGGAAGGTTGCGCAGGCGTTCGCAAAGTTCGGCCCCATGGGCTTGCGATTCCTAAGCGTCCTGAGGTGGATAGGCACAGCACTGGCAACGATCGGCAGCATAGGCGCAGGTCCTCTCCTGGCAATCGCAGCTGTCATTGCTGTGGCTGCGGCAGCGGTCTACAAGTACTGGGAACCGATCAAGGCGTTCTTCGGTGGCGTGTGGGAAGGCGTTGCGGCAGCCGGTAGCGAGGCGCTCCAGGAACTGACCAATGCGCTTTCACCGCTGATGCCTGCGTTTGAAACCATCGGTGGTTGGCTGCAGCAGATCTGGGACTGGTTCGTCCAGTTGATCAAGCCGGTCCAGAGCACATCGCAAGAGCTGGAGAATGCCGCGAACTACGGGAAGCTGTTCGGCGAGGCTCTGCTGTTCCCGTTGAAGATAAACATCAAGCTCCTCGGGATGATCATCAAGTTGGTAGTCGGCCTGGCCGAGGCCATCGGTACTGCCATCGGCTGGATCGTGGTCACGGCTGATAGCGCGTGGTCCTCGCTCAAGTCCGGCGTGGAGGCGCTGTGGAACTGGATCACCGCCAAGTTCGCCGCCGGCTGGAACTTCGTGTCGGGGCTGATCCCGGATTGGGCCAAGAAAGGCATCGGGATCACGGCCAATGGCACGGGATCGCTTGGCGGCGTATCGGCGGGGTCGGTCGTGAATGCGGGCCGCTCTGCGGTGAACCAGACGGTAACCCAGACCGCGAGCGTCCAAGTTACCGCGCCGCCTGGCGGCAACCCCGCCGCCTATGGCGCAGCCGCACAGCGCGGCACCAGCAAGGCCATGACCGGCTTCCAGTACCAGCTGCCGACGCCGGTCGAGAGCTTCTAAACCACTCGGCGCGCGCCACGGCTTTGGCCGTGGCCGTGCCCGCAACATGAGGCCAGATGGCGCATGGAATTCTTCCAAGGTTTCACTGTCACCTGGGCGGCAGAAGGTCCGGTCGCGGACTTGTCCGAACAGGCTGTTCGGACTGGATGGGGCTTCATTGGCCAGGTGCCGCCAGCAGTCGAGCAGTTCAACGCAGTGCACCGCGGCGACGGGCTGCGACAGCAGTGGTTGTTCAACCAGGTCAAAGGTGTCACTGACGCCGCCGGTCTGACGCTCACCAGCGGCGATACCGATACCCTGCAGGAGGCGCTTGCCTACCAGATTTGGAGGGGTGGGGAAGCGGCGGTGCCGAAGTCAATCACGTCTGCGTCGGGCAACGACGCGGGTCCGGATGGGCACACGCATGCGCTGGACAACACCGGCGTGAACGCGGGTACATACGGGACATCAAGCGCGGTCGGCCGCTTCCAGGTTGATCAGAAGGGGCGCATTACCGGTGCCGAGCAGGTGGACATCAGCCTGCCGAATCTATCCGGGGTGTTGCCGGTGGGGAAAGGCGGGACCGGAGCCACGGCAGTTCCTCAGGCGCGAAGCAACCTCGGAATGGCCCCGTTCATGGCCCTGGCCGATTCGCTCCTTGCCGCGAGCGGCTTTGTCGAGCTGGTAAACGATGCCGGCAACTTCCGCCTCCTCATTCAGTGGGGTGAAGCCACCGTGCCCGCCGACTCCTCCCTCAGGGTGGAGTGGCCGAAGGTGTTCCCGAATGCCTGTCTGAACGCGTTCTCCTGCCTGGGCTTCATCTTCAGCACGACTGGAGATGCTGGCTGCTCCATCCGCGACCTCGACGCAGCGGGTGGAACGCTTCTGCAGGGCACTGCCACCCCCGGCATCGTCCGGTACTTCGCAATCGGATACTGACCATGGCGCTGACTGCACTGACCTTCAGCTCGGTGTTCGGCACTCGTGCGGCCGTCGGCGCACTGGAGTTGGATGCTCTCATCAGCGAGGACACGGTGCTGGATAGCTATGCGACCGTCTACCCCGTCGAGGATGGCAGCACCATCACCGACAACGTGTCGAATGATGCCGAGAAGCTGTCGCTGTCGGGCATGGTGACCTCGGCGCAGATCACGGTCTTCGGCGCCAACGGCTGGCAGAAGCTGGTCCAGGCAAAAGACGTTCTGAGACGACTTCACGAGGCCCGCGAGCTGGTCACGATCAGCACTGGCATGGATACCTACACTGAGATGGTCATGGAGCGTTGCCGAATCGGTCGCACTAACGAAGGAGACCACTTCTCCATCGACTGCGACTTCCGGAAGATCGTCAAGGCCCAGCTGAAGACGGAAACCGTGCCTGAGGACAAAGCGGCGCCCAAGGCCAAGGGCAAGGCCGGATCGACACGTACCAGCGGGGGAAAGGCTAGCACGCAAGAGCTGAGTGAGAAGCAGCAGCAGGCGGCCACGGAGTACGTGAACAGAACTCTGGGCATTGGCGGAGACGGAATCTCCCCAGGGGTGCAGTGATGTTCCAGATCGAAACCATCGACGCCAATGACCAGCTGCTGGAAGTGGAACTGGATGGGGAAACGTACTTTGTTCGACTCGGCTGGAATAGCGAGGCCGAGCAGTGGGCAATGGAAGTCCAGAACTACAACCAGGAGACCGTTGTGGCCGGCATCGTGGTTGTGCCGAACGTTCCGCTACTCGCTCGGTTTCACTACCTCGCGCTACCGCCTGGAGAGCTGATGGCATTGGTGCTGGGCGACACGGCCGGAATTCCCCGGGATGGATTCCGGAAGGGCTTGGCCAGCCTCATCTACATTCCCGCTGCGGAGATCGCCTGATGCCACGGTTCCGCCGCACCTATCGCCTGGTCGTTGGACCTCCAGGCGGGCAGGGCACAACCATCCTGCCGCCGATGCAGATCCAGTTCGACGTGCAGAAGGATGCTGAAGAGGATCCTAACGTGCACTCGATCCGGATCTATAACCTCGCTCCGTCTACGCGGAAAGCTCTGGAGAAGCCTGACCTTCGCGCCTATCTCTACGCGGGCTACGAGGAGGAGAGTGGAGCCATCCTGCTGGCGGCTGGCACGGTGGTCGATGCCTTCACTCGCTTCGATTCGCCCGATGTGGTCACCGAGCTTGCGATCGCCGATGGGTATGGCGAGCTTCGCGACAGCGCGGTGAGCCTGAGTTATGGCGCAGGATCAACGTCGGCCACGATCATCCAGGACGTGGCGGGAAAGATGGGATTGGTCCTGAACATGCCTCGGTCTCTGACGCCGAGGACGTGGGAGCACGGCTTCAGCTTCTACGGGCCTGCTCGTGCCGCGCTGCACAAGCTATGCAGGGGTGCTGGTCTGGAATGGTCAATCCAGAACCAGACCCTGCAGGTAGTGGCCACCAAGGGTGTGACCGAGCGCAGCGTGGTCGTGCTGAACGCTGCATCCGGACTGATCGGTTCACCGGAGCGTGTGCGCGAGGCCAGCCGAGAGAAGGACGCCGGCGGTGGAAAGACCGTCCGATCCGAGCGGCAGCGTCGAGACGGCTGGCGCGTCCGGTCACTGCTGCTTCCCTGGTTGAATCCGGGCGACCGGGTGCGCATGGACAGCCGGCAGGTTAAGGGGATCTGGCGCGTCGAATCAGTCTCGCACAGTGGCGACTACCACGGCGGTGACTGGACAACCGACCTGCATATCGTGGAGGTGTCATGAGTCAGGCATCCGACCTTCGGCGGCTGATCGCCACCGAGCTGGCAGAGGTGCACACATGCCTGCCCGGCAAGATCGTGAGCTTCGACGGGCATGCTGCTGTCGTTGCGCCCGCGCTCAGCAAGGCACTGTCCTCAGGCGAGGCGCTGGGGGCGCCCAGCATTGTGAGCGTTCCCGTGCACTTTCCGCGCGGAATGGCTGGCCAGGCAACCATTTCGGTGCCACTGGCGGCTGGGGATGACGTCACTCTGCACTTCTCCGAGCGGGCACTGGAGAACTGGCTCTCCGGGACGGACGGAGAGCCAGGAGATCCCAGGATGTTCGATCTCAGCGACGCGTTCGCGACGCCAGTCTGTCGGCCTGGCGTGCAGCAGGTCGACACCGAGAACCTGGTGGTCCAGTTCGGCTCGGCCAGCATCACCATATCGCCCGCAGGCGATATCACCATCACGGCAAGCGGTGCAGCGAGCATTTCTGCTCCTGCGGGCCTGACCATCGATGCGGACGTTCTGCTCAGAGGAAAGCTGGACGCTACGGGCGATGTCACCGCAGACGGCGTGAGCCTGATCGAGCACATCACGACCGGCGTCACGCCGGGCACTGGTACTTCTGGGAAGCCGCAGAAATGAGTTTGGACCTCAAGCTTAATGCGGTGCACGACCTTGCCGTGGACGGCACCAACGTGGTGCTCGTGGACGGCGCTTCCCGGGTACGACAGCAGATCAAGGTCACCCTGATGACGTGGTTCGGGGAGTACTTCCTCGACGTCACGTTCGGCGTCCCCTACCTGGAATCCATTCTGGTCAAGCGGCCCAACCGCAGCGAGATCGAGGCGGTGCTCCGACAGCGGATAAACGACGTTCCCGGCGTGACAGGGGTAGCCAGCATGCAGTTGAACATCGATCGCGAGCGCAGGCGGCTGGAGGTGAGCTTCCAGGCCAACACAGACGAAGGCCTCATCGCCGACACCATCACACTGGAGTAGCACATGGCCGAATTCGGCGTGACCCCGGCCGGGTTCATCCGCAAGCGTCTGGCGGATATCCGGCCCGAAATCATTGCAGCGCTGCGGAACAACTTGCAGGCGGCCGGACTCTCCGGCGACATCGAGACGCGACCCGACTCGGTGATGGGGATTCTGATCGATACGTTCGCCGAGCGCGAGGCGGCTCTCTGGGAACTGTCCGAGGGGATATATGGCGCAACCTACCCGAGCTCGGCGAGCGGCGTGAACTTGGACAATGCGGTCTCCCTGACTGGGGCTGAGCGAGAGAGCGCCACCCCCTCGCGTGGGTATGTGGTGCTCTATGGGGAGGGAGGCACCGTGGTTCCGGCCGGCAGTCGTATCCGGAGTGCGGCCAGCGGCGAGCAGTGGGGTCTGGCGCAGGAGGGTAGGATCACCAGGTCCAACACCGCCGACGCTACGGTCAGCTTGAGCGGCCCGCCTGTTGCGCAGGCCTATACGGTCTACATCGACGGCGTCGGATACACCTACAACGCGGCGGCCGGGGCCACCGAGGCACAGATCCTCAACGGACTGGCCATGGCCATCACCGATTCCACCGTTGCGACGTCGGTAGATGGAGCACAGCTGCGACTGATCGCCGCTGATGGAACAGGATTCCCTCTCGGCTTCACGCCGAACCTGAGGGTGAGCATCCTGGGCAGTCCTGCCTTGGCTGAGACGCTTCAGCCATCGACGTTGGGAGCTGATCCGGGAACGCTGACTGTGATCGACACAGCGGTAGCCGGATGGGCGTCGGTAAACAACCCGTCGCCGGCTGCAGCAGGGGCTCCAGCGGAAAGCGATTCCTCTCTGCGCAATCGGTATGGCAAAGGCTTGTACCGGATGGGAGGGGCCACCCTCCCGGCAATCGCTGCACGGGTGCGCGCAGACGCCGCCGGCGTTACCAATGTCGTCGCGTATGAGAACACCAGCGACTACGCGGACATGGCAGGCAGGCCGCCGCACTCGGTGCACGTCATCGTGGAGGGTGGACTGGACCTTGAGATTGCTGAGGCGATCCGAGATTCCAAGGCGGCCGGAATCGCTACACATGGCGCGTTCGCTGTTCCGGTGGAGACCGCTTCCGGGCTGCAAGCCGTCATTCGGTTCGACCGACCTGTGCCGGTCTACGTATGGATCAAGGCATCTATCACCCTGCTTGACCCGCAGGAACAGGCGTTCCCGGACGCAGGCCTGAACGACGTCGCCGCTGGCCTGGCCGCCTTTGGCGGGCAGCTGAGCATCGGAGACGACGTGGTGTGGCAGTCGTTCTATCGTCCCGTCTACGGCGTACCTGGAGTGGCCTACGCGACGTTGCTGTTTGCCACGTCGTCCAGTCCGGCAGTTCAGCCGGCGCCCGGCGCATATCAGGCCGAGAACATCACGATTCAGCCGCAGCAGCGGGCGATGTTTGACCCCTCGCGCATTGAGGTGACCTGATGGACCTTCAGCAGGACCATGGTTCCATTGCGTGGTCGAACTGGACGGCACAGTTCCAACAGTCACAGCGGCTGCGCTCGCTGGTGCTGGCGCTGGTCCAGCCGATGACAACGCTGCAAGGAGCGCTCAGGCAGCTGCGGGACGACCGGTGGCTGGATACTGCTGTGGGTCGGCAGTTGGATGGCCTGGGCGAGTTGTTGGACCGGCCAAGGCAGATCAGCAACACGCGAGCCATCTGGCACTTCGGCTTCCAGGGACAGCCGAACATTGGTGGCTTCGGCGAGTTTCCGATGTACCGGAGCGGCTCGGGACTCTACACCGGTGGTTCGACGCTGGATGACGACAACTACAGGCGTTTGCTGCGCTGGAAGGTGCTGGTAGACAGCGGCTTCGGTACTGCGCCGCAGATCGAAGCTGCACTGAGGGTCTTGTTCGACGTGACGCGGATCGCAGTGGAAGACATCGGGACCGCGCGTATCCGCATCCACATCGGTCGTAAGCCTACTGAGGACGACTTCTTCCTCGGCAACGTTGGGCAATGGGTGCCATCTGCCGCCGGCGTCGCCCTGGAGTTTCGGACCTATGAACCGGACGAACCCTTCGAGTTCGAGCCCGGCAACAACCTGCAGCTGCTGATCGGCGACGACGGTGCATGGCTGCTTGGCCACGACGGCTATCAACTTATCGGAAAGGGGTAAACCGTGGCAGAGAAAGAGCTCAGTCAGTACCAAGACATTGGCGCCATCAGCAGCGCCACGAAGCTGGCGGTGATGGAAGGGGGGCGGAACGCCCAGGCGCCAGCGAGTGTGCTGGCCAGCTTCGTGGGGACGCAGTTGGATGCCTCCGGTATTCCCGCCGATGTGGAGGCGCTCAAGGCTGGCCAGCAGACCAGCGCGATCTACGCCGATACGCTTGCGGACCTTCAGGCCCTGGTGGGCACCTATGAGGGGCAGGGCGCCTTCGTGACCAACGGCGAGGGGGCCGGGCAGTACCGGTGGGATGGCGCTGCTTGGCAGTTCCTTCGCGCTGACGTGCTGACGCAGAAGGCCGACAAGTCGGTGGTGGAGACCGAGCAGCAACTCAACGAAGGACGGTTCAGTCAGATGCACGGCATGGTCGAAGTAGAGGTGGGAACGGAGATCCCTCTTGTCCTTGATAATACGGGCAAGGGAATTGCCGGCATTGAGACTTCGGACCTCACGCTCACGGGTGTTACGGCAACTCCCAATCCTGCCGCCACCGCCGCTTTGTTTCAGGCGGAGGATTTGGGCGCCGTTGAGGTGGAGGCGGGAATCAAGATCCCCTTCCTGCTTGACTCGCGGAAGCGCGGCGTCTGCGGGTATGACCTGGCAACGGGGAAGTTCTGGCCGGACCAGGGTGGCGGCTCTTCGGTGGCGGTGAGCCTTTACGTGGACACGCCGCTTCCAGCCGACTACAAGGTATTGAGTCTGTCGGTACGCCTGCATATTCAGCAGTATGGCCAGTCGCTGGCTATTGGTGCAGCTGGCGTGCAGTTCAGCACGAACGCCTTCTATACCCAGGCACTGACGTTTGGGCAGGGCGTGCGCTCAACCAAGCCGGGATCTACGGCGAACCTGCCGGGCACAGGCACGCGCAAGCTGCTGGTGGAGGACAACCTGTCCAATCAGGCGGAGGGCGAGACTACCAACGGCGAGTCGGGCCTGATGGCGACCGCGCATGAGGTGATCGAGCGGTTCTACGATGCCGGCAATACCCCGCCGTTGCTGTTCGCCAGCACGGCCGGCAAGGGCGGTTATAGCTTGGCCGATCTGTCGTTCTCCAGTTGGTGGTCGCAGGTGCTGCGCGACCAGTTGGACGAGTCGCGTGCGCGCGCTACGGAGGCAAGCGAAGGCTGGGATGTTCCAGCCGTGCTCTGGATGCAGGGTGAGGCAGATGGGTCGGCAGCGACCGATCCCGCGGCTGCGGCCGCCTACAAGGCCGCCATGGCGCAGCTGATCGCGGACACCGACGCCTATGCCAACGTCGGCCACTCGATTCCGTGGCTTTCCTACCAGACGCCCCGGGCCATTGCCCGTGTGCAGTTCGAGATGCAGCGCGATATCCCTGGCCTCTACCATGTCACCGCGATCTACGACCTGAAGCCAAGCGATGGCACCCACCTCACTGGTGCCAGCTACCACAAGATGGGCCGTCGATTCGGCCGCGCCCTGCACCAGGTGCTGCAGGGGATCGAGCCGCGACGCATCTGGCCGAAGGGTGCCGTTCGTCGGGGAAACACCATTCGCTGGTCCTTCGATGTGCCGCAACCGCCGCTGCGTATTGCCACCGACTTCCCGGCAACGGAGAACTCAGGGGTTGCCCTGATCGTCAACGGAACCCGGGCTGCCAGCGCCAGCTACGTCTGGTGGATCGATGGCGCCGACCTGGTATTCGACGTGAGCGGCCTGGGCCTGGCCGATTCCGACGTGCTGGAGGTCCGCTACGCGTTGGATCACCGGGCAGCTACCTCCGACTGGGGGGCGAACGTTCGTACCGGCAACCTCGTGGACAGCACCGCCGACACCTACTGGTACGGAGGCGTGGAGTACCCGCTGCCGTATGTCATGCCCCACTGCTATTCCGCCGTCACCAACCTCAAAACGGGAACCCCTGCGCAATGAAGATCCTCGTCAATCAGCTTGATTTTGAAGTGCCGGATGCCACCGGCCCCGACTACAGTGCGTCGCTGGCACGCGTCTTCCCCGAGGTCGCTGAGCGTTGGGTGTTCGGCGGCAGCGCGGCGTCGTTGATCTCGAACAAGGGCAGGGCGCTGACCTTTACGGGCACCGCCCCCACCTTCGATGCCAACCGCGTGACGACGGCGGAGGAGCTTGGCGCGGGCCTGATCACCCCATTCGCCGACTCGGCCAGCTTCACCGAGGTCTATGCCGTGGCGCGCGGCGCATCCTCGCTGATGTTCGTGGCCGGGTCGGTGGGCGCCGACGAGGGCGTGAACCGCGGCGATGGCATCGTCACCAATGGGCAGAACATCCGCAGCATCGCCGTTGGCTTCCCGAACACCGATGTATCCATCCCGACCATTGCGGCCACCACCATGATGATCATCGGTGTGTCGTTCTCTTCGGAGGGGCGGAAGGTGATCGTCCATGGCGGCGGCGCACCCATCGACGCGGCGGGCACCAAGACGGTGCGCCCGGGCGTCAAGCGCACGCTCGGCAACAACGGCTACAGCACGGCGGGATACCTGCGGCCCGTGTCGTTTGCCGAATACCAGTACCTGCCACGCCCATCCAGCATGGACGAGCTGACCACGGCCGTGAATGAGATGGCCGCCCGGGTGGCGGCGCGCGGCCTGGTCGTACTCTAAGCGAGCGCATCCAGAAGGGTGGCCGAGTTGTTCCGCGGCGTGTTCACCGCGCGGCTGACGCGATAGGCCTCCATGGATGGGGGCTCGCTGGCCAGTAGCATCGCCATCGCATCGTCGGGGCTGGCTGCCATCCACTCATCGATCTGGCTGGCCAGCAGCCACACCGGCATGCGGTCGTGGATGTCGGCCGACACGCCGCTACTGTCCCCGGTGATGACGGTGAAGGTTCCCAGGTTGCCGTCGGGCAGCAGCGGGCTGCTGTCCTCCCACAGCCCGGCAGCCAGAAGCGGCTCGGCCGCGTGGATGAACCACGGATCCTTCTTCCCGTCGATCGGGCTGACCGACCACTCGTAGTAGCCGGCCATTGGGATGACGCATCGGCGCTTCTTAAACGCCGTGCGGAATGCCGGCTTGGTGGCCACGGTCTCGATGCGGGCGTTGATGGTCGATCCCTGCAGGCCCTTGGCCTTGGCCCAGAACGGCAGCAGGCCCCACGCCAGCCGGGTGACCTGCCGGCCTTCGCCGCGGTCCAGGATCACCGACGCCCGCTGTGTCGGGGCGAGGTTGTAGCTGGGCTGGATCTCGGCCAGGCCCGGGGCAAGGTCAGCCAGCTCGGCCTGTCCGAAGTTGCCGACGGGGAGCTGGACGAATCGACCGCACATGGCCGGAGGGTAGACCGGGAGGCTGTGGCCGGAGCGTGATCCCGAACGATTCAGGCAGATGCTGGCCGCGTTCGCAGGATCTGCGACCACCGGTCGTATCCTTCCGGCCATGCTTCCTTCCCCCGGCCACCACGGTTTCCGCACCGCCCCAGTTCCGTCCGGCTGGGTCCAGACCGGCGAGCGCTGGGCGCTCTGGTACAACGGCCGGGAGACGGCCGGCGTCGAACTCGATGGCGGTCCGGGGGTGCGCCTATGGCTGGAAGGCCAAAAGTTTTGGGAAGTGAAGGAAGTGCGCGCGGCGAGCGTCCGGCAGGCGAAGCGGTACGCCGAGCGCTGGTGCGCGGCCAGGCTCTATCCCGACCTTCCCCTGCGCGAGGCCGTCGCCCGGCTGACCGACAGCACCCCGATCCAACTGCCGCCGCCACTGCCCGGCCTACCGCCAACGCGTGCGCAGCAGCAACAGGCGCGCCGCCTGGCTGAGTCTGGGGCGCTGGATCTGACACGGATCAAGGAAGCGCTGGAGCCGCGCAAGCCACCGGCAGCGACCAAGCCCAGGGCAAGGGATCCCCAGAAGGCCCGGGTAAGGGCGGCGCTGGAGCAGCTGCGGCGCGGAGTCTGATTCCTCAGCCTGTCCGCAACTGCACGACGTTCCCATCGCGCAGGCCATCGAGGTAATCCGCCCAGACCTGCATCATCCGCACGCGCTCCTGCAGGTGAGATGTGCGGTTGTAGGCCCGGCCATTCGGATCCTTCACCGCGTGAGCAAGCTGGTGCTCGATGATGTCCGGGCGGAAGTGCAGGACCTCGTCCAGAATGGTGCGAGCCGTCGCGCGGAAGCCGTGGCCGGTCATCATCGTGCGGTCGTAGCCCATGTTGCGCAGCGCTGCGGTAACGGCGTTCTCCGACATCGGGCGTTTGGCATCGCGGGCTCCAGAGAACACCCACTTGTGCCGGCCGGTGATCGGCTTGATGTCCTCCAAGATCTGCAGCGCCTGTCTGGACAGCGGCACCAGATGGGCAGCACGCATCTTCATCTTGCTGGCGGGGATGGTCCACACGGCCGCGTCGAGGTCGAATTCCTCCCATTCCGCATGCCGCAGTTCGCCAGGACGCAGGAACACCAGCGGCGCCAGCCGCAGCGCCGAACGGGTGATGGCAGATCCGCTGTACGCCTCTATGGAGCGCAGCAGGCCACCCAGCTGCACGGGGTCGGTAATCGCCGCATGGTGGGCCTCCTTCGGCGGCGCGAGCGCTCCCTTCAGGTCGGCAACCGGGTTTCGCTCCGCGCGGCCAGTGGCCACGGCGTACCGCATGATCTGGCCGCAGTTCTGCATGATCCGGTGCGCGGATTCGATCGCGCCGCGTTCCTCGATGCGCCGGGCCACCCGGAGGAAGTCTGGCGCGGTGAGGTCGGCCACAGAGCGTGACCCGATCCACGGGTACACGTCGTTCTTCATCCATGCTTTGACCTTCTCCGCATAGCTGGGCACCCAAGGGCGCGCGGCCAGCCACTCATTGGCGATGGTCTCGAAGCTGTCCGAGCCCAGGGCGGATTGGGCGAGGGCAGCAGCCTTCTTCTGCGCGCCCGGGTCGACGCCTCGGGCCAACAGCCGGCGGGCTTCGTCGCGGGCCTCGCGGGCGCGGGCCAATGAAACATCCGGGTACAGGCCGATCGACAGCAGCTTTTCCTTGCCGGCGATGCGGTACTTCCAGCGCCAGCTGCGCGCGCCGGTCGGGGTGAGATAGAGGTACAGGCCGCCGCCGTCGGTGATCTTCTGCGGCTTGTCGCTTGGCTTGGCGCGCCTGATGGCTGCGTCGGTCAGAGGCATTGGGGGTATCGCTTCAGTGGGTGCGGTCGGATACCCCTTGATATACCCCCACCGTCTCATGGATTGAAACGGATTGCCCCGGTCTGCTGCGGACAATAAAAAAGCCCGGAAACCCTTGTGATGCGGGGGTTTCCGGGCTTCTCCGGTCCTTGGCGGACCGTTCGTTGGTGGAGGTGGGCGGAATTGAACCGCCGTCCGAAGGCACTCCATCCCCAGCACTACATGCTTAGCTCGCCGTTGAATCTCGTCCCCGAACAGCACGGCGTGCAAAGCGCATCCGGGAACCAGCCTGTTGTGTTCTAGTGCCGGACTGACAGGCAGCCGTCCAGCGCGATTCCATGATAGTGACTCTACACCGCGAGCATGGACACAAGCGGTTTCGAGGCTTAGGCCTTAAGCGGCCAGAGCGTAGTTGTCGTCGTTGGCAACTAGAGTTTTGCAGCTGGATTTACGAGGAAAGCTACCCCCTCGGCATGCGCCAGGCGACTTCACAACCCCCGTCGAAACCAATGCACCCCCGGTTTCTACAGTGCTGCAAGGTACAGGGCCGATTCCGTGTCACCACGGGCAGGGCCTGCCCAACGGTTGTCATGCTACGGCAAAACAGCTGAACAGTCACCTCGCGCGGCCGGTCAATCCGCAACATGTTGTACTGCCTGTGTCATAGCGGATTGCTAACGTCTCCGGCACGGATTTGCGACACACTGGTCGTGACCATCCAGGGCAGGACAGAAACGGGAGACTGTGGGTGACCGACGCGATGCAACAGCGCAGCCTGCGCCAGCTGGTGGGCCCGGTCGGGGCCGACTATCAGCGACGGGCGTTGCCTCCCGGTTGGGTCTGGGCGCTGCTGGCGGTGCTGCTGGCGGCGACCTGGCTGACCGAACTGCCGGCCACCGCAGCGGTGGCGCTGGTCGCCAGCGCAGTGGTGGTGCATTGGCCGCAGCGTGGGCGCACCCATTGGCTGGGCTGGCGGCTGCCGGCGCTGGCGGTACTGGCGGCGTTGCTGTGGGGGCCGGACGTGCTGGCGCAGTGGTTCGAGCACGGCCTGGCGCTGACCTTGATGACATTGGCCAGCCTCAGCATCGGCGTTCACGTGTGGCAGTCGCGGCAGCTGGCGCGCCAGCTGCAGGGTGCAGCCGATGCCCTCGACGATACGCAGCTGCTGGCCCTGCTGCCGGCCGATGCAGCCCAGCTCGCCCAGCAGTGGCGGGCGGGCGATGACCGCCACGCGCCGGAACTGGCGGTGGTGATGCACCTGGCCGTGATGCACGCGGCCCTGGCGCCGCGCGCGCGCGGGCAGGGCATGCTGGCCGGTTGATGGCCCGGGCCGCCGGGCATCGCCCGGCGCCACATGGCGGCGGGGCCTGCCTCAGGCGTCGCGGTTGCCGCGCCGCATCACCCGCTGCTTCTCGATCGCCCAGTCGCGATCCTTGGCCGCATCGCGCTTGTCGTGGTTCTGCTTGCCCTTGGCCAGCGCGATCTCGAGCTTGATCTTGTTCTTGCTCCAGTACATCGCGGTCGGCACGATCGTATAGCCATCACGCTCGACCTTGCCGATCAGCTTGTCGATCTCGTTCCGGTGCAGCAGCAGCTTGCGCTCGCGCCGATCCTCGGCCACCACGTGGGTGGAGGCCTGGATCAACGGAGTGATCTGTGCGCCGATCAGGTAGATCTCGCCACGCTTCACGTAAGCGTAGGCGTCGATGATGTTGCCGCGCCCCGCCCGGATCGACTTGACCTCCCAGCCCTGCAGGGCGAGCCCGGCCTCGAAGCGCTCTTCGATGTGGTACTCGTGGCGGGCACGCTTGTTCAGCGCGATGGTTTTGTTGGCCGTCGCGCTCTTTGCTTTATCCTTGCCGCTGTTCTTGCTCATTTCCGTATTGTCTCCGATTCGGGCCCGCCCGGTCGATTGCCGAAACGTCCCGTATACATGCCTACTATCCGCCGCAGCGCCCTGGTCGAACATTCGGCCGCGCGCATGTTCGACCTGGTCAACGACGTCCAGGCTTATCCGCGCCGCTTCCGCTGGTGCTCCGATGCCCGCATCCTGGAGCAGGGCGAGGACCGGCTGGTGGCGCGTCTGGACCTGGGCCTGGGTTCGTTCAGTACCTGGTTCCAGACCGAGAACACCCTGCAGCGCCCGCACAGCATCGACATGCAGCTGCGCGACGGTCCCTTCAAGCAGCTTCATGGCCGTTGGGAATTCCACGCGCTGGCCGAAGACGCCTGCAAGGTGACGCTGACCCTGGAATTCGAACCCAGCTCACGGCTGCTGGGCCCGGCGCTGGCGATCGGCTTCCAGGGTCTGGCCGATCGCATGGTCAACGATTTCGTCCGGGTCGCCGACGAGGACTGAGCGATGATCGAGGTCGAGGTGGTGCTTGCTTGGCCGCAGCGGGTGCTGTCACGCCGGTTGCAGCTGGAAGAGGGCGCCACGGTTGCCGATGCGATCGCCGCTGCCGCTCTTGAGGGCAGTGCCGGCTGCCCGGCTGCCGCCGTGCATGGTGTGCTGGCCCGCCCGCAGCAGGCACTGCTGGATGGGGACCGGGTCGAACTGCTGCGCCCGCTGCAGGCCGATCCCAAGGACAACCGCCGGCGTCGCGCGCTCGGCGGTTGAGGGCCAGGGCCCGTCCGTCGGAACGGGCCGGCGGCCTCAGCGGCCCTTCTTCTTCTTGTCCTTCGGCAGGTTGCGGCCGAACTGGCGGACGGTCTGCTGGGCCAGCGCCTTGTCGTTGGCCGGGAAATAGTCACCCTCCCAGCGCGTCACGGCGTCGTTCTCGAAATACACGGTGAAGTTCTTCACTTCCGTGCGGCCGAGACGGTCGACCCGCTGGCTGGAGGTGTAGTCCCAGCGCTGGGCATGGAACGGGTCCGGCACGGAGGGCGTGCCCAGCAGCGCGTTCACCTGCTGCTTGCTTTGCCCGACCTGCAGCTTGGCCACGGCATCTTCCCGGATCAGGTTGCCCTGATAGATGGGTTGCTTGTAGATGATGCCGCACCCGGTGGTGGACAGGGCGACGGCGGCGACCAACAGGAGATTGCGCATCGGGACTGGCGGTTGGGGAAATCGAACCGATGATACACTCCCGGCGTGCCACCGCGACCCAATCCGAGGCAGCTGGCGCTAAATCGCCAATGAACGGAGACCTATGGAAACCCACGACCTGCGTAAAGTCGGCCTGAAGGTAACCCATCCACGGATGCGGATCCTGGCGCTGCTCGAGCAGCGCACTGCCCAGCACCACATGACCGCCGAAGACATCTACCGCCAGCTGCTGGAGCATGGTGACGAGATCGGCCTGGCCACGGTGTACCGGGTACTGACCCAGTTCGAGGCTGCCGGCCTCGTGCTCAAGCACAATTTCGAAGGCGGCCAGGCCGTCTATGAACTGGACCGCGGCGGCCATCACGATCACATGGTCGATGTGGACAGCGGCAAGATCATCGAGTTCGAAAGTACCGAGATCGAGGAACTGCAGCGCAAGATCGCGGCCGATCACGGCTATGAGCTGGAAGAACACTCGCTGGTGCTGTACGTGCGCAAGAAGCGCAGATAGGCACCCCCTGCGTGCCGGTTGCGACGAGACCCCGGGCTGGGCCCGGGGTTTTTCGTCAGCGCGGCGGAGTGACCGCCGGGTGCGATGGCGGCATCAGCATCCGCAGATCCACGGCCTCGGCCATGGCCCGGTTGCCGGCATCGCCCGGATGCAGATGGTCGCCTGAATCGTAGGCGGCGGCCATCCGTGAGGGATCGGCGGGGTCGCGCAGCACTGCATCCAGGTCGATCACCGCATCGAATGGGCTGTCCTGCCGCAGCCAGGCATTGAGCTGCTGGCGCAGTGTGTCCTTGTCCGGCTGGTAGTAGTCGTCCAGCGGGGTGCCGGGCAGGGCACCGGCGAACGGCGGCAGGGTTGCGCCGACAATGCGCAGTCCATGGCGATGGGCCTGTCCGGCCAGGCTGCGATAGCCGGCCTGCAGTTCGGCGAGCCCGGGCCGGTCCTGGCCGCGCGCGAACGCTGTGCCCGGCCAGCTGATGTCGTTGATGCCGATCAGCACGATCACACTGGCGACACCGGGCTGGTCGAGGACATCGCGCGGGACGCGGGCCAGGGCGGATTCCCCCATGCCGTCGCGCAGCAGGCGTCCGCCGGAGATGCCGGCGTTGACCACTGCGATTCCCTGCGGTGCCAGCCGTGCGGCGAGATGGTCGGTCCAGCGCTGGTCCTGGTCGAGGCTGGCCGTTGCGCCATCGGTGATCGAGTCGCCGATCACCACCACGCTGCGCGCGCGGGCTGCGGTTTCGACGTCGATGCCGGACAGCAGCAGGCGGGCCGTGGTGCTGCGGGCCCCGTCCAGGTCCGCAGCCAGGCTCTGGTCACCCGGCGCGATCCAACTGGTCTGCCGGCCCTCCCAGTGGAACGTCCGCAGCGGCGTGGGCTGTGGCAGATGGATGCTGACCTGCAGCGACTGCAGGTTGCGCGTGGGCAGTGGCAGCGCGTCGCTGAGCCGGTCCTGGCCAGGCGCGATCAGCACGCCGGGCTGGCCATCGAAGGTCAGCGCCTGCGGCACCTCGCCCGGATGTGCCGCCAGGGTGGCCCGGCCCACCCGCAGTGGCTGTGTCCCGTAGGCGTTGCTCAAGCGGACACGCAGGCGCGAGCCGCCCAGGCTGATGCGGACGGTCTGGCGGAAGGTCTGGTCGGCCAGCTCTGCGGGGATCAGCGTCGGAAACAGGAAGTCTGCCTGCCAAACCGGTTGTGGACTGGCTTGCCAGCTGGCCACCCAGTGCCGGGGAGGGGCGGCCGTGGCGCTGGCTGCTGCGGACAGGGTGAGCAGGGCAGCGGTGGTCAACGTGCTCAGGCGGTTCATCGGAAGGGTCCGTCGGAAGGAGGGGCCATGGTGTCCCTGCCGCTTTCTGTGAACTAGACTGCGCCTGGATAATCATCTGTGAACTGGATTCATCACCATGCCGCGACCCGACATCAATCGCTCCGGCGAGCTGGAAGTGTTCGTGAGGGTGATCGAAACCGGCGGATTCTCTGCGGCGGCCCGCAGCCTGGACATGACGCCCTCGGCGGTCAGCAAGCTGGTGGCGCGGCTGGAGCAGCGGCTGGGCACGCGCCTGCTGCAGCGATCCACCCGCCAGCTGCAGCTGACCCCGGAGGGCTGCGCCTTCTATGAGCGCGGGCTGCGCGTGCTTGCTGACCTGGAAGAGGCCGAGCGCTGTGCGAGCGCGCATGCCGAACCGCGCGGGCGGCTGCGGGTGAATGCCAACGTGCCCTTCGGCCAGCATTTCCTGCTGCCGTTGCTGCCCATGTTCCTGCAGCAGCACCCGCAGGTGGGGGTGGACCTGACCCTGACCGATGAAGTGATCGATCTGCTCGAGCAGCGCACCGATGTGGCCGTGCGGGCCGGTCCGCTGAAGAGTTCCAGCCTGGTGGCACGACGGTTGGGGGCGACGCGGATGATGATCGTGGCCTCACCCGGCTATGCGCAGCGACACGGTCTGCCTGGCAACGTCGACGACCTGCAGACGCACAACCGGCTGGACATCGGCCATGCGCGGGCGATGCAGGGGTGGCCGCTGCTGCAGGGCGGCCAGGTGCTGCGCGTGCCCACCAGCGGCAATGCGCGCGCCAGCAACGGCGATGCCCTGCGGCAGCTGGTGCTGGGAGGGCTCGGGCTGGCCCGGCTGGCCGCGTTCCAGGTCAGGGACGACATAGCGGCCGGGCGGCTGCTGCCGGTGCTGGAAGAGGCCAATCCCGGCGATCTGGAAGAGGTGCACGCGGTATTCCTGGGGCAGGGTGGCTATCTGCCGCTGCGGGTGCGTGCGTTCCTGGATTTCCTGGTGGAAAAGGTGGATCTGGCGCGGCCGCTGGGGTGAACCTGCGGTGGGACGGACCGGGCGTCGCTCGACGCCGCCGGCGTCAGACCTGCAGCAGCTTGCGGGCGGCCGCGCGCGCTTCCTTGCTCACTTCGACGCCACCGAGCATGCGTGCCAGTTCTTCCTCGCGTGCCTTGAGGTCCAGCTTCTCCACCGCACTCTGGGTCATGCCTTCCACCGGTGCCTTGCTGACCCGGTAGTGGGCATGGCCCTTGGACGCGACCTGCGGCAGGTGGGTCACGCACAGCACCTGGCGCTTCTCGCCAAGGGCGCGCAGTTTCTGGCCGACGATGTCGGCCACCGCGCCACCGATGCCCGAGTCGACTTCGTCGAACACCATGGTCGGCACGGCGTCCAGGTCGAGCGCGGCCACTTCGATTGCCAGCGAGATGCGCGACAGTTCGCCACCCGAGGCCACCTTGCGCAGGGCGCGTGGTGGTTGACCGGCATTGGCCGCGACCAGGAACTCCACGCGTTCGGCGCCCTGCGGGTCGGGCTTGCCGCCGTCCTGGGGTTCCAGCTCGATCAGGAACTGGCCACCGCCCATGCCCAGCTCGGCGATGATGCCGGTGGTGGTGGTCGACAGCGCGGCCGCCGCACTGCGCCGGCTTGCGGTCAGTGCTTCGGCCTGCACCCGCCAGGCGGCCGCGGCCTTGTCGATCTCGCCGGCCAGGCGCTGCAGCCGTTCGTCGGCGCCGCGCAGCTGCTCCACTTCGGCATGCATGCGCTCGCGCTGCGCGCCCAGTTCGTCCATCGGCACGCGATGCTTGCGCGCAAGGTCGTGCAGGCGGCCGAGACGGCGCTCGTTCTCCTCGAACTGCTCGGGGTCGGCATCCAGGTCGTCGTGCACGCGGTCGAGCAGGGACAGGGCTTCGTGCAGCTGGATCGACGCGTTTTCGATCAGGCTGTCCACCTCGCCCAGGCGCGGGTCGTGTTCGATCAGCCGGGCCAGTTCGTGCCGCACCTGCTGCAGCTGATCCAGCGCCGAGCTGCCCTCGTCGCCGTTGAGCTGGTTGCTGGCGGCCTGGCAGGCGGTCAGCAGCGCGCTGGCATGGGCCTGGCGCCGATGGCTGGCGCCCAGCGCGAGGATCGATTCGGGCTCCAGATCCTCACGGTCCAGTTCGCGCAGCTGATGCTCGAGGAAACCGATACGGTCACTGACGTCGCCCTGTTGCGACAGCGCCAGGGATTCATCGACCAGTGCCTGCCAGGCGGCTGCGGCGCGGCGGACCTGACGGCGCTCTTCCTCGTTGCCGGCATAGGCATCAAGCAGGGCCAGCTGGGAAGGACGCGCCAGCAGGGCCTGCTGTTCATGCTGGCCGTGGATTTCCACCAGCAGCGCGGCCAGTTCGCCCAGCTGGGCGAGGGTGACCGGGCGGCCGTTGATCCAGGCCCGCGAACCGCCGTCGGCGCGGATCACGCGGCGCAGCTGGCACTGGTCCTCATCGTCCAGCTCGTTGTCGGCCAGCCACTGGCGTGCGGCCTGCAGATGCTCCAGCGCGAACTCGGCCGACAGCTCGGCGCGGGCGGCACCGTGGCGGACCACGCCGCTGTCGGCGCGCAGGCCGGACAGGAAGCCCAGCGCGTCGACCATCAGCGACTTGCCGGCGCCGGTCTCGCCTGAAACCACGGTCATGCCAGGCCCGAATTCAAGTTCGGTGGCGCGGACGACGGCGAAATCCTTGATCGATAGGTGTCTGAGCATGGGTCTGGGGGTAGCTGAGCCGCGCAACGCTAGCACGCGCACGCGGGCGGTCCAATGGCTTGCCAAGGTGATCCGGCGCCATTATCTAGTCTCCGTGTCTCACAGGTTGATTCCATGCACGGTTCCGCCGACCAACTCGCCCCGCGCGCGCGCCATCTGCTGCGCACGCTGATCGCGCGCCACATCCAGGATGGTGAGCCCGTGGGCTCGCAGACGCTGGCGCGCGTGGCCGGGCTGGAAGTCAGCCCGGCCACCATCCGCAACATCCTCGGCGACCTGGAGGACCTGGGCCTGCTGGCGTCGCCGCATACCTCCGCCGGGCGGATCCCGACCGCGCATGGCTACCGGGTGTTTGTCGACAGCCTGCTGCAGATGCAGCCGCCGGGCGAGGGCGAGCTGGCCCGCTTGCGCCAGGAACTGGCCGGTGGCGGCAGCACCCAGGCCCTGCTCGGCAGTGCCTCCGAGCTGCTGTCGGCGATGAGCCACTTCGTCGGCGTGGTCAGCGCGCCGCGGCGCGAGCAGTTCGCCTTCCGCCAGATCGATTTCGTGGCGCTGGACGGCCGCCGGGTGCTGGCGATCCTGGTGTTCGCCGACAACGAGGTCCAGAACCGGGTGATCGAAACCCGCCAGGACTTCGCGCCGGGCCAGCTGGAGCAGGTCGCCAATTACCTCAACGCCCATTTCGCCGGGCTGCCGCTGGCGGAGATCCGGGCGCGCCTGCTGCTGGAGCTGCGCGATGCCCGCTCCGAGCTGGAGCAGCTGCTGGCGCACAGCATCGAACTGGCCGAGCAGGCCCTGCAGCCCGCGGCCGACGACATGCTGGTGGCGGGCCAGACCCGCCTGATGGGGGTCCAGGACCTGTCCGACCTGGAGCGCCTGCGTGAACTGTTCGAGCTGTTTTCCAGCAAGCGCGAGATCCTGCAGCTGCTGGAGCGGACCATCCAGGCCCCGGGCGTGCGCATCTTCATCGGCGAAGAGACCGGGATGATGCCGCTGCAGGGCGTTTCGCTGGTGACCGCCCCGTATGCGGCCAACGGGCAGGTGCTGGGCGTGCTGGGGGTGATCGGGCCGAAGCGGATGGCCTACGACCGCATGATCCCGCTGGTACAGGCCACCGCCGACATGCTGGGGGCGGCCTTTTCACCGACCGGACGCGGATCCGGTGCCGCGGACGCTTGAAACGCAGCATCCCGCCCACACTAGGGTGGGTGGAGGCGGGGAGTGACCGCCAGGGACCCAGACATGAACCACGAACATCCAGATTTCGAATCCCAGCAGAGCGCCGCCGACGCGGCCGCCGCAGCAGGCGTCAATGACGAAGTGGAGCGCCTGCGCGCGGAAGTCGAGCAGGTCAGGGCCGATGCGCTGCGTGAGCGCGCCGACCTGGAGAACCAGCGCAAGCGCGTGGCCCGCGACATCGAGCAGGCCCGCAAGTTCGCCAACGAGAAGCTGCTGGGCGAGCTGCTGCCCGTGTTCGACAGCCTGGATGCCGGCCTGAAGGCCGCCGGCGACGACCCGCACCCGCTGCGCGAGGGCCTGGAGCTGACCTACAAGCAGCTGCTGAAGGTCGCCGCCGACAACGGCCTGGTCCTGATTGACCCGACCGGCCAGCCGTTCAACCCGGAGCACCACCAGGCGATCAGCCAGGTGCCGGCCCCGGACGCCGCCCCGGGCAGCGTGGTGACCGTGTTCCAGAAGGGCTATCTGCTCAACGAGCGCCTGCTGCGGCCGGCGCTGGTGGTGGTGGCCGCCGACTGAGCGGTCCATCCGGGAGCGGCCGCCGGGCATGGCCCGGCGCTACCCCCGGATCGTCATCGCCGGGCCATGCCCGGCGAACCTTGAACGGCTGAACACAGCGTTCGGGAGATGGCTTGAATGTTCCACGAGCCTCCCCCACATCCCATTCATCCACCGGCCGAGCGGCCGGACTGACATCCACACAGCATTTCTCAGGAGTCTCCCCCATGGGCAAGATCATTGGTATCGACCTCGGCACCACCAACTCGTGCGTGGCGATCATGGACGGCGGCAAGGCCCGCGTCATCGAGAATTCGGAAGGCGATCGCACCACCCCGTCGATCGTCGCCTACACCAAGGACGGCGAAGTCCTGGTCGGTGCCTCGGCCAAGCGCCAGGCGGTGACCAACCCGAAGAACACCTTCTACGCGGTGAAGCGCCTGATCGGCCGCAAGTTCACCGACGCCGAGGTGCAGAAGGACATCGCCCACGTCCCGTACAGCATCCTCGCCCATGACAATGGTGATGCGTGGGTGGCGACCAGCGACGCCAAGAAGATGGCGCCTCAGGAAATCTCGGCCAAGGTACTGGAGAAGATGAAGAAGACCGCCGAGGACTTCCTCGGTGAGAAGGTCACCGAAGCGGTCATCACCGTGCCGGCCTACTTCAACGACAGCCAGCGCCAGGCCACCAAGGATGCTGGCCGCATCGCGGGCCTGGACGTCAAGCGCATCATCAACGAGCCGACCGCGGCCGCGCTGGCCTATGGCCTGGACAAGGGCGACAACAAGGATCGCAAGATCGTTGTGTACGACCTGGGCGGCGGTACCTTCGACGTCTCGGTGATCGAGATCGCCAACGTCGACGGCGAGAAGCAGTTTGAAGTGCTGGCCACCAACGGCGACACCTTCCTGGGCGGCGAAGACTTCGACAACCGCGTCATCGAGTACCTGGTGGAAGAGTTCAACAAGGACCAGGGCATCGACCTGCGCAAGGATCCGCTGGCCCTGCAGCGCCTGAAGGACGCTGCCGAGCGTGCCAAGATCGAGCTGTCCAGCGCCCAGCAGACCGAAGTGAACCTGCCGTACGTCACCGCTGACGCGTCGGGTCCGAAGCACCTGAACATCAAGCTGACCCGCGCCAAGCTGGAAGCGCTGGTGGAAGACCTGATCAAGAAGTCGATCGAGCCGTGCCGCGTCGCCCTGAACGATGCCGGCCTGCGTTCGAGCGACATCAGCGAAGTGATCCTGGTCGGCGGCCAGACCCGCATGCCGAAGGTGCAGCAGGCGGTGACCGAGTTCTTCGGCAAGGAGCCGCGCAAGGACGTCAACCCGGACGAAGCCGTGGCACTGGGTGCGGCGATCCAGGGTGGCGTGCTGGGCGGCGACGTCAAGGACGTGCTGCTGCTGGACGTGACCCCGCTGTCGCTGGGCATCGAAACCATGGGCGGCGTGTTCACCAAGATCATCGAGAAGAACACCACCATCCCGACCAAGGCCTCGCAGGTGTTCTCCACCGCCGAGGACAACCAGTCGGCCGTGACCGTGCACGTGCTGCAGGGTGAGCGCGAACAGGCCCGCTTCAACAAGTCGCTGGCCAAGTTCGACCTGTCCGGCATCGAGCCGGCGCCGCGTGGCCTGCCGCAGGTGGAAGTGTCCTTCGACATCGACGCCAACGGCATCCTGCATGTGTCGGCCAAGGACAAGAAGACCAACAAGGAACAGAAGGTCGAGATCAAGGCCGGCTCGGGCCTGTCCGAGGAAGAGATCGCGCGCATGGTCGCCGACGCGGAAGCCAACCGCGAAGAAGACAAGAAGTTTCAGGAGCTGGTGCAGGCCCGCAACCAGGCCGATGCCCTGATCCACGGCACCCGCAGCGCCATCACCGAGCACGGCAGCAAGGTCGGCGGCGATGTCATCGGCAAGGTTGAAGCGGCTCTGGCCGATCTTGAAACCGCGATGAAGGGCGACGACAAGGCACAGATCGAAGCCAAGTCGAAGGTGCTGGAGGAAGCCGGCCAGTCGCTGTTCGCCGCAGCGTCGGCAGAGCAGGGCGGTGCCCCGGGCGCCGATGCCGGCAATGCGGGCAAGGGCAACGACGACGTGGTGGACGCCGAGTTCACCGAAGTCAAGGACGACAAGAAGTCCTGATCCGGACCGACGCGGGACGCTGCCTGGCAGCGTCCCGTTGTCGCATCAGGGTCCTGACCGCCTCCGGCGCGTCGGGGCGCCCGACGCAAGAGCGGACCTGGTTCCGCTCTTCCGTTTTGACGAATCCCGACATTCCGGAAGCCGATTCACGATATGAGCAAGCGCGATTACTACGAAGTGCTGGGCGTGGCCCGCACCGCCAACGAAGAAGAGCTGAAGAAGGCTTACCGCCGCTGCGCGATGAAGTTCCATCCGGACCGAAATCCGGGTGATGCGGCCGCCGAAGCCTCCTTCAAGGAGTGCAAGGAAGCCTACGAGGTGCTGTCCGACGGCAACAAGCGCCGGATGTATGACAGCCACGGTCATGCCGCGTTCGAGCACGGCATGGGCGGGGGCGGTCCGGGTGGTCCGGACATGAACGATATCTTCGGCGACATCTTCGGCAACATCTTCGGTGGTGCCGGCGGCGGCCCGCGCCAGGCACGCCGCGGTGCCGACATCGGTTACGTGATGGAGCTGGACCTGGAAGAAGCGGTGCGTGGCGTCGAGCGCCGCATCGAGATCCCGACCCTGGCCGAATGCGGCGATTGCGATGGCAGCGGCTCGGAAGATGGCAAGGTGGAGACCTGCAACGTCTGCCACGGCCGCGGCCAGGTGCGCATCCAGCGCGGCATCTTCGCCATGCAGCAGGCCTGCCACAACTGCGGCGGCCGCGGCCAGATCATTGCCAAGCCCTGCAAGACCTGCCACGGCAATGGCCGTGTCGAGGAAGACAAGGTGCTGTCGGTGAAGGTGCCGGCGGGCGTCGACACCGGCGATCGCATCCGCCTGGCTGGCGAGGGCGAAGCGGGGCCGGCCGGCACGCCGCCGGGCGACCTGTACGTGGAAGTGCGCGTGCGCGAGCACCCCATCTTCCAGCGCGATGGCGACGATCTGCATTGTGAAGTGCCGATCCGCATCTCGCAGGCGGCGCTCGGCGATACCGTGCGCGTGGCGACGCTGGGCGGCGAAGCGGAGATCCGCATTCCGGCAGAGACCCAGACCGGCAAACTGTTCCGCCTGCGCGGCAAGGGCGTGCGTTCGGTGCGCAGCCGCAGCGAGGGCGATCTGTATTGCCGCGTGGTGGTCGAGACGCCGGTCAACCTGACCAACGACCAGCGCAGGCTGCTGGAGCAGTTCGAGGCCACCTTCGTCGGTGAGGAAGCGCGCAAGCACTCGCCGAAGTCCGCCACCTTCATGGACGGCGTGAAGGGCTTCTGGGACCGGATGACGTCCTGAATTTTCAACGCAAGCGTTGAACGGTAGCGCCGGGCCATGCCCGGCGTTTCTGTGCATGGGGTCAGCGGAAGAACGCCGCCGGGGTCTGCCCCAGCTGGCGCTTGAACATGCTGGTGAACGCGCTGGGGCTGTCGTAGCCCATCGCCAGTGCGACATCGATGACCTTCTCGCCGGTCGCCAGCCGTTCCATTGCCGCCAGCAGCCGCGCCTGCTGCCGCCACTGGCCGAAGGTCATGCCCAGTTCGTTGGCGAAGTGGCGCTGGATGGTTTTCACATCCACTTCCAGTGCCTGCGCCCAGTCCTGCAGCGTGGCGTCATCGCCGGGGTGCTTCTGCAGGTGCCGGCAGATCCGCTGCAGGCGCGGATCGGCAGGCGCGGGCAGGTGCAGCGGCAATACGTCCATGCGATGCAGCTCGTCCAGCAGAAGGCGCACCACGCGGCCATCGCGGCTGTCTTCGATGTGCTCGCCCTTGATCAGGGTGGCTGCCTGCAGCAGTTCGCGCAGCAGCGGTGCCACCTGTACCGCGAACGGTTCGGCCGGCAGTTGCGGGGCGAATGACGGGTCGATGTACAGGCTGCGCATGTGCACGGCGGCAATGCAGTCCACCGCATGCACCATGCCGGCCGGCATCCAGATCGCACGGGTGGAGGGCACGACCCAGCGACCGACTTCCGAGCGCACCACCATCAGCCCGGAGATGGCATAGACCAGCTGGTGGCGCTGGTGCTTGTGGCCTGCGATATGGGTGCCGGCCGGGTACTGGGTAACCCGGTAGGTGACCGGGCGATGCAGCGGCACATCGCGCCACGGCGCAGCCGGATCGACGTCACCGCCAATGTCCTTTTTGCGATAGGCCATGACCCGAACGCGGCAGAAGGGAGGGGAAGGCAACCGTAGCATGCGGAACCGCCCCCAAATCTGACTGCGTCCATGTCGACTCTGGCTTCCCCTGCAACGACCTCCCGCCCGGTGGCGCCCGGTGTATTGGCTGCCATTTCCACCTCGCATGTCGTCAACGACATGATGCAGTCGCTGATCCTGGCGATCTATCCGGTCATCAAGGGCGGCTTCAATCTCAGTTTCACCCAGATCGGCCTGATCACGCTGACCTACCAGCTCACCGCGTCGATCTTCCAACCGCTGGTGGGGATGCATACCGACCGCCATCCAGCGCCGTACTCGTTGCCGATCGGCATGGCCTCGACGCTGTGCGGGATGCTGCTGCTCGGCTTCGCGCCGAACTATGCGATGGTCCTGATGGCCGCCGCGCTGGTCGGCATCGGATCGGCGATCTTCCACCCGGAAGCGTCGCGCATCGCACGGCTGGCGTCCGGCGGGCGCCATGGCTTCGCACAGTCGGTGTTCCAGGTCGGCGGCAACTTCGGTACCGCGCTGGGGCCGCTGATTGCCGCCGCCGTGATCGTGCCGTACGGCCAGCATGCGGCCTCATGGTTTGCCGGTGCTGCGCTGGTCGGCATCGCCCTGCTGACCTATGTGAGCCGCTGGTATGCGCTGCACCTGGGCGCACCCCGCCCGGCCGGCGTGGCGGCGGTGGCGTCGCGGCATCCTCCGCGCACCGTGGCCAAGGTGCTGGCGATCCTGCTGGTGCTGATCTTCAGCAAGTACTTCTACATGGCCAGCATCGGCAGCTACTTCACCTTCTACCTGATCCACCATTTCGGCATTCCGGTGGCGCAGGCGCAGCTGCATCTGTTCGCGTTCCTGGTGGCTTCGGCGGCGGGTGGCTTTCTGGGCGGTCCGCTGGGCGATCGCATCGGCCGCAAGCCGATCATCTGGACCTCGATCCTGGGCGTGGCGCCGTTCGCACTGGCGTTGCCGCATGCGGATCTGCTGTGGACCACGGTGCTGGCGGTGCTGATCGGTTTCGTGTTGTCGTCTGCCTTCTCTGCCATCGTGGTCTACGCGCAGGAGATGATGCCGCACCGGATCGGCATGGTGTCGGGCCTGTTCTTCGGTTTTGCGTTCGGCATGGGCGGCCTGGGCGCGGCGGTGCTGGGCCTGCTGGCGGACAGGACCAGCATCGAATACGTCTATCACCTGACGGCGTTCCTGCCGCTGCTCGGCATCGTGGCGGCATGGCTGCCGCCGTCGCGGCCTGCTGCTCACTGAGGGAGGGTGGGTTT